>JAEESS010000019.1 GCA_016286445.1 Bacillota bacterium
AGCGCAACGAGATCGAGCGCGGCCAGGTTCTGGCGAAGCCGGGTTCCATTCATCCGCACACGCACTTCAACTCTGAGGTGTATGTTCTGACGAAGGAAGAGGGCGGCCGTCACACCCCGTTCTTCTCCGGTTACCGTCCGCAGTTCTATTTCAGAACGACCGACGTTACGGGCACGATCACGCTGCCGGAAGGCGTTGAGATGGTCATGCCGGGCGACAACATCCGCATGGAAATCCAGCTGATCACGCCGATCGCAATGGAACAGGGTCTCCGCTTCGCAATCCGTGAAGGCGGCAGAACGGTTGCTTCCGGCGTCGTCGCAAGCATCATCGAGTAATCGAATCGAAACCAAAAAGCAGGAGCCCTTCAGCCCCTGCTTTTTTGATGTCCGGAGAATCGTTTGGAAGATGAAAAAAGTGTAAAGAAAGGGATGGATTTTTGGAAACGGTTCGTGTATAATGGATTTGTATAAATAGGGAAGGTGTGTCCTTTTGGGCGTACAGCCTGTTTTGAAATCAAGTAGGAGGAGACAAGAACACATGAAAAAAGCATTGGCACTCATCCTGTCGCTTGTGATGCTGCTCGCGCTGGTGCCGTCGGTATATGCCGACGACGAGCCGACAGTCGCATCCGCGACGCTGATGACCGAGCTTCCGGAAACGGGCGATCGCGTTGTCATTCACAACACGACGAACAACAAGGCGCTCGATGCATGCGGAACAAACGGCTACTACAATGCCGGCGTTGACATCGTGCCCGCGGAGGGTGTGATCTCCGGCGTTTCCGAGAACATCATCTGGGATGTCACCGTGAACGAGGACGGAACCTATCGTTTCTCGCAGAACGGCAAATACATCTCCATGGGAACGCAATACGCGAGCACGCCGTACGACGAAGTCAATAAGGACTGGGCGGTCGAGACGCACGGCGAGGGCTACAGCATCAAAAACGTTGCGCGCGAGGTTTATCTGCAGTGGTATGCCAAGAACAATTATTTCAGCGGTTACAAGACCATCGATGATTCCGGCGCGTTCGACTTCCTCTTCTATAAGCTCGAAGGCATGATCGTCAAGGAGCCGGTCGCCACGCCCGACGGTTCCGGCATCAACCTGTCCGGCACCAAGGTCACGTTAAGCTGCGAGACCGAAGGCGCGACGATCTATTGGCGCATCGGTGAGGAAGGCGAGTTTGCCGAATACACCGAGCCGATCACGATCTCCGAGACCTGCACGCTCTATGCATACGCGCAGGTCGGCAACGCGGTCTCCAACACGATTGAGATCACCTATACGATCAGCGCAAGCGATGTCATGACGATTCCGCAGGCGCTGGCGGCAGGCGAAGTTGCTTCCGCAAAGGTCGTCGGTCAGCTCGTGTACCGCTTCGGCAATTTCGGCAGCATCAACTCGGCGGTTCTGCAGGCGAAGATCGACGATGAAATCTACGCGCTGCAGGTTTTCGGCGATCTTGCTAACGACACCAGCGAACCGCCTCAACCGATCGAGATCGGCGACTGGCTGGTTTTGGAAGGCAAGCTCGGACCGTACGGCGGCGTGCAGCAGATTCAGTCCTGCAAGGTCATCCGCAAGGCGGAGCCCGGCGAGATCATCGGCGACGATGCGAAAGAACCGCAGGTGTTCGAGAACTTTGCCGGCATTACGAGCAATTTTGACAACCTTATAACCGAGTACGTTATGATCAAGAACGTCACGCTCGGCGAGTATAAGGACAGCGGCTCCACCACCGTGACCGACAGCACCGGCGCGACAATGCCGATCTACCGCGCGGCGCCCTATCCCGTCGGCGTTGCGGCAGGCGATGTGGTGAATCTGTACGCGGTCGTATCGAAGTACAACGCGAACAAGCAGCTCCGGAACGGCTCTCCGAAGGATTACGTTCCGACGAACGACGTGAAGGGTCCCGTCATCACGCGCGTGAATCAGGCGGATGCCGAGGTCGGCAAGCCGTACGCCTTCTCCGTCAAGGTCGAGGATGCAAGCGGCGTTGCGAGCGTTCTGATGGAGGTTCTGAAGGGCGAAGATGTTCTGGCGTCGCTCGAGCCTGACGGCATCGAGGACGATACCTATCGGTTCATCATTCCCGCGGAGATCATCACCGGCGGCAACCTGACGGTGAAGGTCACGGCGACCGACTCGTGGGAGACGCCGAATGAGACGACCGAGACCTATGAGCTCGTCGTCATCGACCTTCCGCAGATCACGGGCTATACACCGGAGGCGAACAGTGCGACCGGCGACAACAAGCGCCCCGTGATTTCCGTCACGTTTGCAAACTGCGGTGAAAACCCGACCGTCGAAATGACGCTGAACGAGGTCCCGGTCACCCCGGTCGTTGAGGGCGATACCGCGACTTATACGCCCGAAGAGGACATGGAGGACGGCAAGGTCACCGTCTGGGTGAAGATTACCCGCGCGGACGGTCGGTTCTATGAGACCGTTTGGAATTTCACGGTCGGCGTTGCGACCTACCAGCTCTACTTCGGCGAACTGCATTCGCATACCGCGGAGTATTCCGACGGCACCGGCACGCTGGAGCAGGCGCTTGCGCATGCAAAGGCTGCAGAGCAGATCGACTTCCTTGCAGTCACCGACCACAGCAACTACTACGACACCAAGGACAACCCGAACGGCGACATGACCGATGCGTCGAAGGGCAAGATGACTGCGGACGGCTCCATGACGCTGTGGCAGGAAGCGAAGGCGACGGCGGCACAGTATGCGGATGCCAACTTCGTTCCGATCATCGGTTACGAGATGACCTGGTCCGGTCAGTACGGCCATATCAACACGTTCAACTCGATCGGCTTCGAGTCCCGCAATGTGCCGAAGTATGTTGTGAAGAACGGTCCGGGTCTGATCGCGTACTATGACAGACTCGTCGAGGTCGCCCGCATCGACAAGGAGAACGGCAGAAAGACCACGATCAACCAGTTCAACCATCCGGGCACGACGTTCGGTACGTTTGAAGACTTTGCACACTATACCCCCGCGTACGACGAGCTGATCACCATGATCGAGGTCGGCAACGGCGAGGGCAAGGTCGGCGGTTCGATGTACTGGCCCTCCTACCAGTACTACACCATGGCGCTGGACAAGGGCTGGCACCTTGCACCGACCAACAACCAGGACAACCATAAGGGCGGCTGGGGCGACAGCAACACCTGCCGCGACGTTATCTACACCGACAACTTCTCCGAGGAAGGCATCTATGACGCGATGCGCGCCATGACGATGTACGCCACCGAGGACAACGATCTCGAAATCTATTACACGCTGAACGACAACGTGATGGGCTCCGTTCTGAATCTCGAGCAGGGCGAAAAGCTCAGGATCCGCGTCGACTTCAAGGATCCGACCGACAAGGTGCAGAAGGTATCCGTGATCGCGAACGGCGACGTCGTCGCTGCGACGAAGACCTTCAACACGCAGACCGGCTCCTGGGAAATCGAGCTCGACAACAACTACTCCTACTACTATATCCGCGTGGATGAGGTCGACGCAGACATCGCGGTGACCGCACCCGTTTGGACGAGCGAGACCGTCAAGATCGGTATGTCGCCCGTCGAAAAGGATACCACGATCGAGCTGAAAGACGAACCGATCACGTTCAGCATTCCGCTTTATAACTACGAAGAGCCGGCGATCGGCGAGGACGCTTCTGCGGTCGAGTTCACGGTCACCAGCGTCGAATACACGATCGACGGGGAAGTGCTTGACGTCATCGAAAACCCGACGTTTGCCGACGGCACCAGCGTGCTGACCACGACCAAGCAGGATGACAAGCTGACCTGGACCTATACGCCGGCAGAGACCGGACGCTTCAAGATGGAGGTCAAGGTCACCGGTACCTTCCGCGGCGCGGAATTCGTGTTCAACGGCAATCTCGGCTTCACGGTCCGCGACGGCGCGGATATGTCGCTGATGCTGATCGACGCGGGACACAGCAACTTCTACGTCTCCGGCAACTATGCGGATTCCGATACGGCGTTCATCGAGCTCGCGGCGCAGTACGGCGTCAAGTCGCAGCACATCACCGAGCCGATCACGGACGAAGTGCTCGAAAACTGCGACCTGCTCGTTCTGACCGTTCCGTTCAAGGGCGCAAGCATCTCGGTGAGCGATTCGCTCTATACCGAAGATGAGATCGCGGCGATCGGAAGATACGCAGAGCGCGGCGGCAGCTTCATCGTCTGCTCGAAGTCCGACCGTCTCGAGCCGGAAAACGAGGAGGAATGGGCGAGCGTCATCTCGAACGAACTGCTCGAAACCATCGGCGCAAAGGCGCGCGTAGGCAAGGGCATCGTTTCCGACGCGGTCAACATGACCAACGAGTCCTACCGTCTGCATTTCACAGGCAAGGACTTCTACAACTGGAATGTCCCGCTGACCGAGTACCTCATCGAGAACACGAACCTGATGTTCTCCTGCTACAATGCGGCGCCGATCATTCTGAACGGCGCAACGAGCGTCGTCAATGCGTTCGACACCTCGTTCGTCAGCTCCTATCCGCTGTACTACAACGGCGGCAAGAACGTCACGGCGGACAAGATCTATCAGCCGTACTACGATGCGGCGGGCGATCAGGACACGATCAGCGTGCTGGCATACGAAGAACTGCCTACGGGCGGCTTCTGCATCACCTCCGGCGTCACCTTCTTCTCGACGTTCGAGGTCAAGGTCGAAATGGAGAGCGCGGCAACGCTGCAGAACACGAACTACCAGATCGTTGTCAACCTGTTCAAGATGATCCATCCGAGCGAGGTCACGCCGATTGCGGATATCCACGAGGCGGGCAAGCTCAACACCACCTACACGATCGAGGGCTACGTCACCTCCAACGCGTCCGGCTACGACAAGGACACCGCGTTCTTCGACTGTATCTATATCCAGGACGATTCCGGCAGAGGCATCAACGTGTTCCCGGTCGCGGGACGCTATGAGATCGGCCAGAAGCTGCGCATCACCGGTATGACCAGCGAGTACATGGGCGAGATCGAGCTGAACTGCGGCAACGATTACGGCGGAGACATCCAGGACGTCACACTGCGCGACGTCGAATACACCGCGGACGGCGTGATCACGAAGGGCTACGCAACGCGCGCAAGACTGCTTGAAGTCGATATCACCATGGCGAACATGCAGACGATCGAGACGTACGTCATCGACGACGGCATTCTGAACATGGAGCTTGACAAGATCTGCGCAGAGAACGCCGAAGCATACGTCGTTCCCGAGCAGCTCACGACGGCAGAGGCAGCTGCGCCGAACAAGGTCGGCAACCTCGTGGCGTTCACTGGCAAGGTCACCAAGGTCGAGTATGACGCGAACGGCGTGCTCGGCGCGATCCATGTGGACGACGGCAGCGGCGAAGTCGTGATCTTCCTCGACGGCTACATCAACTGCAGCGATGACTGCGAGAAGGACGAACAGGGCTATCACGACCTCAGCTGGGTCAAGGAGGGCGTGTATCTGACCGCGTGCGGCATCGCTTCCATCGGTCAGAACAGCTATGAGAACTCCGATCAGATCGGTCCGCGTATCCGTACGCGCAGCCGTGCGGACATCGTGCAGTTTATCCCGGCATACGGCGACGCCAACTGCGACGGTATGGTCACCTCGGCAGACGCGGCGCTCGTGCTGCGCGCGCTGGTCGGTCTCTCCACGCTGACGCCGGAAGGCGCGAAGAATGCGGATGTAGCGTCCGACTTCGACGGCAAGCCGGATGCGAAGGACGCAGTCGCGATCCTGCGCTATGTGGTCGGTCTCATCAATACGTTTGAGATCGCGGCGGAGGAATGATCCAAAACGAAACAGGGGGGCGGGGCAGCATTGCCTCGCCCTTTTTCCCGAAAGGAGGATCGATATGCAGATCAAAAAGCTTTTTCCGCCGATGACGGAGCAGTGGAAGGCTGTCTATGAAAAGGAGCGCCCGAACCTTACGCCGAACGCGATCACAGGGGAGGAGCTTTCCCGCTATGTTCGGGATCGCTTTGATGCGGATCCGACCGAGGACGAAGCGTTGATCTTGGCTGTGCGCGATCTGCTCGAACAGGACGCGCTTTTGCAGCGGAAGAAAAAAGACGGGCGTCTGCAGCCGGAGGTTTACCGTCTCGAAGACGGCACGGTGATCGGCATCGATCTGTTGTCCGGCTGCTTCATCGTACAGGACAATGAACTGCTGCGCGATGAAATGACCTATGTTAAGGGACTGGATACATTTGATCTCGAAAATATGTATCTCACCATCGACTGGCTTCGCTGCCGGAATCTGCATGCGGAGAAAGAAAAGAAGGCAAGAGAGACGTTTTTCACCGCCATCGAAGATGAAACGGGAAAAGCCGCATTCGACGCTGTCAGCGCGGCGGGACGGACGCCGGGAACCTATGCGGCGTATCTTCGGGGAAAGAGATGCAGAACGAAGGCTGGCTTCTTTCGGGAGATCTCTGCGGCGATGCAGTTTCCCTCTTATTTTGGTGAGAACTGGGATGCGCTTTCCGAATGCTTGTGCGATCTCAACGAATGGCTCTCATTCAAGGCGGTCACCGTAGTAATCGACGATTACGATCGATTGTTCGGTTCGGGTCAAAAGGCGGCAAAGGACCGCGAAACGATTCGAAGCATCTTTGAGGATACGGCGGTGTTTTGGGCTGTCAGGGATGTCGCGTTCCGGGTGATCGCTATATCCCGAAGCGAGGCGCAGCGGTAGGGACAGCATTCTCGGGTAAACGAAAAAGAGGACCGGATTCCGGTCCTCTTCGATGTTGCTTCAAAATCAATACTTGCGCTTTCTGGCGGCTTCTGCCTTCTTCTTGCGCTTTACGCTGGGCTTTTCGTAATGCTCACGTCTGCGGACCTCAGCGAGGACGCCGCTGCGAGCGCACTTTCTCTTCCATCTCTTGAGAGCGCTTTCCAGGGATTCGTTTTCACCGACTCTGATTTCCATTTTTTTCCCTCCCCTCTTGAGCAACAATGTCGTAATCTACGACGCTTTTGCTATTATACTCGCGAATATCGGTTTCGTCAATCCCGAATTGAAAATTTTGCGGATTTTTTTGACAAGCGCCGTGTATTCCGCTATAATGGGTAGCGAAGAAGCACGGCAGGGAGATTGCATATGGCAAAGCTGTATTTTCGTTACGGGGCGATGGGCTCCTCTAAGACCGCAAACGCGATCATGGTGAAGTATAATTACTGGGAGCGCGGCAAAAACGCGATTCTCATCAAGCCTTCGATCGACACGCGCAACGGCACCCGACGCATCTGGTCGCGCTGCGGGCTCGAAGACACCTGTATTTCGATGGAAGAGCTCGACATGAACAAGGTCAAGGCGGGCGAATACGACTGCCTGATCATCGACGAAGCGCAGTTTCTCAGCAAGGATCAGGTGGAGCTTTTGGTCAAGATCGTCGACGACTACAACGTCCCGGTCATCTGCTACGGGCTTCGCACCGATTTTCAGGGCAATTTCTTCGAGGGCAGCCATTGGCTTTTAGCCCGCGCGGACGCGATCGAAGAGGTCAAGACGATCTGCTGGTGCGGACGGAAAGCCACGAACAACGCAAGACTGGACGGCAAGGGCGGCATCACCAAGGTCGGCGACCAGGTGGTCCTCGGCGCGAACGACAAATATATCGGGCTCTGCCGCAAGCATTTCAACCTCGGCGATCCGGGACCCGAGCTTCGGACGCCGAATAAAACCCAATAACGCAGTGAACGGGAGGTCTGCAGCATGGAAGAGGTATTTGCGATCGTACAACAGTATTTTACCTATGTCATCGAATGGGCGGTCATGCTGTGCGAGGTCATCGGCGTCATCATGATCGTTCTGACCGCGATCCGCGGCGTGATCGCATGGCTTCGGAAGGATCCGCACGCAAGGCTGATCGCCGCGGAGGGCATCGCGATTGCGCTGACGTTCAAGATGGGCGGCGAGGTCCTGCGCACGGTCATCGTTCGCGAGTGGCAGGAGCTTCTGGTCCTCGGCGCGATCGTTCTGCTGCGCACGATCATGTCGTTCATCATTCATTTCGAGATCCGCAGCGAGCGTCAGACGCTCGAAGGAACCGTCTCGGAAAAGGAACCGGACGACGCGGCGGACGGACAAAAAACCAAGCCGAAGAAACGGTTTCCGGTCATCAGACTGTAAAAAAGCGCCCCGGCTTCGGGGCTTTTTTCCGTATAGGAAGTGGGAGAACATATGGAAGGCAATCCGATCAACTGGTACCCCGGGCACATGGCGAAGGCCAAAAGGATGCTCGAAGATAATCTGAAGCTCATCGACGTTGTGATCGAGCTCGTGGACGCGCGCGCGCCGCAGAGCACGCGGAATCCGGACTTTGACGCGCTGTTTCGCAGCAAATCGCGCGTTCTTTTGCTGAATAAGAGCGATCTTGCCGATCCTGCATCCAACAAGCGTTGGATCGGGTATTATAAGCGGCAGGGGATCGAAGCGGCGGAGGTCACGGCAAGCGCGCAGAACGCAAAGGCGACGGCGATCCGGCTCATCGAAAAGGCGACGGCGGAGCGCGTCAAACGCTATGAAGAGAAAGGCGCGCAAAAGACGGTGCGCGTGCTGATCGCGGGCATTCCGAACGTCGGAAAATCCACGCTGATCAACCGCATCGCGGGCGAAAAACGCGCGCAGACCGGCGACAGACCGGGCGTTACGAAGGGCAAGCAGTGGGTGAAGATCACGCCGCATCTGGAGCTTCTGGATTCGCCGGGGCTCCTGTGGCCGAAGCTCGGAGACGAAACGATCGGCAGACACCTCGCTTTTTTAGGTTCGATCAACGACGAGATCCTGAACACCGAGGAGCTTGCGGAGCAACTTCTTTCTTCGCTCAGAACGCTCTGTCCGAACGCACTGTTCGAGCGTTATAAAAAGCTTTCCGCGGATACGCCGGACGGAACCCTTTTGGAGGGCGTCGCAAAGAGCCGCGGGTTCATCCAAAAAGGCGGGATTCTTGACGTCGAACGCGCGGCAAGGATCGTTCTCGATGAGTTCCGCGCGGGCAGGATCGCGCGCGTGACCCTTGAACAGCCGCCGAAGGAGGAAGACGATGGCGAAGCGGAATGAACAGGAACGGCTGCTGGTTCTGTCTGAGCGCGACCGCGCGTTCTGGACGCAGGACGGCGTGATCCTCGCGGGCATGGACGAGGTGGGAAGAGGTCCTTTGGCGGGACCCGTCGTCGTCGCCTGCGTCGTTATGCCGCCGGAACCGCTTTTGGAGTACGTCAACGACTCGAAAAAGGTCAGCGAAAAGCGCCGCGAAGCGCTTTACGACCGCATCTTAAGCACCTGCGTCGAGGCGCAGACCGCATGGGTCGACGAAAAGACGATCGACGAGATCAACATCCTGGAGGCGACAAAACGCGCGTTCTGCGAGGCGTTTGCCAAAATGAAAACGCCGGTCACCGACGTGCTCATCGACGCGCTGACGGGGTTAAAGATCCCCGCGCGGCAGCACGCGCTGATCCACGGCGACGCGCTGAGCTATTCGATCGCCGCGGCGTCGATCGTCGCGAAGGTCGAGCGTGACCGCTACATGCGTGAGCAGGACGCGATCTATCCGGTGTACGGCTTTGCGCAGAACAAGGGCTACGGCACGAAAGCGCACATGGACGCGATCAAGGAATACGGTCCGTGTCCGCTGCACCGGCGGTCCTTCCTCAAAAACCTGCTATGACGACGGCGGAAACGGGACGGATCGGCGAGGAGCTCGCGGCGCGGCATCTCAGGCGCAGCGGCTATCGCATATTGGAGCGGAACTGGCGCTCGCATCGGTATGAGATCGACGTCATCGCGCGGGAGAAAAGCACCGGCACGGTCGTTTTTGTCGAGGTCAAAACGCGTACGCCGAACAGCTTCGGACGGCCCGCGGACGCGGTGGATCGGAACAAGCAGCGCTTTCTGCGGCTTGCCGCGGAGAGCTGGCTCATCGCAAACGGCGGGCTCGAACAGCCCGCGCGTTTTGACGTGATCGAGGTGCTTCTGCCCGAAAAAAGCGTCAACCATATCGTCAATGCGTTTTAACGGTTGCCCGTGCAGCGCAGATGTGATATACTAATCAGAAACACAGAGATCGGAGGATCGGATTTTGCGAAAGTTGCATCGATTTTGGATCATACTGCTGGCTGTCATTCTGATCGCCGGTCTGTTTGCGTGCAAACGCCCCGATACTTCGTCCGGCGAGGAGACGTCGGCGACCGATTTCGACCTGAGCGACATGACGGAGGGCATTCCGAACGGCTGGCACATGGACTCGTACGAAGGCGGGTACAGCGTTCTGTCGGAGGACGGCGCATTCGGCTTTGTGCCGCAGGATGAGGACGACTGCCGCCTTGTCCGCACGGTCACGGTCAAACCGGAAACGCGTTATGTGTTCAGCGCGGAGATCCGCACGGAAGGGGTCGAAAACGGGCAGGGCGCGACGCTCTCGATCGACAACTATTCGCTCGACGGCAGCTATATCTATTCCGAATCGCTGTTCGGCACGAACGACTGGACGCCGGTCGTGCTGGCATTCCGCACCGCAAAGTCGCAGGAGGCGGTCACGCTCGCGCTGCGGCTCGGCGGGTATTCCGCGGAATCGAGCGGCAGCGTTTACTTCCGGTCCGTCCGGCTCGAACAATCCGACAACGCGCCGGCGGCGTTTCAGAACCTTGTCCCGAGCGAGCATGAGGACGAGGAGGGAGAACGCACAAAAGAGGATTATGAGAATACCTTTACCGTGATTTTCTGGACGGGCGCGGTCGCGGCGATCGTTCTGCTGTTCGGCGTGTACGGATACGGAAAGAAGATTGCGCTTTCAAAGGACCTGCAAACGCGTAAATACGCGATCTATGCGGTCCTTGTGCTGATCGGCTTCGTCGTGCGGTTCATGCTCTGCGCGGTGTTGAAGGGACACGCGACCGACATGCTCTGCTGGCAGGGCTGGGGAAGCCGCGTTGCGTCGGGCGGACCCGCGGCGTTCTATGTCGACAACTGGTGCGACTATCCGCCGGGCTATATGCTCGTGTGCGCGCTTCTGTTCCGGATCGCATCGCTGATCCCGGAAGGACCGGCGCATCTGTTTGTGTATATGCTGCCGGCGTTTCTCTGCGATGTGCTGTCGGGCTTTTTGATCCTGAACCGCGCGAAACGCTTTTCGCTCGGGGACAAGCCCGCGCTGCTGCTTGCGGGGCTGATCGTTCTGAATCCCGCGGCGGCGTATCTGTCCGGCGCTTGGGGACAGATCGATTCGATCCTCACGGTGCTTCTGATCGGGACGTTCCTGATCCTGAACATGAGCCGCGAAAAACCGCATTACCGTCTGTTTGCGGGGCTTTTATACGGACTTGCGATCGTTATGAAGTGGCAGGCGCTGATTTTCGGACCGGTGCTGGCGCTGCTGTATGTGATGACCGGCGTGGATCAGTACGGCACAAAGCGGTTTTCGGCGCATGTGCTTTGGTCGATTGCGGCGGTTTTCGGCGCGGTCGGCGTGCTCTTGATCTTCTCGCTGCTGTTCCGCGGCGAGGGCATGGGCCTCCTTTGGATGGTCGAACGCTTCAGAAGCGCGTCCGGCGGCTACGATTATGCTTCGATCGAGGCGTATAACTTTATGACGCTGTTCGGCGGCAACTGGACGAAGGCGGGCGGCGCGATGTTCACCGGCGTCGGCGCCATGACGCTGCGTCTCAACGAGCAGTTCTCAAAGATTGCGCTGCTCGTCGGATTCCCGACGCTCGTTCTGCGCGCGTGGAATGAAATGCGGGAACGGAAGGACGGTCAGCAGAATCGCGCGTTTTCGGAGCTTTTGATTGCCGCGATCGTCGCCGGGCTTCTGTATCTCATCGGCTTTGTGGCAAAGAGCTTTATCGCGGAGAACGCCGACGCAGGCGCGATGATGAATGCGATCGCCGCATTTCCGCTCTACGGGATCGGCATGCTCGGTCTGTTTGCGTATATCGCGCTGCGTGAGCGTGCGGGCAAACGCCTGCGCGAATGGATCGGCGACGGCAGCGTAACGGCGGTCGGCGTGCTGACGCTGTTTGCAGGACTTGTCCTGTTCGCATTGCTGTGGATCCTCGATGTGCTTTTCCGCATCATGGGAACGCCGATGAGCTGGCATATGTTCGGCGTGATCGGCATACTGCTTGCGTGCGCGCTGACGGCTGTGCTGTTCGTCCAGTATTGGATCCGGCATAAAGAAGCCGGGTATTCGATCTATACGAACCGCGGACTGATCTTTCTGCTCGCCGCTTGCTTCTGCGTCTGGGTGTTTACGCTCGGACACTACATGCACGAGCGCTACATCTTCCCGGCGCTGATGCTGCTCGCGTTTGCGTACGCGTACGACCGCGATCCGCATAAGCTTGCCGCATTTTCGATGCTGACCGTCACGACGTTCATGAACGAGATGATGGCGATGTTCGTGGTCTCCGACGGCGCAAAGGATCTCATCCGCGGCGGCGTGATCCACAATCAGCTGATCGCAGTGATCTCGCTTTTAGAGGTCTGCACGGCGCTGTATCTGACCGCGACCTGCTTCAGAAAGGCGCTGGCGTTTGATCCGTCCGATCCGACGGGCGAGAGATCTCCGGCAGAAAAGCCGACAGACAAAAAACGCGGGGGACGGAGGTGAACGGTATGGAGTTTCAGAAGTTTCGGAACGAAATAGCAGTCGAGGACGGACGCCGCATGACGAAGCGCGATTATATCGTGCTGCTCATTCTGCTTGCCGTGTATTCGCTGTTCGCGTTTATCAATCTCGGCTCCCTGCGTTCGCCGAATACGGTGTGGACCGCCGAGCCGGACACGACCGTGATCGTCGATTTGGGCGAGACCCGCGACGTTACAGAGATGCGTTTCTTCGGCAACATTGCGGAAGGGAATCTGCAGATCTACGACGAGAGCGCGTTTATCAACGGCTTCTTTACGCCGGGCGAGACCGAGCCGCTGGAGACGTTTGTGCAGGATAACGGCGACATGTACAAGTGGACGGAGCTTTCGGTCGAGACCGAAACCCGGTATCTGATCCTGTATGTGGACAGCGGCAGGATCTCGATGAACGAGATTGCGATCCTGGACGGGAGCACGCTGCTTCCCGCGACGGTTTATGAACCGACCGGCGGCGCGGAAAAGCTCCTGGACGAGCAGAGCAAGGTCGCGCTGAACGATTCGTATCTCGACGGGATGTATTTCGACGAGATCTATCACGCGCGCACCGCTTACGAGATCGTGCAAAACGACAACCTGCTGCTTTCCGAGGGGCGCGAGGCTGCGGCGCGGGACGGGTATTCGATCTATGAGTGGACGCATCCGACGTTCGGCAAACTCATGATCGCAATCGGTATCCGCATCTTCGGCATGACGCCGTTCGGCTGGCGGTTTGCAGGCACGTTTTTCGGCGTGCTGATCCTTGCTGCGCTGTATGTGTTCGCAAAGCGGATCTTCCGCCGCACGGACTACGCGTTCGTGACCGCGGGACTGTTCGCCGCCGACTGCATGCATTTTGCGCAGACGCGCATCGCAACGATCGACACCTACGCGCTGTTCTTTACGCTTCTCATGTTCCTGTTCATGGGCGACTATATCGCCGAGGATTTTGAAAAGCGTCCGTATTGGAAAAAGCTCGCGCTTCTCGGGCTTTCGGGGATCATGTTCGGACTCGGCGTTTCGTCGAAATGGACGTGCCTCTATTCCGGCGCGGGGCTTGCGGTGCTGTATTTTTCCGATCTCATCTACAATCTTGTCAGGATCATCCGGGAACGGAAACGGCAGGAGAAGGCGTACAGACAGTATCAAGAGATGCTCCGGAAGGAGGCGTGTACGCCGGAGAGCGAGCAGATCACGCCGCCCAAAAAGCTTCCCGTCAACGTCCTTGCATACGCGCCGGTGCTGTTCGTTTTAGGCGTTCTTGTTCTGCATGTTTCGGGGCATTGGATCGACGCCGCCGACTACCGCTACCGCAACTATGTGAACGGCGCATACGTCTCGCGTCTCAATGCGGAATACGGCGTCGATACGATCAAAAAGGTCTTCTGTCAGCCGTGGTTCTACGGCACGCTGTTGATCCTGATCGCCGCGGCGATCGTTTCCGCCGTCGCGTTCCGCCTTGCGTTTTCAAAGCGTAAGGACGTCGACCTTTCGCTCAACGATCTTTTGATGACCCCGGTGTGGTGCTGTCTGTTTTTCATCGCGATTCCGATCGCGCTGTACGCGGCGACCAACTACTGCTATTATATCAAGGCGGGCGATAAAACGCTGCCCGACATGCTCGGAACGCTTTGGAGAGAGCAGGTCAGCATGTACCGCTATCACGCGGACCTCGACGCAACGCATATGTGCCAGTCGATGTGGTATCAGTGGCCGCTGATGCAGAAATCGGTGTGGTTCTATTCGGGCTATCCGGTGCTCGGCGAAACGAAGCTTTTGTCCAACATTTCGAGCACGGGCAATCCCGCCATGTGGTACGTCTCCGCGTTCGGCGCGGTGTTTGCCGCCGTCGAGTGGTTCAGGAATCCCGCCTGCAGGAAGGATCGCGCGTTCATCGTCGTGTTCGTCGGTATCCTTGCGGGGCTTCTGCCGTGGGCGCTCGTCACCCGCTGCGTGTTCCTGTACCACTATTTCTCGACGATCCCGTTTATGATGCTTCTGACGCTGCTGCTTCTTTACTACGTCGAAAAGAAGTATCCGCGCACGGCATGGTTCAAGTGGGCGTGGCTCATCGCAACGGTCGTTGTGTTCCTTCTTATGCTGCCTGCGGTCTCCGGCATTCCGGTGCCGTACGGCTACGCAAAATTCATCGAGAACGTGCTTGCGCCGTTCGGAAAGGTCTATTATGTCGGCGTCTGAAGGTAAAAAGAGCTTTGTACAGCTTTTGAAATTTGTGCTGATCGGCGCGTCGAACACGCTGATCGACCTGATCGTCACGTTCGCGCTGAACGCGATCTTCAAGATTTATTACCTTGCAAAGATCATCGGCTATGCGTGCGGGATTCTGAACAGCTACATCTGGAACTCGCGCTGGACGTTCCGCGAGGAGCGCCGCCGCGACGCGCGCGAGATCATTTCATTCATTGCGGTGAATCTGGTCACGCTCGGGCTATCGCTGCTTCTGCAGTGGGTACTGCGCGACAAGCTGCATCTTGACGCGTGGTGGACGGGCTTTGCGGGCGAGAACTTCTTCACGAAGATCCTGAACGGCGAACGCTTCTGCCTGCTGCTGGCGTCCGGCGTTGCGCTGCTTGTGAACTTTGCGGGCAACAAGCTCTTTGTATTCAAAAAGCGCCCGGAGGAACCGAAAGAGGAACCGACCGAAACGACGGAGGAATAAACCATGCTGGCGAAGGTGGAAAGCTACGGACTCGTTGCGCTGAGCGGCTATCCCGTGACGGTGGAGACGGACATTTCGTCCGGCATGCCGAACTATGACACCGTCGGACTGCCCGACGCGGCGGTCAAGGAATCGCGCGAGCGCGTACACGCCGCGATCCGCCATTCGGGATTTCAGTTCCCGCAGAGCCGCATCACCGTCAACCTTGCGCCCGCCGACCTCAAGAAGGAGGGCTCCGTCTACGACCTGCCGATCGCGCTGTCGATCCTCGAAGCAAACGGCGATCTTCGCCCCACGCCGAAGGGCATGATCGTGCTCGGCGAGCTCGCTTTGGACGGCGCCGTGCGGCCGATCTCCGGCATCCTGCCGATGCTGATCGACGCGTACGACAAGGGCTATACCGTGTTTTATGTGCCGAAGGACAATGCGGCGGAGGCGGCGTACATCACCGGCGCAACGGTCTTTCCGGTGGAATCTCTTACTGCGCTTGTGCAGCACCTGCGCGGCGAAACGCCGATCGCGCCCGCCGAAGCCAAGCCGTTTACGGGCGGCACGCACAGGACCGCCGTCGATTTTTCCGAGATCAAGGGACAGGAGGCGGCAAAGCGCGCCGCCGAGGTCGCGGTCGCCGGCAATCACAACATTCTGCTGTGCGGCACGCCGGGCAGCGGCAAGACGATGCTTGCCCGCGCGATCCCGTCGATCCTGCCCGATATGACGTTCGAGGAGGCGCTGGAGACCACAAAGATCCATTCGGTCACCGGCGCAATGAAGGGGACGGCGGGGCTCGTCACCGAGCGTCCGTTCCGCGCCCCGCATCACGGCGCGAGCGTAGCGGCGCTGGTCGGCGGTGGAAGCCGCGCCATGCCCGGCGAGATCAGTCTTGCGCACAACGGCGTGCTCTTTTTGGACGAGCTCCCGGAGTTTCAGCGCAACGTGCTGGAAGCGCTGCGGCAGCCTTTGGAGGACGGCTTCGTGACCGTCAGCCGCGCTATGGCGACGGCGACGTATCCTGCAAGATTCCTGCTCGTTGCGGCAATGAACCCGTGTCCGTGCGGCAATCGCGGTTCGCGCACAAAGCCCTGCACCTGCACGGCGGCGCAGATCAAGCGCTATGCCGGACGCATCAGCGGGCCGCTTCTGGACCGCATCGACCTGCACATCGAAATGACCGAGGTCGGCTACCGCGAGATCACCGAGCGCCGTCCCGCCGAATCCTCCGAGACCGTACGCGCCCGCGTAACGGCGGCAAGAGAACTGCAGCGCGAGCGGTTCCGTAACGACGGCATCCGCACCAACGCCGAGATGAACGGACCGCTGATCCGCCGCTACTGCAACCCGACCGGCGAATCCGAAAAGCTCTTACGCGATGCGTTCAAGCGCCTGCAGCTTTCGGCGCGCGCCTATCAGCGTGTTTTGAAGGTCGCCCGCACCGTCGCGGACCTCGAGATGAGTCCCGAGATCCGCCCCGAGCACTACGCCGAGGCGATCCAGTACCGCAGCATGTCGATGCTTTCCGACCTCTGATCCGGCGAAAACCGGTTTTTGCGGGTCGCTTGCGCGGACTGCGGGAAGCCGGATGCATCGCGCATCAAGAACACTTTTCGACAAAATGTGACGCCGCACGGGGTTCCCGTGCGGTTTTTGTTGCGGGATTTTCACATTTGCATATATAAATAGGATTGAAATCCGAAAACGTTCATGCTATGATATGTTCCGAAGTATTTTCAAAACGGAGGAGAAGCGTTCCGATGGACGAAACGAAGCGGCTCTTTTTGTGGCTGAACTATGCGACAAGCATGAATCCGCGCTTGTTCATGGAACTGCTTTCGCGCTTCGACGACCTTTCCGAAGCGCGCGAAGCGATCCTCCGAAGGGACTTCGAGCAGTTTTCCGACGTGTCCGAGAATGTCAAAGATCGGCTCATCGCCGCGGCGGACGACCGGTTTCTGGATCGTTACTGCGCGTGGCTCGACCGGAACGAGGTCAAAATCGTCACGCCCGAGGACGACGAGTATCCGTCGCTGCTCTCCGAGATCTACGATCCGCCGTCGGTGCTCTTTTATAAGGGCAACCTTCCGAAGGAGCTTCCGCTTCCGATCGCAATGGTCGGCGCGCGAAGCTGCACCGATTACGGCAAAGACGTCGCAAAGCTTCTGGGCGAACAGCTTGCGGAACGCGGGGCGACGGTCGTGACCGGACTTGCGGCGGGGATCGACTCCGCGGCGGCAGAGGGCGCGCTTTCGGCAGGCGCCAACGCTTGCCCGGTGATCGGGGTCTTGGGCTGCGGCATCGACGTGACCTATCCGCAGAACAACGGCACACTGTATCGTAAGGTGCTGGAAAACGGCGGCGCGCTCGTCACCGAGTTCCTCCCGAAGACGCCGCCGCTTCAGCAGAACTTTCCGATCCGCAACCGCATCCTGTCCGGCATTTCCCGCGGGGTCGTGGTGATCGAGGCGGGCGAGCGCAGCGGCACGTCGATCACGGCGGACTGCGCCCGTGAGCAGGGCAGAGAGGTTTTCGCGGTGCCGGGACGCATCACCGATCCGATGAGCGTCGGCACGAACCGCATGATCACGCGCGGCGAGGCAAAGCCGGTGACGTGCGCGGCGGATATTCTGACCGAGTTTGTCGACGACGCGGGCGATGACGTTCTGAACGGTGCGGCAAAGAAGGTGACATTCACCTCGCTCGGCGAGATCGGACAGGAGATCTACATGGCGCTTCTGCAGGGCGAAAAGAATGCGGACGAGCTTTTGGACTGGATCGACTGCTCCGCACAGGACCTGAACGCGGCGCTGACGCGCATGCTGTTTTCCGAGGTCATCAAACAGCTTCCCGGGCGTGTTTACGCGCTCGATACCATCCACACGGTCGTAACGTTCGACCAATAATCAAAGAGGAGTTCAGTATGGCAGAAACGAAGAACACACTGGTGATCGTCGAGTCGCCGGCAAAGGCGAAGACGATCGGAAAGTTTTTGGGCAGCAGGTACAAGGTCGTGGCAAGCAACGGTCACGTCCGCGATCTGCCGAAATCGCAGCTCGGCGTCGACGTCGAGCACGACTTTGCGCCGAAGTATATCACGCTCCGCGGACGCGGAGACGTTCTGGAACGCATCAAGAAGGAAGCGAAGGAATCCGATCGCGTCCTTCTTGCAACGGACCCTGACCGCGAAGGCGAAGCAATTTCGTGGCATCTGGCGCAGATCCTGAAGCTCGATACGGCGTCGAAGTGCCGCATCGAGTTCCACGAGATCACGGCAAACGCGGTGAAGAACGCGATCAAAAAGCCGCGGACGATCAACATGGACCTCGTCGACGCGCAGCAGGCAAGACGCGTTTTGGACCGCATCGTGGGGTATAAGATCAGCCCGATCCTTTGGGTCAAGATCCGCAAAGGGCTTTCCGCGGGCCGCGTGCAGTCCGTTGCGACGCGCATCGTGTGCGACCGCGAGGACGAGATCAACGCGTTCATTCCGGAGGAATACTGGACGCTGACCGCGACGCTCAAGGCAGGCGCGAAAAAGACGTTCGACGTGCGCTTCTGCGGCACGGACGGAAACAAGGTCGATCTCAAAACCGGGGAACAGACGAACGAAATCATCGCGCGCGTCGGCGATTCCGATTTTACCGCGACCGAGGTCAAGCTGACCGAAAAGCACAAGCATGCCGCGCCGCCGTTCACGACGTCCAGCATGCAGCAGGACGCTTCCCGAAAGCTCGGATTCACGACCAAGCGCACCATGATGGTCGCGCAGCAGCTCTATGAGGGCGTGGAGATCGGCAAGAAGGGCGCGACGGGTCTCATTACCTATATCCGTACCGACTCGGTCCGCATTGCGGACGAGGCGCAGAAAGCGGCGCGGAGCTTTATTCTGGAGAACTTCGGCGAGGCGTATATGCCGAAGACTCCGAACGTGTACCGCGGGCGCCGCAACGCGCAGGATGCGCACGAGGCGATCCGTCCGACCGACGTCAAAAACGACCCGAAGACCCTGAAGCCGTTCCTTACGAGCGATCAGTACAAGCTCTACAAGCTCGTTTATGAGCGCTTCCTGGCAAGTCAGATGAGCGACGCGGTGCTCGATCAGACCGCAGTCACGTTCGACGCGAACGGCGCACAGTTCAAGGCGACCGGCGCGCATGTGCGCTTTGCGGGCTTCTCCGCGGTGTACACCGAGGGCAAGGACGTCGACGACGAGGACACCGTGCAGCTTCCGCCGATCAAGGAGGGCGACCGGTTCCGGAAAGAAAAGCTCGAAGGACAGCAGAAATTCACGCAGCCGCCGTCCCGCTACACGGAGGCGACGCTCGTCAAAACGCTTGAAGAAAAGGGCATCGGGCGCCCGTCCACCTATTCGCCGACGATCTCGACGATCGTTGACCGCGGTTACATCATGCGCGAAAAGAAGGCGCTGGTGCCGACCGAGCTCGGCTTTGCGGTCACGGGGCTGATGAAATCGAGTTTCCCGGACATTGTGGACATCGCGTTCACCGCGAACATGGAGGAGGATCTGGACTCCGTTGAGGACGGCTCCGAAAAGTGGCAGAGCGTCGTGAACACGTTTTACGGTCCGTTCATGCAGACGGTTGAAACCGCGCATGTGAGCGCGGAAAAGATCAAGATCCCCGATGAGGTCTCCGACGTCCCGTGCGAAAAATGCGGCGCTATGATGGTCTATAAGATGGGTCGCTTCGGCAAATTCCTTGCCTGTCCCAACTTCCCGACCTGTCGCAATACGAAGTCGATCGTCGAGAAGGTCGAAGGCGTTCCGTGCCCGAAGTGCGGCGCCGCGATCGTCAAAAAGCACGGCAAGAAAAAGGTCTTCTACGGCTGCGAGCGCTATCCGGACTGCGACTTTACGAGCTGGGATCTGCCGGTCGCGGCAAAGTGCCCGAAGTGCGGCGGCATGATGGTGCAGAAGCACGGACAGAACGGCACGTTCATCCAGTGCGCGGACCCGAACTGCAGGGAGATCCTCAGAAGAAGCAAGAAGAACGATGAATAAACCGAACGTCACCGTCGTCGGCGCGGGGCTTGCGGGCGCGGAGGCGGCGTATCGCCTGCTTTCGCACGGTTACCCTGTCACGCTGTACGAGATGAAGCCGAACAAACGCACGCCCGCGCACACGGGCAACGGCTTTGCGGAGCTTGTGTGCTCGAACTCCCTGCGCTCCGACCGCATCGTAAACGCCGTCGGGCTTTTGAAGGAGGAGATGCGCGCGCTGGGTTCGCTGGTCATGGAAGCGGCGGATGCGACGCGCGTGCCGGCAGGCGGCGCTTTGGCGGTCGATCGCGAGGGCTTTTCCGCCTATGTGACGGACCGGATGAAATCATTTCCGAACCTGACGCTTGTTACGGAGGAGCTTACCGAGCTTCCCGCGTCGCCTGCGATCGTGGCGACGGGTCCGCTGACAAGCGACGCATTGAGCGCGGCGATCGAAGGGCGCTTCGGCAAAAGCCTGCATTTCTACGACGCGGCTGCGCCGATCGTGACCTATGAATCGCTCGATCACAGCAAGGTCTTTGCGGCGTCGCGGTACGATCGCGGCGCGGACTATCTGAACTGTCCGATGACGCGCGAGGAATACTTTGCGTTTTATCACGCGCTCGTCGAAGCCGAGACCGCGCCTCTGCACAGCTTTGAAACGCCGCGCGTGTTCGAGGGCTGCATGCCCGTCGAGGTCATGGCAAAGCGCGGCGAGCTGACGCTGGCATACGGTCCTTTGAAGCCCGTCGGGCTCGAAGTGAACGGCAAACGCCCGTTCGCGGTGGTGCAGCTCCGGCGCGACAACAGCGACGGCACGCTGTATAACATCGTCGGGTTCCAGACGAACCTGAAGTTCGCGGAGCAAAAGCGTGTGTTCGGCATGATCCCGGGACTCGAGCATGCGGAATTTGCACGTTTCGGCGTGATGCACCGCAACACGTTTTTGGAATCGCCGAAGCTTTTACGCTTTGATTTTTCACTGAAAAGCGATCCGCTGCTGTTCTTTGCCGGACAGATGACCGGCGTGGAGGGCTATGTGGAATCCGCGGCAAGCGGGCTTCTTGCCGCGATCTCGCTGATCGAAAAGCTCGAAGGCAGAGCGCCGGTCGACTTTACGGCAAAGACCGCGATCGGTGCGCTGGGACACTATGCTGCCGAATACAACGGCGGCGATTTTCAGCCGATGAACGTCACGTTCGGCATTATGGATCCGCTCAAGGAACGCGTCCGCGGGAAGCAGGAGCGCGGCGAGCGGATCGCAGACCGCGCGTTGGAGACGATCCGCGCGCTGAAAGCAACCTATGATTTATGAGGAGGTATATCCGATGGAACAGTTGAAGGGCACGACCATCGTTGCGGTGAAGCGCAACGGCGTGACGGCGATCGCAGGCGACGGTCAGGTCACGATGGGACAGCAGGCGGTCATGAAGGCGCACGCCAAGAAGGTGCGCAGACTGTATCACGACCGCGTGATCGTCGGGTTTGCGGGCTCGGTCGCGGACGCGTTCACGCTGTGCGACCGGTTCGAGGCGAAGCTCGAAATGCACGGCGGCGCATTGAAGCGCGCGGCGATCGCGCTGGCGCAGGACTGGCGCAGCGACAAGATCATGCGCAATCTGGAAGCGCTGATGATCGTTGCGGACAAGGACGATCTTCTGATCCTGTCCGGCACCGGCGAGGTCATTGAGCCGGACGACGGCATTGCGGCGATCGGTTCCGGCGGGCTGTACGCGCTCGCGGCGGCGAAGGCACTGAAGCTGCACACCGAGATGACCGCAGAGGAGATCGTCTGCGAAGCGATGGCGATCGCGGAATCCATCTGTATCTTTACCAACGGCAATATCAACGTGGAGGTGATCCGTCCGTGACCCCGAGAGAGATCGTCAATGCTCTGGACCGCTATATCATCGGTCAGGACGAGGCAAAGCGCGCGGTTGCGATCGCTTTGAGAAACCGTTACAGAAGAAGCTGTCTGCCTCCGGAGCTCCGCGAGGAGATCACGCCGAAAAACATTATCATGCTCGGACCGACGGGCGTGGGCAAGACCGAGATTGCAAGACGGCTTGCAAAGCTCGTCGACGCGCCGTTTGTCAAGGTCGAAGCGTCGAAGTACACCGAGGTCGGCTATGTCGGCAGAGACGTTGAGAGCATGGTCCGCGACCTTGTGGAGGAATCCATCCGGCTCACCAAGCAGAAGCGCATGGAGCTTGTGAAGGACGCGGCGGCTGCGGCGACCGAGCAGCGGCTTGTGGAGCTTTTGCTGCCGCAGCAGAAAAAACAGCAGCGTCCGGTGAATCCGCTCCAGTTCCTTTTGGGCAGCGGACAGAACGAACCCGAAGAGCCCAAGCCCACCGAGGAGGAGCAGCAGGCGAGAAAGACGCTGAAGGAACAGACGCTGGACCGCCTGCGCGCAGGGCTTTTGGAGAAGGAGATCGTGGAGATCGAGGTCGAAGAGAGCGTCAACGCCATGATGTTCGGTATGTCCGGCATGGAGCTCGATATGGGCGGCATGCTCGGCGATCTGCTTCCGAAAAAGAAAAAATCCAAGCGGATGCCGGTGGAGCATGCGCGTTCGATCCTCATGCAGCAGGAATCCGAAAAGCGCATCGACCCGGACGACGTGAACCGCGAGGCGCTTCAGAACGCCGAGCAGAACGGCATCATCTTCCTGGATGAGATCGACAAGATCGCGGGAAACGCGAACCACATGGGCGCGGACGTTTCGCGCGAGGGCGTTCAGCGCGACATCCTGCCGATCGTCGAGGGCACCACGGTCGCAACGAAATACGGTCCGGTCAAGACGGACTTCATCCTGTTCATCGGAGCCGGCGCGTTCCATGTGGCAAAGGTCACGGACCTGATCCCCGAGCTGCAGGGACGCTTCCCGATCCGCGTGACTTTGAAGGACCTTACGGAGGACGATTTCTATGCGATCCTCACGCAGCCGGACAACGCGATCACCAAGCAGTACGCGGCGCTCTTGCGGCCGGATAACGTCAATCTGAGCTTCACCGAGGACGCTTTACGAGAGATCGCAAAATTCGCATTCCGCGCGAACGAGCAAAACGAGAATATCGGCGCACGCCGCCTGCATACGGTAATGGAGAATCTGTTGAACGACATCTCCTTCAACGCGAACGGTCAGCATCCTTTGATCGACGTCGTCGTGGACGGCGCCTATGTCGATGCGCATCTGTCCGCCGAATGGGGAGAGGACAACATCTCGAAATACATTCTGTAACGGGCGGCGCGGTCCGCCCGGGAAAGGACGGACCATGAAGCGTCTTCTTACCGTTTGCCTCTGCATTCTGCTGCTTCCGCTTTCGATTGCGCAGGCGGAGATCGACCCGTCGGAAACGGACGTGCCCGACCCGAACTGGATCCCTTGGGAAGAACCCGAGGAAGCGGTCGAGGCGTTCCGAACGGACGGCGAGCCCGTCGTATTCTACGGCATGCGCCCGCTGTCGCGCTATGCGCAGGTGTTCGATGTGCCGGACGAGGATCTTACGCTCGCCGCGCGCGTCGCATATCTGGAGGCGGGAGGACGGAACGAGCGCGCGTACCGCGCCGTGCTGTGCGTGCTCTATAACCGGTGCGTGGCAAAGCGGTTCGGCGGGGAGGTGACCGACATCCCCACCGAGGCATACCGCAGGGGACAGTTTTCGGTCATCCATCACAAGGGCTTCAAAAAGCTGGAGCCGCCGGAGGCGATCGTCGACGCCGCACGCGACATCTTCGTGTACGGCAACCTCGATCTTCCGGAAAACATACTTTTCTTCTGCGCCGCGCGCCTCGGCAAGAGCTGGGGCGGACGCAGATTTTACCGAGACATCGGCGGCAACCTGTTTTTTTACGGGAGCGTCGATTGAAGAAAGGAAAACAGAAACATATCATTTATGCAGCATAAACTCAAAATCATCCCGCTGGGCGGGGTGGGGGAAATCGGCAAAAACATGACCGTGATCGAGTATGAGAACGACATTCTCATCATCGACTGCGGACTGATCTTTCCGGACGAGGAGATGCCGGGGATCGACGTGGTCATCCCCGACATGACCTATCTTGAACAAAACAAGGATCGCATCCGCGGTATGTGCGTGACCCACGGGCACGAGGACCATATCGGCGCGATCCCCTTTGCCATGGAACGTTTCCGCTGCCCGATCTACGGCACGCGGTTTACCAATGCGCTGATCCGGCACAAGCTGGACGAGCATCATCTCACCGACGTCGAGGTCGTCGACGTCGATCCCAATGAAGCCGTTACGCTCGGGTGCTTTAAGATCGAGTTCATCAAGACGGGACATTCGATCGCCGGAGCGATCGCGTTTGCGATCCGCACGCCGATCGGCACGCTGATCCACACGGGCGACTTCAAGATCGACATGACGCCGATCGACGGCGAGCCGATCGACATCAACCGGTTCGCGTACTACGGTTCCAAGGGCGTGCTTGCCCTGCTGTCGGACTCCACGAACGTGGAGCACGCGGGGTTCACACAGAGCGAAAAGGAGATCGGCAAGACCTTTGAACGCGTCTTCTCGAAGGCGCAGGGGCGCGTGATCGTGGCGACGTTT
Organism: Bacillota bacterium; assembly: GCA_016286445.1. Lineage (GTDB taxonomy): Bacteria > Bacillota > Clostridia > Christensenellales > CAG-138 > UBA3792. The sequence goes on from JAEESS010000019.1 coordinate 24,915, forward strand.
GCGTCGAACGTGTACCGTATCCAGCAGGTCGCCGACGTCGCGATCGAGCACGGGCGCGTGATCTGTTTTCAGGGCAGAAGCATGGAGCAGATCGTGCGGTTTGCACAGGAGCTCGGCTATTTGCACATCCCGACCGATCGGATCGTGCAGGTGGAGCATCTCAAAAACCTGCCGGACAGCATGGTCTGCGTTATGACCACCGGCAGCCAGGGAGAGCCGATGAGCGGTCTGTTCCGTATGGCGAACGCCACGCACAAGCTGAACGTCGGCGTGGGCGATACCGTGATCATCTCGGCAAGCGCGATCCCCGGCAACGAGCGCGGCGTCGCGCGCGTGATCAACGCGCTGTATGAAAAGGGCGCGGACGTGGTGTACGACCGCATGGCGGACGTGCATGTGTCCGGACATGCCTGCGCGGGCGAGCTTCGGCTGATGCTCGGCATTACGAAGCCGAAGTATTTCATCCCGGTGCACGGCGAGGCGCGGCATCTCAAGATGCATGCGGACCTTGCGCGGGAGCAGGGCATCGATCCGGAATGCATCTTCATAGCGCACAACGGCGCGGTGATCGAGCTTACGGCAAGAAAGGCCGTGATGCAGGAGACCGTGCAGGCGGGGAGCCTCATGGTGGACGGGCTCAAAAACATCGAGGACGTCGTTCTGCGCGACCGCAAAACGCTGTCCGTGGACGGACTGGTGGCGGCGATCATCGTGCTCGACACGGAGACCGGAAGACTTCTCAATCCGGTCGAGATCTATTCGCGCGGGTTCATCTACATGCGCGACAACGAGGAGCTGATCGCGCGTGCGAGCGAGGTCGTTTACGGGGAAGCGAAGCGCTTTGAAGGCGCGGACAAGGGTGAATACAACGCAATCAAGAATCAGGTCAAAAGCAAACTCAAGTCGTTCCTCTATACCGAAACGGGACGTACGCCGATGATACTGCCGATCGTGATGGAACTGTAAAAGGAGATATACCATGAAAAGCAAATTACGTTTATGTGCTTTGTTGCCGATGCTGCTGCTGTGCGGCGCGATGCTGCTCGGATGCGCGGTGCCGAATGGGAACGTAACGGAACCGACCGAGCATCCGCAGGAATCCGAGCCGATCGAAACACCGTGTGAATCGGCAGCGGCACCGGAGATAAGCGTATCGCCCGTTCCGACGCAGGACCCGAATCTGGCTGCGGTCGATCTCGGCGAATATCGGCTGGAAGCAAGCGGAGTGGATGACTTCCCGTATCTTGTGCGCACGCCGCACATCGTATGGCACATCGCTGCGGACGACATGGAGCTGCTCGGCAAAGAGACCTATTTTGCGGGTCTTCGCAAGGTCCTCGAAGTTCAGGAGGCTGATATCGAGGATGCGATCGAAGCGCTTTCCGGGTATCTCTCCGAGATCCCGGTCATCGACGTCTACACCGATTTTTCCGGCCGCACACCCAAGGGAAAGGCGGGAAAAACGTTGCTCGGGTACTATATGGGAAACCGCATCGATCTTTATGTCGATTTCTCCGTTGCGAGTATGGCGCTGCTGCATGAATACGCGCATTATCTTACGTTGTCCTGCAGCACCTTGCGGTTGCCCACCGGGTTCTGGTCGGAGGGAATTGCCGAATACCTTTCACGGTTCGTCTGTAAAAACCGCATGGCGCGTGCTGCATTTTCCCCGGAGGAAGTCGAATTGTATGCGAAGTACGGAATGACAGATGCGGACGGGAACCCAGACCTCGGAAGAATCTACCGCTGCGGAGCGGAGAGTTTCCGTTCCGGGACGATGAATGGGACTTCCTACTATTCGGTCGGACAGACAAACCGGGAAATGACACAGGAGCAGCAGGAGCATCCGACGCTTGGCTCGATCAGCTATTGCGAAGCGGGCTGCTTCTTCAACTGGCTTGTCGAACGGTACGGCAGGGACTTCGTCTTTACGCATTTGAAATGCAGACAGGACGAATTTGCGGACGTATTCGGCGAGGACTTTGAAACACTGTTTATCGAATGGGCGGCGGAAAACCGTGCATGGTGCGAAGAAAACGGTGTACAGACGGTTTTTTCGGGGCAATGAAACATTCCGCTTTTTTGCGGAAATAACACGCGTTATTTTGTCGAAGACACGGTTGAGAAGCAGATCATACCGAAGTACAATACAGACAGAAACAAAGCATGAGGGGATGATTTCATGAAAAACCGTATTCGTATCATTGCGCTGTTGCTGGCGTTGATTCTGTGCATCGGGACGCTGTCCGGCTGCAAGGCGAAGGCGCGTACCGTTGCGGGCTTCGCTGTCGAAGAGAACGAGGGCAGAAGTGAAACAAGCTATCCGTATATCGTTCACACGTCGCACGCGACCTGGCATCTTGCGGCGGCGGATATCGAGATGATGGGTGAGGAAGTGTTCTTTGACGGATTGGAGCGCATCCTTGAAAACCAGGAAGCGGACTTTACGGACGCGATCGCCATGCTGGACGGTTATCTCGATGAAGTCCCCGTGATCGATATCTATACGGATTTTTCCGGACGCACAGAGCAGGGAAAACTCGGCGCCTTCGGCGCTTACTGCCGCTGGAACGTGCCGTGCATCGAGATCTATCAGCCGGACATGGCCTTCGCCGAGCTGCTGCATGAGTACGCGCATTATCTGACGCATTGCTGCATGCGGTACGAGATCGACGGGAACTTCTGGTCGGAGGCGATTGCGGAATACGTTTCGAAGTTCATCTGTAAAAACCGGATGTTTTGTTCCGTGTACAGCGAGGACGGAAGGACCGCGCTTGCGGCGCGCGGCTTTGCAAATCAGGACGGAGATCCGGATATCAGGAAAATGTACTGTGCGGCGGCCGCCGCAATCCGCGACGGCTTGATGATCGGACAGACCTTTTCGGTCGTCAGTCAGGCGCCGGTGGTGATGACGGAACGGATGCTGGAGCACCCGACACTGACCATGCTGAGCTATTATGAGGCGGGCTGCTTCTTTGACTGGCTTGTGGAGCGTTACGGAAAGGAACTCGTGTTTGCCAACATGACCATCGGACAGGGCGAATTCAGGGAAGTTTTCGGCGAGGACTTTGAAACGCTGTTCTTCGCGTGGGCAGAGGACAATCAGACGTTCTGCGAGGAAAACGGACTGAAATTGAACTGATAGGAAGGGGATCTACACATGAACAGACGGTTTTTCGGAAAAGCGGTCGCATTTCTTCTCATATTGATGATGTGCTTCGGATTTGGCTGCGCGAAAAAGGACCATACAAGAAAGATCGCGGGGTATACGCTTGAACCGAACGAGGGGACGTATTCGTACGTCGTTCATACGCCGCATGCGACGTGGCATCTGGCGAAAGCGGACATTGAGCTACTGGGCGAGGACGCGTACTTTACGGGACTCGAAACCATCTTGACGAATCAGGAAGCGGATTTTGCCGACGCGATCGCGGCGCTGGACGGCTATATGAAAGAAGAGGTCCCGCCGATCGACGTCCATACGGACTTCGCCGCGCAAACGGAACGCGCGAAATGGAACAAGGCGGGCGCGTATTATCTCGGACCGGACATGGGCATCTATCTGTATAACGGCTGGGATATGGCGTGCAATGCGCTGCTGCATGAGTATACGCATTATCTGACGATGGAATGCTGTACGTTCGATCTGTCCAAGGACGGCGGGTTCTGGGCGGAAGCCGTCGCTGAGTATATTTCGATGTTCGTCTGTACGAACCGGATGTGGCGCGGTTTACAGGCAAGCCTCAGCGAGCAGGACCTGAAAACCGCGCAGAAGCGCGGGATCACAGACGCGGACGGATCGCTGAACGCGAAGAAGTATTACTGCTATCTGGCGGCCTATATGCGTTCCGGTGCGGCGATCGGTGAGAAGTACAACGCAGTCAGCGAGACCCCGATCACGCTGTCGGAGCGGCTTATCGAGCATCCGCAGCCGACGACGATCAGCTATTTCGAGGCGGGCAGCTTCTTCAACTGGCTTACAGAGCATTACGGAAAGGATCTCGTGTTCACCCACATGACCATCGGACAGGAGGGCTTCAAGGAGGTCTTCGGCGAGGACTTCGAGACGCTGTTCTTCCAATGGTCGGCGGACAACGACGCGTGGTGCATCGAAAACGGGATCGTTCTGGGACCGATGGAGGAATAAATGATTTTAGACGACGCAAGGATGCTGGCGGACAAGCTGAAAGCATCCGAAGAATATCAGACCTATCGCGAGGCGAAGGCGCGCGCGTATGCGCAGCCTTCGACCGCCGCGCTTTTGGACGAGTTCTACGCCCTTCGCATGAAGGTACAGGCGTCCTCGGTCGCGGGTACGCCGGATACGGAGACGACCGAAAAGCTCCAGAAGCTCGGTGAGCTTTTGCAGTTCGACGCGGCGGCCGCGGCGTATCTTTTGGCGGAATATCGGCTGAACGCACTATTGGGCGAGATCTACAAGATCCTTGCAAAGGCGGTGGATCTGGACCTCGGCGCGCTCGAAGTGTGAGCGCTTGAAATCCGAAGCGGGACATGGTATACTGACGGTATGAAACGGATGGACAAAACCGAGCTCAGCGCCGTGCGCCAGAGATGGCAGCGGTTCTGGCATTATACGAGACCGATCGCCGTGTGGCTTTTGAGCATCGGTCTGGTTGCGGTGATCGCGATCGTCGCGGTCCGTTTTGTGCTGTCACATTATATCTCCGCCGTCGATCCGGACGACGCGACGCCGTACGAGGTCGTCATCCCGCAGAACGCGTCCGCGGGCAAGATCGCGGACCTTCTCTATCATGCATGCGGCGAGGGCGAAAAGGGACTGATCGTGTCCAGCGCGTCGTTCAAGGTCTACGTCGATTTCATCGGCAAGGCGAACAGCCTGAAGGCGGGGACGTACCGGCTCAGCAAAAACATGACGATCCCGGAGATCGTCGACGTCCTTGCCGAGGGCAATCCCGCGCGGCGAACGACGCGGCTTGTGGTGATTGAAGGCAGAACGGTTGAGGACATCGCGGTCTCGATCCGCGAGAACGAAACGATCACGACCGATCCGGAAGCCTTCCTTGCGCTGTGCAGGGACGCTTCGGCGTCCGGAAAGTATCCGTTCATCGCAGAGCTCGATCACGTCGATCAGCGCCGCTATGCGCTGGAGGGGTATCTGTTCCCGGACACCTATGAGATCTACGCGGATTCCGCGCCGGAGGAGATCCTCGACAAGATGCTGACGCATTATTACGAGGTATACACGGGCGAGTGGGTCAGCCGCGCCGAGGAGCTCGGCATGACGCGCGACGAGGTCATGACGCTGGCGTCGATCATCGAGCGCGAGGCAAGCGTTCCGGACGATCTGCCCAAGGTCTCCGCCGTGTTCCATAACCGCCTCAAGGAGGGCATGAAGCTCGAATCCTGCGCAACGCTGAATTACATCACCGGACAGGACCGCTATGTGTTTGCCCGGGACGAGATGGCGATCGATTCGCCGTACAACACCTATCGCTATGCGGGACTGCCGGTCGGACCGATCTCGAACCCCGGCGCTGCGGCGATCAAAGCGGCGCTGTATCCCGACGAGACGTTCCTGGAGGAAGGCTACCTTTACTTCTGCAACATGAACCCGAAGGAAACGCGCGCGCTTGCCTTTGCAAAGACGTACGAGGAGCATCAGGAGAACGTCGAAAAGTACCGCGAGTTCTGGAACTGAGCAGACGGACATTCGTTCGGACGTTTCGATGGGAAATCCATCCTGCGGACGTATGCTGCAGCACGCATAGGCATCAATGAATCCTGAAAATTGAAAACCGAAGACTGAAGAATGAATGTAGATTTTCCGGAGGAAAATCCTCCTGAACATGCCCGAAGGGCATATATCACCCGCGCGAAGCGCGGATATCACTGCGTCGCAGGCGCATAAGCCGCGTTCTGATTCGTCACATTCCGACATACCCTATCCGTGGGAGGAAAGGGTATGTTTTCTTTTTTATGGCTGCTCATGCAATCGATCGCGTTTGTCGGCGCGATCGGGTCGAACGGTTCGTTTCCGAAGCCTTTGAGCCCGGAGGAGGAGAAGCTTTGGGTCGAACGGCTGATCCAAGGCTCTGAAGAGGCGCGGGAGACGCTGATCGTACATAACCTGCGGCTCTGCGCGCACATCGCAAAGAAGTACCAGAAGGCGGAGCGCGATCGCGAAGATCTGATCTCGATCGGCACGATCGGGCTCATCAAGGCGGTGTCGACGTTTTCGGAATCGAAGGGCACGCTGTCGGCGTACGCCGCGCGCTGCATCGAAAACGAGATCCTGATGAGCCTGCGGCGCGAGCGCAAGCTGGTCGAGACCGTCTCGATCGAAGAGCCGGTCGGCGCGGATAAGGAGGGGAACGAGCTCCGGCTTGCGGACCTCGTCTGCACCGAGGCGGACACGATCTTTGAACAGGTGCAGAGCAGATTGGACGCCGCGATCATCACCGAGACGATGCGGAAGGTGCTCAGTAAGCGAGAGCGCGTGGTTTTGACACTGCGCTTCGGGCTAAACGGCGACGCGCCGCTGCCGCAGCGCGAAGTCGCAAACGTGCTGGATATCTCCAGAAGCTACGTCTCCCGAATCGAGAAAAAGGCGGTCGAAAAGATGCGCGCCGCTTTGCGCGGGGACGGCGTATAAAAATCGATCCAAAGCCGGATTCCGGAAAATGTCGGAAAATGACAGGAAACGGTTGCCCTTTTTGAACGACTGTGATATACTAAACTTGCTATTGGCAAATACTATCGAAAAGGGGCAAGGGGAACAAAATGTATACGGGATCCGGAATCATCAAGATCTTTGCAGGCAGAACGGGCAAGCCGTTTGCGCAGCGTATGTGCGATTATCTCGGCGCGCAGATGGGCGACGCGACGACGATCATGTTCGACGAGGGCAATATCTTCGTTCGCATCAATGAATCCATCCGCGACAAGGACGTCTATATCGTACAGCCGATCGGCAGAGAACCGAACGATGAGTTCACCGAGCTGCTCTTCTGGATCGATGCATTCAAGCGCTCCAGCGCAAACTCGGTCACCGCGATCATACCGTATTTTTCCTACGCGAAGGGCGATAAAAAGGACGAGCCGCGCGTTTCGATCCGTGCGCGCGTGTGCGCTGACTGCATCGAAACGATCGGCGTCGACCGTGTGCTGTTCATGGATCTGCACGCGGATCAGGTCGTGGGCTTCTTCAAGAAGCCGGTCGACCACCTCTCCGCGCGTCCGCTTCTGCTCGAGTACGTCAAGCGGCAGGGCATCGTGAACGACGATCTCGTTGTGGTCTCTCCCGACGCCGGCAGCGCAAAGCGCGTGCACAGCTTTGCAACGGCGCTGCAGGTACCGGTCGCGATCGGCGACAAGACGCGTTACGACCACAAGAGCGACGCGAAGGTGCTGAACATCATCGGCAACGTCGAGAACAAGAACTGCCTCGTCGTGGACGACTTCTCCATCACGGGCGGCACGCTTGTCGACGTCGCAAGAGCATTGAAGGAGCACGGCGCGCAGCATGTCTACGGCGCGCTTTCCCACAACGTCATGACGCAGAAGGCGATCCACCGCATCGAGGAGAGCGATTACGAATGGCTCGTCTCCACCGACACGCTTGAATGTCCGTGGGCGAACGAGAGCACCAAGCTGCGCACGATCTCGGCGGCGCCGATGTTCGCGCAGGCGGTCAAGACGATCCACGACCGCGCGCCGATGAGCTCGATGTTCGATCACCGCGTGCTGAAGCGTCTGATGGACATGAGCCTCGAAACGAGCGAGGACTGATCAAAACGAAAGGGAAACGAATCATTCGTTCCCCTTTTTTGCAACCGTTCGGGCGTTTGCGCGGTATTCCTTTTGAGAACCGAAAAGGAGAACCGAACCGTGAAACAGCAGAAACTGACTGGCTACGCGCCGAAATACCCGAAAAAAGTCCTGCGCGGCGCCGCGCTCGCGGCGGCGGCCCTGCTTGCCGTCGGCGCTTCGACCGGATGCGCGGAGAAGGCTTCGTGGAAGCCGATAACGGGCGGCGTGCCGCAGATCCTTGAACCGACGCCGGAGCCGATGGAGCTCGGCTATATCGGAACGATGCCGCCGGACACCGAGCTGCGCACGGAGGGCATCGTCCCCGTGGAACCGACGGAAGAACCGGACGATCTGGCGCTTTCGGGCGACGTGATGATCGGTGACGATTTTGAATAAGGAGAGACCGGATGAAACAGAAACAAGTCCAGGACTACCGTCCGAATTATCCGAGAAAACTGATCCGGGGCGCGATCCTCACGACCGCCGCCGCGGTCGCGCTGACGGGTACGGCGGGCTGCGAGCTTACGCATACGGGCAAAAATGCGCCGGAAGCGCAGCCGACCGACGAGCTCGTGCTGGACGGCGAGGTCGGCTACGAACTCCCGACCGAGGAACCGATGCTCGAGGGAGAACCCACGGTCGAGGAAACGGACGACGCGTTTACGCGCGGGGAGCCCGCGCTTCAGGGCAAGATCATCGTGCCGGAAGACACCCCGGAACCGTAAGGAGCGCATATGAATTTCACCTTGCATTTGACGGCAGACTGTAATCTCAGCTGCCGTTATTGTTACGAAACGCACGCAAAGCGCCGCATGACGGAGGAGACGGCAAAACGGGCCGTCGATCTCGCGTTCTTGTACGGGCACGAAAAGAACGGTTTTTCGCTGTTCGGCGGCGAGCCGCTGCTGGAGCGCGCGACGATCGAATCGCTCGTCCGTTACGCGGCGGAAAAGGCGAAGAAGACGGGCACGGGCCTGCGCTTCAAAATGACGACCAACGGCACGCTGCTGGACGAGGCGTTTCTGCGGTTTGCGGACGAACACCGGATCGACGTCGCGCTCTCGCACGACGGGCTTTTGCAGGACGTACAGCGCGTCACGCGCGACGGGAGCCCGACGGCGGAACGGCTTGAACCGGTCGTCGATCTGCTGCTCCGATACCAGCCGAACGCCGTCGCGATGCAGACGGTCATGCCGTCGACCGTCGACCGCATGGCGGAATCGGTCGAATGGCTGTATCGGAGGGGCTTTTCCCGCATCAATACGGCGATCGACTATCGCGTCGGCGCGGGATGGGACGACGCGTCCATGGCGGTGCTGAAGACGCAGTATGAACGCATTGCGGATCTCTCCGACGCGCATTTCGACGATGCGCGGCCGCTGCTGTATCTCAATTTCCTGTCCAAGATCTCGGCGTATCTGAACGACCGTCCGTGCATGGAATGCCGGCTCGGCATGCGGCAGCCGTCGATCGCGCCGGACGGCTCGATCTATCCGTGCAACCAGTTCCTGGATCTTCCGGACTATCGCATGGGCGACGTGGAACACGGGATCGACACGGAAAAGCAGCGCGCGATCTACCGCGCGTCGCTCGATCCGGAGCCGGACTGCGAGGGCTGCGCGATCGCGGACCGCTGCCGGCATCACTGCGCCTGCCTGAACTTCAGTCTGACCGGACGGATGCATACGGTCGCGCCGGTGCAGTGCGAGCACGAACGCATCCTGATCCCCGTTGCGGACGCGCTGGCGGAGCGGCTGTACGAGCGGAAGAGCGCAAGATTCCTGTTGAGTTATCGGGACGACCCGCTGGATTGACGGATCGAAGCGGCGCGGAAGCGCCGCTTTTTTTGTAAATTTTTTCTTGACAGAACCATTTTCATATGATATTGTATAAATTTTTATTTGACAGGAGCCCTTTTTTTCCGTTATAATAAAACTGATGAATCAGGGAAGGAGGGGTTCCGGTGTTTCAGATCGGTGATCTCGTCTGCTATCCGATGCACGGCGTCGGCGTGGTAGAGGCGATCGAAGAACAAACGATCCTCGGTGAGACGGCGTCGTATTACCGGCTTCGCTTTACGATCGGCCGCATGACGGCGATGGTGCCCGTCAAAAATGCCGAGCAGGTGGGGCTTCGGGCGCTTGCGGACGAGCAGACCTGCGCGCGCGTCGTCGGTTTTCTGAAGAACGACGAGTGTTCGGCGGAGAGCGACAACTGGAACCAGCGGTATCGCGACAATCTCGACAAGCTGCGCGGCGGCGACATCATGGTCGTTGCGGACGTGGTCAAGTGCCTGATGCGGCGCGATCGCGAACGCGGGTTGTCCGCGGGCGAGCGCAAGATGTATCTGACCGCACGTCAGGTGCTGGTCGCGGAACTTGCCGCGGCGACCGAAACGGACGAATCGAACTTCCTTCCGCTGGTCGGAGCGGAATGATCCGAACGGATCGAACCGAGCGCGTCGGCGCTCTTTTTCATTTGCGGCACACGTTTTCTCTTGACAAGCGCCGCATCGTCGTGTAACGTAATACTTGTTTTTCAGACCGGAAGGAGGACCTTGATATGGCCGGTACGATTTCAAGAGGCATCAAAGCGCCGATCATCCGTGAGGGCGACGACATCGTAACGATCGTTGCGGATTCGGTTCTGGCGGCGGCGGAGAAGGATGGATTTCAGCTGAAGGAACGCGACGTGATCGCGGTGACCGAAGCGGTCGTGGCGCGTGCGGACGGCAACTACTGCACCGTCGACGATATCTCCGCGGACGTGCGGGAAAAACTCGGCGACACGGTCGCCGTCGTGTTCCCGATCATGAGCCGCAACCGGTTCGCGATCTGCCTTCGCGGCATTGCGAGACGGGCGAAGAAGGTCGTCGTGCTGCTTTCCTATCCGGCGGACGAGGAAGGCAACCATCTGATCGACGAGGACGCGCTGTTCGACGCGGGCGTGAATCCGTACACGGATACGTTCACCGAGGCGGAATTCGTCGCGCGGTTCGGCGAGCCGAAGCATCCGTTCACCGGCGTGAACTACCTTGCGTACTATCGCTCGCTGATCGAGGAGGAGGGCGCGGAGGCCGTGATCCTGCTCGGCAACGATCCGACCGCGGTTTTGCCGTATACCGGCCGCGTGCTCGTCAGCAACATCCATGAGCGCGCGCGCACGGCAAGACGGCTTGAAAAGGCGGGCGCGGAAAAGGTGCTGACGCTCTGCGACGTCATGAGCGCGCCGAGAAACGGCAGCGGCTGTCAGCCGGAATACGGGCTTCTGGGCTCGAACAAGGCGACGGAAAACGTCGTGAAGCTGTTCCCGAAAAACGCGCGCGAGGTCGCAAACGCGATCCAGCGCGAGATCCTCTCGCGTACGGGCGTACACGTCGAGGCGATGGTCTACGGCGACGGCGCGTTCAAGGATCCGGTCGGCAAGATCTGGGAGCTGGCGGACCCGGTGGTTTCGCCCGGATATACCGACGGGCTCGTGGGGCTGCCGAACGAACTGAAGCTCAAATACCTTGCGGACAATGAGTTCAAGGCGCTTTCCGGCAAAGAGCTCGAGGACGCGATCCGCGCGCGCATCCGCGAAAAGGAACGCGATCTGAAGGGGAAGATGGACTCGCAGGGCACGACGCCGCGGCGGCTGACCGACCTGATCGGCTCGCTGTGCGATTTGACGAGCGGCAGCGGCGACAAGGGCACGCCGATCGTTCTGGTCCAGAACTACTTCAACAATTACGCGGACTGACGATCACAAAATCATTACGCAAAAACGGCACGGAAGAAACCCGTGCCGTTTTCGCATATTACAGGAGAAAGAAATCAGATGTTCGCGGCCGCCGCGGAGAGCGCGTCGTGGATGAGCCGCTGTCCCGCGTCGCTCGGATGGATGCCGTCCTCGCAGAGATAGGGCAGCAGCGAGCGCTTTTCCAGGAACGCGCTGCGGAGGTCGACGAGCGGACAGCCCGTTTCGCGGGCGAGGCGTTCGACGGCGAGCGAGTATTTTTCCTGATACCGGTAGATCGCGTTCGCGTCGCCGAGCCAGGTGAGGATGTGTTCCTTTGAAAGTCCGCCGTGCGTGATCCAGTCAAGATAGCGTTCCGAAAGGATCGGCGGCAGCGTGGTGAGCACCGGCTTGACGCGGTGCGCGCGCAGCGTTTCGATCATGCGGCGCAGCGTTTCGATAAAGAGCGGCAGCGGCGTGTTCGGCTGATGCTCGTCATAAGGGCGCTCGGCGATCTCCGCCCAGCGGAAGTCGGCGTCGTTGCCGCCGTACTCTAAAAGCACCGCGTCCGGCGCGTCGCCCTTCTCGAGCTGCCGGTTCAAAAGCAGTTCGCCCTTCCGGATCGTGCAGCCGAAGTGCGAGCAGTTCTGAAGCGTCCAGTCGTGCTGCTTTGCAATGGATTCGAGACCGATATCGTCGGTCGTTCCGTAGCGCGTCGTGCCCGAAAGCAGCCGCACGCCCTTGAGGATCGAATCGCCGAAAACGGAGATGACACGATTTGTTTGCATTTGAGACCTCCCTTTGACAGAAATCGGACTTGCACAAAATCGATTCTGCCATTATAATAAACACATCTTTAAGAAATGACACCCTATTTCGGGGCTTCCGGCGTCTATCGCCCGGAAACGGTCCGGTAGAGACGCAAAAACCCCGCTCTACCGAGAGTAGAATCCCCAAAATATGGGCGTTTTGAGGGATAAAAATGGAAGAAAGCAGAATTCGTTCCGTACTCGCGGAAAAGCTGGCGGCCTATCGGAAGCGCGCCGGGCTCACCCAGGCGGAGCTTGCGGAAAAACTGAATTATTCGGATAAATCGATCTCGAAGTGGGAGCGCGGCGACGGCATG
>JAEESS010000079.1 GCA_016286445.1 Bacillota bacterium
CGGAAGTTCTCCTTGTAGGAGAAGCCCAGCACACGCCCGAGCCCGATCGCCATGTCGGAATAGGCGGAAAAGTCAAAGTACAGCTGCAGCGCATAGAGCATCGAGCCGAGCCACGCCGCCGTGACGGACTGCGCCGCCGCCCCCTCCGGCAGAACGGCAAGCAGGAAGCTCCCGCACGGATTGGCGAGCAGCACCTTTTTGCCGAGACCGACAAAGAAGCGGCGCATGCCTTCCGTAAAATCGTCTGCGGAGACCGTGCGCGCGTCGAGCGCGCCGTACACGTCCCCGTACTGCACGATCGGACCCGCGATCAGCTGCGGGAAGCAGCTCACGTACAGCAGAAGCTTCCAGAAATTCCGCTGCAGCGGGACCTTTTTCCGGTAAACGTCGATCGTGTAGGTCAAAATCTGAAAGGTGTAAAACGAAATGCCGATGGGCAGCCGCGGCGCGGAGAACGTCATCGGAACGGAAAGGATCGAGCAGACGGTCGAAACGAAAAGCCCGGAATACTTGAAATAGAAGAGCCCCGCGAGCGAAACGGCGACGCCGACGCCGAGCCACAGCTTTTTCAGCGCGGCGGAAGCCGCCTTCTCCATCGCGAGCGCGCAAAGGAAATTGATCAGCGTGGTGAGAACGAGCAGCAGCACCATGACCGGCTCGCCCCACGCGTAAAAGATCAGCGAAAAGACGACAAGAATGCCGTTGCGCCAGTGGATGCTGCGGCTTACAAAATACAGCCCCAGCAGCAGCGGCAGAAACAGCAACAGAAATGTCAGTCCCGAAAATACCACAAAAAGCCCCTCTGTCCGAAAGATACTACAGTATACCATTTTTGCGCGATACTGTCAATTCGGCGGGACGCGGAATCGCTCCTCTGTCAGACCGCGCAGGATCGGCACGACCCATCCTGGCCATCGTTGACCCGGCGTCACATACCCGGTAACCGCCGCACCGGGTCGTGCCGTTTTTGTACTCCCGCGCGCCGATCTTTTTCGTCGGATCTTCCCTGCATGCATTCCGGTCCCGATCATCCGTGCGGTGCAGGCTGCCGGAAACGGTTCACCCTGCGTTTTTGCGCGCTGTCCTGAGAATCCTCAGCGCCGTGTTTCTCAAGACGGCGTATACCGCATCCGGGAAAGGAAGATTCCGAAACAGCAGCGCCGCTTTCTCTCGAATCGACATCTCCGTTGTAAACGTCTGGTTGATCAGCTTCCGCTTGATACGAATGATCCGCCGCTTCAGCTTCTTTTGGTCATAGATCTTTCGCTGAGAATTCGCGGCAAGTATTCTGTCGTACCACCCGACGATCTGCGGCGTGAGCGTTGCGTCGCGATAGTAACCGGTCGAATAACGGTAATGCATATCCGATTCTTCATCCGTCACGTCCCCCAGCAGCTGCGTCAAAAGCTTTCGCTGGGTCATTTTATCACACATGATCTGGCTTTGCCTGTGCGCTTTCGAAATCTGCCCGGCATGCACCCGATAAAGCCCCAGCACCTCCGGCAATACGCATATATCCCCATATCGGCTGATCGTCATCCACATCCCGTAGTCCTGCGCGTAGATCAGCTGTTCATCGTACTGAATGTGATATTGATCCAGTTTCTCACGATCAAAGAACGCGGTGGAATGGACCGGTCCGGGATTGGCAAACAGCATCCTCACCCGATAACGCTCCATATCCTCCATACCGCGCCTGAGCGCAAACGTCCGCCTGCCGATCTTCGCCGTCTTCGTCCCGCACGCGATCGCATTCGGATGACTTTTCATACATGCAAGCTGTTTTTCAAAGCGTTTGGGCAGGGAGACGTCGTCGCCGTCCATGCGGGCGATGTATTTCCCTCTTGCTTCGCGAAAACCGATATTCAGGGATTTGGTAATCCCGATATTCGTTTCGTTTCGAATGATCCGAATACGACGGTCCGTCAGCCCTTCCAGATATTGACGGGATTCATCCGTGGTTCCGTCGTCAACGATAATGAACTCAAAATCCCGAAAGGTCTGACGCAGGATGCTTTCTACCGCCTCCTTCAAAAAGGAAACGGGGGTATTGTATGTCGGCATCACGACGCTGATGGTTACCATGCTTCAATCCTCATCAATCAAACGGTGTCTTATACCTTGAAATCAGGTCCCGCTTCACGGCAAAGGGGAAACGCCCTCTGTTCCTTATGTTCTCCGGATTATTCCCTTTAGCCGTCTTTTCAGCCGTTCAAACCGTTCCTGACCCAGCACTCTGTTTATGATCCATCGAATTCTCTTTCGCCGAAGCTGCTTCTTCGAAAACCAGCTTGCGGCAAACCAGTGGATCGAAACGGTCTGCCCGGTTTTTTTCATACATCCGGTTTTATAATCCAACGGTGAAAAATATTCCTTCGGGTAGATATGAACGTTCCCGTTCAGATACTGCTCGGAACCGTCCGGTCTGAGCCCGTATTTTTGAAATACCGGCAAGTCTCTTGACGGACACGGCGTCTCGTTCATGCTTCCGTCTTCCAACAGAAACGGGATACCCTCATAGCCTTTCATCAGATCCAAAAGCAACGCGTTCCCTTTTTCCGCGCCAAACCCAAGACCGGTGGCAACGTTGCGCATATTCTGAAAACCGAAATAAGCAGTATTCCGAAGAAGGTCGTCCATGTTTCTGATCACTTCCACATCCGTGTCGAGATAGATCCCTCCGTGATCGTATATCACTTTCAGACGGATATAATCGGTCGCGTAAGCCCATTTTTTCGCTTCGATCGCCTGTTTCACGAAAAGCGGCGCCGTCGAAAGATCATAATTATCCTCGTTCCATTCAATGATCTCATAGTCCGGACAGTATTTTGTCCAGCTTCTGATACACTTACGCACCAGCCCGGGCTTGTCTCCGCGACCGAACCAGCAATAATGAATTCTCTTTGGGATCATATTTCCTCACTTACTGCTTTGCAAAGAGCGCCGTCATGCTTTTGCTCTGAGCAGATGCAGACCTTTCACGGCGTCGTATCGTGACGGTTTTACTTCGGCATTCTCCTTTTCCGGATCGGACAGCCGCAAAGCAAGCTTTCTTCAGCCGCCCGCAAGTCCCCCGCATGGGACTGTCGCGAAATACCGATCCTCCCCCTATGCTTGCACGATAAAACAGCATTTTACATATCATACATCGTATTCACGCAGCTTGTCAATGCGCATCGTCCGCCGCCGGATCGACCTCTCTGCGGGAGCCAAAGCTCCCGAAACGACCGCGGCTTTGCCGCCTATGTGCACTGCGTTCAAATCATGCACGCAGAGCGTGCAATAAAAGATCTGCCCCGCCCGACGGCGGAGCAGATCTTTTGTGGCGTGCCCGACACGATTTGAACGTGCGGCCTTCAGAGTCGGAGTGGCGGACCAATATGTCTGAAAACCTCAGTAAATTAGGCAAAAATGCCGAAATTCAGGGCTTTTCCTCGCAACTTGAAATGTTCAATACATGTCAGTCAGTGCAGGTTCCGGCTGCAATAACAATCTAATGTGTAGTCGAATTGTAGTCAAGTGAACGCTTTCGAATCGAGGAACGATTAGAGGGGGCATTCTGTGTCTGCCGGCCTTATTTCATTCCCACGCAAAATTATCTTTTCCTGCTCCAAGCTCAAAATGGTATTTCACAAGGCCGGTATCCACCCCGGTAAAGATTCCATTATCACAGGAAATGGAAACCTTGCTTTCTTTTCCGCTTATAGTAAATGCCTGCTTTGCCAACGCCGTAGGTGCCAGAAGTGCTGCATCCACACCATTCTTAAACCACTCGGGCACTTCTCCGTCATAAGTACTGACATCGGATGCCTTCTTAGACTTATGCGGCACCCCCTGTGTCTGACCATAACCTACAGCAATGATCCCCACCGGTTTTGCTCCCTCTGCCTTCTCCTGTGCTCCCTTCCTGTTAAAGGTTCCACCGACCCACCATGTATTCAGCCCCAGTGTCTGCGCATACAGCATAAGGTCTGCGCCGCAATAGCCACATAGTTCATCAGCACCTTCCGGACCCGCCATAATGAAAAAATTGTTCACGCCCTTGGCCAGGATCAGCTTGATCACGCCCGGAACCGCAGTATTATCATTTGTCATGAGCTTAATGGATAGTCCAAACTGCTCATTATTTTCTCTTACGCGGTCATTCAGTTTCGTCACGACATCCTCCGGGATAGCTTTATCCGTGTATTTACGCACCATATGCCGTTCTAACATTGCCTGTTTCATATCCATATGAAATCCCTCCATTTACTGATTGATTTCCTTTGCCCGCTGCGACATCTTCTTTAACTGAGCAGCAAAGACTTCTGCTTCCTTTTGCGTCATGTCCTGTGTAATAAAATCCACCCATTTCTTCTGAAGCTCACGGATCCGCGGCTCTGCGTTCTTCGCCTTATCAGTCAGATACACCCTTTTTGCCCGGTAATTTTCTTCGTGCGCTTCCCTGCGGACAAGCCCTTTCTTCTCCATTCCCTGGATAGTTCTTGTCGTTGCCGCCTTATCTACGGTAATCACAGCTGCCATCTCCTCTTGGGTAAGTCCGTCTCTATTATACAGCTGTGAAAGGTACATCAGCTCCGATGCTGTAATCTCAACATCAGATAGTTCATGACCAAAGAACAAATTCAGCTGACGCATCAACACAGATATATATGTTCCTGCTTTTAACATTTTAATTCCTCCATCTCAGTTGACAAGTCAATTGTACTAAAATTGTATTGACTTGTCAACTGAAAATTCAAAAAAAGGCAGCTGACAGACAAAACTCCATCAGCCGCAATTATTACACTCTCTGGCAGAAATCCAAACTCAGCCAGCCAATCCCGCTTTTCAGTTTCCCCCAAAGAGAAGCCCACGCACCACTGGAAGTAGTCACAATGGTATAAATACCCGGAGGACAGAACTGAACCCTATAATATTAAGACTTTTCGAACAACGATATGACGCTAAGTTTATGTTGTTTCTGAATAATGTAGTCAGCATGTAGTCAATGCGCAAAACAACTGAAGCCCCGAAAACGTAGTGTTTTCGGGGCTTCTTGGCGTGCCTGACACGATTCGAACGTGCGACCTACAGAGTCGGAGTCTGTCACTCTATCCAGCTGAGCTACAGGCACATCTATATAAAATTGTTGCTGATTCGCGTCCCATAGCCTTCAGAGTCGGAGTCTGACGCTCTATCCAGCTGAGCTACGGGCACAGGTTTTTTGCCTGCCTATTATAACACAGCTTTCCGTTCGTTGCAAGCAGAAAAAACGGGAATCGCCGTTCGCGTTCGCATGCGCTTTTTGGCTTGCAAAAGCCGCGGATATCCCGTATAATGATAATTGTACAAAAATGCAATTTGCAAAGGAGATCGAAACATGTACGAAAACAAAATCGGTGTTCTGGTACCCAATGTGATGCTTCCCCCGAAGGGGACGGACTTTTCGAAGTGGGCGGTCGTCGCGTGCGACCAGTTCACCTCGCAGCCCGAATACTGGGAGGCGGCGCGCGCCTACATCGGCGACGCCCCGACGACGCTCGACCTGTTCCTGCCGGAAGCGTTCTTGGGCAAGGACGGCGAAGCGGAGCGCATCGCAACGATCCGCAGCAACATGCGCGAGTATATGGCGAAGGGCATCCTGGAAACCAAGCCGCAGGGCTTTGTGCTGGTCAGACGTTCCGTGGCGGGCAACACGCGCTGGGGACTTGTCATGGCGCTCGATCTCGAATGCTATGATTATAACAAGGGCGCAACGACGCTGATCCGCGCCACCGAGGGCACGATCGTCGAGCGCATTCCGCCGCGTCTCAGAATCCGCGAGGGCGCGCCGCTGGAGCTGCCGCACATCCTCGTTCTGATCGACGATCCGAAGCGCACCGTCATCGAGCCGCTCGCCCAAAAGACCGACGCGCTCGAAACGGTCTACGACACCGATCTCATGCTCGACGGCGGTCACATCACCGGCTGGCTCGTCGACGGCAAGGCCGACGTGCAGGGCGCGATCGACGCGATGACCGCGCTGACCGACGCCGACGCGTTCCGCGCGAAGTACGGCGATCACGCGCCGCTGCTGTTCGCGATGGGCGACGGCAACCACAGCTTCGCAACCGCAAAGGCGAACTGGGAAAAGGTCAAGGCGACGCTGAGCCCCGAGGAGCAGAAGGACCATCCGGCGCGCTACGCGCTGGTCGAGGTCGAGAACGTGCACGACGACGGCATCATCTTTGAGCCGATCCACCGCGTGCTGTTCGGCATCGGCGGCATGGAAGGCGCCGAGAAGCTGCTTCAAAAACTGAAGGCGCAAAACGGCGACGCCGGAATCGAGCTTTCCGACGACATGCCGAAAGCCTCCGGCGGCGAAGTGCACACCATTCCGTTCTGCACCGGCAGCATCTTCGGCGCGTTCGTGGTCGAGAAGCCCGCGGCGCAGCTTGCGGTCGGCACGCTCCAGAACGCGATCGACGCGCTCCTCAAGGAGACTGAAGGCGCGGAGGTCGACTACATCCACGGCGAAGCGGTCGTGCGCGATCTCGCATCCAAGCCGGACACGATAGGCTTCCTGCTTCCCGCGATGCAAAAGTCCGAGCTGTTCCCGACGGTCGTCTACGACGGCGCGCTGCCGCGCAAGACCTTCTCGATGGGCGAAGCGAATGAAAAGCGCTACTACCTCGAGTGCCGGAAGATCGAAAAATAAGGATTGAAAGCCTTCCCCTTTGAGGGGAAGGTGGCGCCGAAGGCGTCGGATGAGGTGGAAAACCGCTTTTTCGGTTATTTCTTAACAGCCCGCCCGAAATACGAGGTACGCATGGTAAAGACCGTCAAGTTCGGCGGAAGCTCGCTGGCCTCCGCCGAACAGTTCCGAAAAGTCAAAGCGATCATCGAGCGTGACGCCGCAAGGCGGTACGTCGTGGTCAGCGCACCCGGAAAACGGTTTTCGGGCGACGAAAAGATCACCGATCTTCTCTATCGCTGTCAGGCGCTTGCCGCGTCCGGTCGGCCGTTCGACGCCGATTTTTCGAAGATCGCGGACCGCTTTACGGGCATTCGCGACGGGCTGGGGCTCGATCTCTGCATCGAAGCGGAGATCGACGAGATCCGTTCCCGCATCGAGGCGGGCACTTCGCCGGATTACGCGGCAAGCCGCGGCGAATACCTGAACGGCAAGCTGCTTGCGGCATACCTCGGCGTGCCGTTTCTGGACGCGACGGAGTTTGTGCGCTTCCGCGACGACGGCACGTTCGACGACGACGCGACGCAGCGGCGCAGCGAAGTGCTGAAAACCTATGACCGCGTGGTGATTCCGGGCTTTTACGGACGTCGGCGCGATGGTTCGATCCGCACGTTCTCGCGCGGCGGCAGCGACATCACCGGCGCGATCGTAGCGCGCGGCACGGAGAGCGACGTCTATGAGAACTGGACCGACGTTTCGGGCTTTCTGATGACCGATCCGCGCATCGTGCCGGAGGCGCAGACGATCGAAACGGTCACGTATTCGGAACTGCGCGAGCTTTCCTACATGGGCGCGTCGGTGCTGCACGAGGATTCGATCTTTCCGGTGCGGCGCGCGCGCATCCCGATCCACGTCCTGAACACCAACGATCCAGAGGCAAAGGGCACGATGATCGTGCCGGACAGCATGGCGGGCGACAAGGAGCACGCAAGACCGCTGACCGGCATCGCGGGACGCCGCGGCTACACGGTCATCACGCTCACCAAGGACAACCTGCACAACGAACTCGGCTTTGCCTACCGGCTCATGGGCATTCTGGCGCGCAACGGCATCTCCGCCGAGCGCATGCCCTCCGGCATCGACACGATCTCGCTCGTCATCGACGACAAGCGGCTTTCCGGCAAGATGGATCAGCTCTATCACGACATCATGATCGAGTGTTCGCCGGACACGGTCGAGATCGCCAGCTGCATCGCGCTGATCGCCTCGGTCGGCATTGGCATGGTGCGCAACCCGGGCGTGGCGGCAAAGCTCTTTACGGCGCTGTCCGAAGCCGAGGTCAACGCGCGTCTCATCGATCAGGACAGCAACGAAATGAACATCATCGTCGGCGTCGAGCAGCGCGACTTCGAGCGCGCGATCGAAGCGATCTACCGGGCGTTTGCGTAACAATTCGGTCTGTTGAAATCCTTTCAACAGACCGGTTTTTTCAGTCCCCGCCTAAAACGCAAGCGTTTTCGGGCGGCGGGAACTGCAAGGTGTCAAATCCGCCGCGCATGTCGCCGGATTTGACAGATTTTTTGGAAAAGAGTCCACGCCTCCCGTTTCGCTCGTCTTTGAGCAGATGTACATGATTATGGGGCAGGAAGGCAGGATTTTGCGCGGAGAAGCAAGCGCGGCCGATGTGTATGATCTTTACAGGAAATGGCTCCGATACACACCCGATGGCGAGCAAACGCATCCCACCGCACGGGAAGCCGTTGCAAAAGCGGTACGCAATGCGACCGGCGGAAAGCCCGAAGCAGAATAGCCAAGCGAATGCAAGACGTTCGTTGTCCTGAACACCTCATCACCGCCTGCGGTCGGCGCTTGCATCGGCTTTGCCGTGTCTCATTTTGGGACAAATATCCATTCTGTTGATTGAGAACCGCCTTTTCGGACGGGCAACTGTTTCCGGGCGGTTTTTTTGTTGATAATCCTTGAAAATCCGCGCTTTTTATGCTAAAAGAAAACATAAGGACAGCAGTTTTGCAGAAGAGAGGGATCCGTACCCATGATTGAAGTCAACGATCTTACGA
>JAEESS010000080.1 GCA_016286445.1 Bacillota bacterium
TCTGCCGCTACTGGGACCGCATCGTCCGTCCCGAACAGCTGATGAGCGCGATGATCTCCGCGTTCCGCGTGCTGACCGATCCCGCGAACACCGGCGCGGTCTGCATTGCGATTCCGCAGGACGTCGAGGGCGAAGCTTACGATTATCCGGAGAGCTTCTTTATGAAGCGCGTCTGGCGTCTTGTACGGCGTCTGCCCGAAGCGGAAGCGATCGAAGAGGCGGCGAAGGTCATCAAAACCGCGAAAAAGCCGCTTCTGATCTGCGGCGGCGGCGTTCGTTACAGCGAAGCGCATGCGGAGTTCAGGGCGTTTGCCGAAGCAACGGGCATTCCGTTCGGCGAGACGCAGGCGGGCAAGAGCGCGATCCCCTATGACCACGAACTGAACCTCGGCGGCATCGGCGTGACCGGCTGCTCCGCGGCGAACGAGATCGCCAGGGAAGCGGACGTCGTCATCGGCGTCGGCACGCGCTATACGGACTTCACAACCGCGTCGAAATGGCTGTTCCGTGACGACGCGAAGTTTGTGAACATCAACGTCAGTGAATTCCAGGCGTACAAGATGGACGCCGTTCCGGTGATTGCAGACGCCAAGCGCGCGCTGCCGGTACTGCTTGCGGCGCTGGACGGCTACCGTGCGCCGTACACAAATGAAGTCAGGGACGCGCGCGACCGGTGGTTTCAGGAGCTCGACCGGCTGCATCACACCGCCTACGGCGAGGGCTACGTTCCCGAGGTCAACGACGCAAACGCAAAGAGCGCGGATCGCTTTGCCGAAGACATGCAAGCCGATCTCACCCAGACCGCGGTGCTCGGCGCGATCAACTTTGCGATTGATCCCGAGGATGTGGCGATCGGTTCGTCCGGGTCGCTCCCGGGCGACATGCAGCGCATGTGGTGCGCGCGCGGCGTGGACACCTACAACATGGAATACGGCTACTCGTGCATGGGCTACGAGGTCTCCGGCGCGCTCGGCGTCAAGTATGCGATCGGCGATCGCGACGTCTATGCCATGGTCGGCGACGGCAGCTTCATCATGCTGCACAGCGAGCTGCTGACTGCAGTGCAGGAGCACAGGAAGATCAACGTCTGCGTGTTCAACAACGCCTCGTTCGGCTGCATCAACAACCTGCAGGTCGGTCACGGCAACGACACACTGTGCACCGAGCTGCGCTTTCGCGGCGACGACGGCGCGCATTCCGGCACGTTCATCCCGGTCGACTTTGCAAAGATTGCCGAGGGCTACGGCTGCCGTTCGTTCACGATCCATACGATCGAAGAAATGAAGGCGGCAATCAAGGAAGCCAAGAAGATCGAGGGCGTTCCGGTAGTGTTCGACATCCGCGTGCTGCCGAAATCCATGACCGACGGCTACGGCTCCTGGTGGCGCGTCGGCGACACGGAGGTCTCCGAAAATCCGAGAAACCTGGAAGCTTACGAGGACCATCTTGCGCACGTCAAGGACGCAAGAAAGTATTGATTGCAGAATCACAAAGCGCCCGATCCGTCCGGACCGGGCGTTTTTCTGTCGAAAAACCGAGGGACCGCTCCGACGGAACGGTCCCTTTGCACAGATGAGGAGGAAATTACAGGAGATGAATCAACGCGATCAATCCGGAGAACACGATGGAAACGGTCGCGCAGAGCTTGATGAGGATGTTCAGCGACGGACCGGAGGTGTCCTTAAAGGGGTCGCCGATCGTGTCGCCGACGACGGACGCCTTATGCGGCTTACTGCCCTTGCCGCCGAAGTGACCTTCTTCGATGTACTTCTTGGCGTTGTCCCACGCGCCGCCCGCATTGGACATAAAGACCGAGACCGCAAAGCCCGCGACGGAAACGCCCGCCAGAAGCCCCACGACGCCGGTCGGTCCCAGGATGAGACCCGCAACGATCGGAACGATGACCGCCATGCACGCCGGAACGACCATTTCACGGAGCGCGCCTTTGGTGCAGATCGAAACGCATTTGCCGTATTCCGGCGTTGCGGTCCCTTCCAGGATCCCGGGGATCTCGCGGAACTGCCGCCGCACCTCTATGACGACCTTTTGCGCCGCGCGCTCGACGCCGTTCATGGTGACCGCCGAGAAGACGAACACGAGCATCGCGCCGATGAACATGCCGATCAGCACCGTCGGATTGATGATGGAGAAGTTCAGCACTGCATCCGTCTTATCCTGAATGATGTTGACATAGGAGACGAGCAATGCAAGCGAGGTCAGCGAAGCCGAGCCGATCGCAAAGCCCTTGCCGGTCGCCGCAGTGGTGTTGCCCAGAGAATCCAGCGCGTCGGTGCGCTCGCGTACGACCGGGTCCATGCCCGCCATCTGCGCGATGCCGCCTGCGTTGTCCGCCACCGGACCGTAAGCGTCGGTCGCCAGCGTGATACCGAGGGTAGACAGCATGCCGACGCCCGCGATGCCGATGCCGTACAGACCGCGGTTAAAGGACTGCAGGAAGTGTCCGTTCGCGTCCACGATCGTCGTTGTGCCGCCCGCTGCAAAGTAGCTCACGAGCACGGCTGTGCAGACGATCAGGATCGAGGTGAGAGCGGATTCCATACCGAGCGAAATACCGCCGATGATGATGGTCGCATAACCGGTCTGCGAGGTCGCGGCAAGGTCGCGCGTCGGGCGGTAGGACTCGGATGTAAAGAACTCGGTGAAGAAGCCGATCAGACAGCCTGCGATCAGACCGCACAGGATCGCGATGTAGATGCCGAGCCAGTTTGCGTCTTCCACGCCGCGGAAAATGAAATAGGTCAGCGGAAGTGCGGCGATTGCCGACAGGATCGCCGCGGTATAGGTGCCGGTGCGAAGCGTCCGCAGAAGCGTCTTTTGCGTGGCGTTTTCCTTAACGCGAACAAGCTGCGCGCCGATGATCGAGCAGATAATGCCGGACACCGCCAGCATCAGCGGCAGGAACATGCCTTCAAAGCCGTAGCCGCCGATCGCCGACAGCGCAAACGTCGCAAGGATCGAGCCGACATAGGATTCATAGAGGTCTGCGCCCATGCCTGCGACGTCACCGACGTTGTCGCCGACGTTGTCCGCGATCGTCGCCGGATTTCTGGGGTCGTCCTCGGGGATCTTCTTTTCGACCTTGCCGACGAGGTCCGCGCCGACGTCCGCGGCTTTCGTGTAAATGCCGCCGCCCACGCGCGCGAACAGCGCCATAAAGGACGCGCCCATGCCGTTCATGACCATGATGTTGCCGATCTGCACGGCGTCACGAATGCCGAACGCATAGTAGAGGAGGAAGTACCAGAGCGTGACGTCCAGGATGCCGAGCGCAACGACCGTGAAGCCCATGACCGAGCCTGCCGAAAACGCCACGCGCAAACCGCGGTTCAGACCCTCGCTCGCCGCCTGCGCCGTACGCGCGTTGGCGTGCGTTGCAATGCGCATGCCGATAAAGCCCGCCAGCAGCGACCAGATACCGCCGGTCAGAAACGCGAACGGCGTAAAGTGCGACAGAAGTCCGCCCTTGAACGCGAACGCCAGTACCATCAGAATAACGAAGATCACCGCGAACACCGGCAGAACCGTCTTGTACTGCCGTCTCAGGTATGCGTTTGCGCCCTCGCGGATCGCAGACGCGATCTTCTTCATGCGCTCAGTGCCCTCCGAAAAGGACTTGACGCGCTTCGCCTGCAGCAGCGCATAGATCCCTGCCAGCGCCGCGCCGATAAAACCGATCCAGAATAATGTTTCCATATGACCCTCTTTTCACCCAAAATTCGCTCTGTCAGGTGCAATCGCGGAAAAAACGCGAACGCAAACGTTTACGTACAGATCAGAAAGAAATACGACGCTGCCGTCTTGTCATTCCGACCGGAATCGGACGACAAGCGTCGTAACAACTTTTTCGGAACTCAGGCTTTCATCCTGCCGTGATTCCGCCTGCGGATCAGAACGATCGCAGCCGCCGCGGCGCTCAAAACCGCCGCGCCGATCAGCACCCACACGATCGGCGAAACGCCTTTCTTTTCGGGAGCCGGTTCCGGTTCCTCCGGTTTTGCCGGTTCTGCGGGTTCCGACGGTTCTGCGGGCTCTGCGGGTTCCGAAGGTTCCGCAGGATCCGCCGTCGCCTGTTTTGCAATCGTAAAGCGGTCGATCACCGTGTAGTCGGCGCAGGACTTCAGTGTGGCGTCCCCCGCTTCGGTTCGCTGATAGGCGGTTACCGTAATACCGTCCCCGCTGACCTCGACATAGGTGAAATACTGCCGTTCGTCCGCCTGTCCGCCGGTCTGGAAGCCCAGAACATCGTCGATCTCGCCGCCGTACTCGTCAAACTTCATGCCCATCGGGCTCGTCGTGACGAAGGTCGTTGCTTCGCCGATCTCCGCCTTGCTGCCCGTTCCGTCGACCGTCGCGCGGAAATAGTTATGGATATGACCGTTGAAGAACAGGTCCACATCGAGCTCGTCGCACATCTGCTCGAGGAACGCTGTCGCGACAGGGTCCTTCTGCACCAGCCCCGCATGCGCGAGAACAATGCGATAGCTGCAGCCGGACGCTTCAAACACGTCCTTTGCCCACGCCTTTTCCAGCGTGTAGTAATTCAGTTTGTCCTGCGACGCGTCCGTGCCGTCGACACCGGTATACGGTTCGGTGTTCAGAATCACGAAGCACACGTCGCCGACAATAAAGCTTGCCGTATTCTCCGCCAGCATCGGATCATCGACACCGTCCGGCAGATTGGTGCGGCCTTTGAAATGCGAATAGATCACGTCACCCTTGGATTCATGATTGCCCGGAACGAACGCCGTCGGCGTCTCGGCAAGCGTTTCGGAAAGCTTGTCAAACAGGAATCCCCATTCCGCCATCGTGTCGTCCTCGGTGAGATCGCCCAGATTGACGATAAAATCGGGATGCAGCGTGTCGGTCAAAAATGTTTTCTGAGTGTACAGCCAGGGCAGATAGCCTTCCTCGTTGGTGGACTGCAGATCGGACACGAGCACGAAAGAAAACGCGTTTCCCGCGGGCAGCGTACGGAACCTATAGACGCCGCTCTGATAATCCGCCGTGCCGTCGTTCATCACCGCCATATACTCGTAATCCGTGCCCGGCTTGAGGTCCTTGAGATCTGCCGAATAGCTCGTGAACGTGCCGTGATCGCCGAGAACGTTCACACGCTCGATCTCGGTGACCGGCAGCGTCTGCCAATCGACCGCGCCCGCCTCGCGCCATTTCAGAGAAGCGGTCAGGCCGTCCGCCGCGGTGATCCAGTTCAGGCACATCTCCGAAACCGTTGCGCCAGGTGTCAGCGTGATCTGCTCGGGAAGATAACGCATGGTCGGCGAAACGACGTCGAGCCGCATCGTACCCTCGGTGGGGAATGTGTATCTGGTACCGTCGACGGTGACAGCGCAGTAGTAATAGTACACCCCAACTTCATCCGCGGTGAAATTCGCGCCGATCAGATCGTGATCATCGACGGTCGCCATCGGCAGCGCTTCGGTGCAGGCGGAACGCTTTTTGGACGTTCCGACGTACAGCGTCGCGTCGGTTGCTTCACTGCCGTCCGGCAGCTTCAGGAGCGCTGCGATCGGGACGGTTTCTCCCGCGTATATGCTGTTGACCATGGGTTCGGAGAGCATCAGAACTGGCTTGTCGATCGTAAGATCCGCATGGATGCGCTCGCTCAAATCGACCGTGTCGGCAAACGCTTTGACCATCGGATAGCCGTCGAGCTCGTCGCCGACCCATGCCCAGACGTTGTCGAAATCCCAGCCGACCGTTTCGGCGTAAAAGCCCTTGGTCAGCAGCGGCGTCGCCTGTACGAACTCAAACGCCGCTTCCTCCGGATGGCTCGATGAAACGCCGCCCAGAAGGCGCGTGCCGTTCGATACATAATTGTTGTGGATATGCGAGCCGGACTCGCCGCTGTAATTGCCGCAAAGGAAGCCGACGTTCTGACTGTCCTCGCCGCCGTCGATCAGCTTGAGCAGCATGACGTTGCCGTCGACCGCCGTACCGCCCTTGAGGTTTCCGACGATACCGCCGACGCTGTCCGCTTCCTCGCCCAACACCTTGATCGATCCCGCGGCAAAGCAGTTCATCACCTGTCCGCCGCCGGAGCAGGAAGCGGTGATCCCGCCCGCCGCGCCGTTTTCACTGCCCTTGCCGCGCACAAGAATGTCGCAGTACACGAAGCAGTTGCGCGCGACGCCGACATAGCCGTTGTCGTTCTTTTTGATCTTTGCCGCAAGGCCGCCCGCATTCTTTTCCCGGCAGTCGATTGTGCCGGTGCAGACGATATTGTCCGCATCGCCGTAAACACTGCCCGCAAGAATGCCGCAGGAGGCAAGCCCCACGATTTCGGCGTCGAGGATCGCAAGATCCTTTGCATAGCCTTCGCCGAAGTCATGTCCGATATTGCCGAACAGACCGCAGTATTTCTGTCCCATGCGTACGACGCGAAGATTTTTGATCGCATGGTTCTGTCCGTCAAAGGTGCCGAAGAACGCGCAATGCACGCCTTCCGTTTGGTCCGCGTCCGCCAGCGCGCCGATCGGCGGCATATAGCCCTTGGTCTCGGTTCCGGACTTTTCGGTCAGAACCGCGCCGATCTTCTCGTTCAGCGGCGCCATGTCGAGGTCTGCGGTCAGCACATAGGTGCCGTTGCACGGCGCATCGGGCGCGCCGTCGCCGTTCGTGTCCTCCGGCTTCCATATGCCGGAAAGGTACAGAAGCTGTTCGGGCTTCGAGATGCTGTAGACGTCGGACGTTTTGTCATAGTCCGGCAGCTCCGCGCCGAGCGAGAGAAGGATTTCCTCGCTCCAGCAATCCTGCTCCCACCACGCTTCTTCCTCCGCCTGCGTGGGCACGGAAAAGAGCCCGCAGACGAGAACCGCTGTCAGCAATAAGATCCAAAAACGTTTCATGTGCGCGCTCCTTTCCGAAAATCCGGGAAGCAGTCCGTAAGACTGCCTTCCGGGTGATTCTCCGCGATTGCTTATGCCTTAGGATACCATCCGTCATCCGGGATCGCCGTTGCAAGAACTGCCTCAAACTCCGGATAGTCCTCTTCCTTGGACGCTTTGTGCTTCCACTCCGCGCCTTCCGCATCGGGCTGCGTGCCGCCGTCCATGGAGAGCTTGTCATAGGACTTCAGTTCGTCCGTGAGCTTCCAGACCGCTTCTTCGCCGTCCCCGTACACGACCTTGATTTCCATCGCGCCGAGCTTCGCTTCCTCACGGAAGAGGAGGATAAAGCGCTCGTAGCCTTCGCCGTCCGTCTCCTTATCGGGAAGCGGTTCGACCGTCACGTTGTTGCCGATTTCCTCTCCGACCGGATAAATGTAGAGTTCCTTGATGTCCTTGCCGGTCTTGTTCTTGAGCTGCAGCGCAAGCTGGACATACCCTTCCGCAGGTACAAACACCGGCGCCCAGGTGGACGGATCGTCACCGACGATCGGCTCTGCGGGTTCTGCGGGCTCTTCGGACGCGGGAACAGGGATCATCGCCATCGCTGCTCTGAGCGCTTCGACCGTCTCGGCATCGACTTCGACCGTCGCGTATGTCGGATACCACTGGTCAACGACATAGCCCTTTGCGAGCGATTCCGCAAGGTAATCGATCGGTTCCGGTACGCCGTCGTCATACTGGACCTTGATGTCGTCCGGATCTTCCGCGTTCTTCAGCGAGATCTCGTTCGGCAGATTGCCGTTCGCATCCGGCTTGAACCAGCCTTCGATCGGATAGGTGATCGTTGCGCCGTCATCGAATACGACGTCGATCATGTAGTTTTCAGCGTGCGGACGAATGAAGCATTTGAAAAGATACATGCCGCCTTCCTTGGCTTTGCCGCTCATGAGGACGTCCATCTTCTCGCCTTCGGGCGTGTAGAGATAGTCGATCATGTTGTTGTACGCCTTGGGATCGCCGCCCTCTTCATAGAAGTACAGTTCCTTGATGCCCTTACCGGTCTTGTTCTTGAGCTCAACGGGGATCAGCTCATAGCCGGGATAGACGTTGTCCGAGGTCTTGCCAAGCGCGGCTATGAGATCGCAAGCCGGCTTGTCTTCGTCCTTGACCGGTTCATGCTCCCAGTTGGCGGGATCTGTACCCTTCTTCAGGGAGAGTTCGTCGTACATGGCAAGCGTACCGACGTCCCAGACCACGGTCGTTTCGTCCTCGAAAACGACGGTGACTTCCATCTCTCTGCCCGCTTCACGGACGATGTAGATGAATTGCTCGTAGTTTTCTTCGTCTGCGTCCTTATCCTTCCAACCCTCTTCGACCACGCTGTTGAGCTTCTTGGCATATAGACCCTCGCCCTTCTCGGAAATGTAGAGCGCTTTGATCGTCAAACCGGTCTTGTTCTTCAGCTGCAGCGCGAGACCTTCGTAGTTGACCGTCGCTTCGGGCTCCGGCTCAACCGGCGCTTCCGTCGGCTGCTCAGCCGGCGCCTCGGTCGGTTGTTCAACCGGCTTTTCGGGCTCGTCGGGCTGCGCAGGCGTTGTGCCGTTGCAGGCAAACACCGACAGTGCCATCAGCAGAACGAGCATGATGGAAAGTAGCTTTTTCATGGTATTTCCTCCTCATATTGATTTCTGTGGTTGTGTATTTCCATCCGCGCAAGCGGAAGAGAAACCGTTATTCCGTTTCGCACGCGATCGTGCCGTCGTCGCCGATCGTGATGCGGATACCGTTGTGCGTCGACGCCTCGAGCGTTTTCAGCGGGCGGTTTTCCGTACAGAGCACAT
>JAEESS010000020.1 GCA_016286445.1 Bacillota bacterium
ATGTATCTTATTTCAGGCTTTCCGCGATCGCGACCGCAACGGCGACCGTCGCGCCGACCATCGGGTTGTTGCCCATGCCGATGAGACCCATCATTTCGACGTGCGCCGGAACGGAGCTCGAACCCGCAAACTGCGCGTCGCTGTGCATTCTGCCCATCGTATCGGTCATACCGTAGGATGCGGGACCCGCCGCCATGTTGTCGGGATGCAGCGTTCTGCCCGTGCCGCCGCCGGACGCAACGGAGAAGTACTTCTTGCCGTTTTCGACGCACCATTTCTTATAGGTGCCCGCGACCGGATGCTGGAAGCGCGTCGGGTTCGTGGAGTTGCCGGTGATGGAAACGTCGACGTTTTCATGCCGCATGATCGCCACGCCCTCGTTGACGTCGTCTGCGCCGTAGCAGCGGACCTTGGCGCGCTCGCCGTCGCTGAACGCCTTCGTGTAAACGATCTTCAGATCGCCGGTGTAGTAATCATATTCGGTTTCCACATAGGTGAAGCCGTTGATGCGGGAGATGATGTACGCCGCATCTTTGCCGAGACCGTTCAGAATGACCTGCAGCGGCTTTGTGCGGACCTTGTTTGCGGTACGCGCAATGCCGATCGCGCCTTCCGCGGCGGCAAATGATTCGTGACCCGCCAGGAACGCGAAGCAGCTCGTTTCTTCCCGCAGCAGCATTGCGCCGAGGTTGCCGTGACCGAGACCCACCTTGCGCTGATCCGCAACGGAGCCCGGAATGCAGAACGACTGGAGCCCGACGCCGATGGCTTCGGCAGCTTCCGCTGCGTTTTTCGCGCCTTTCTTGTACGCGATCGCCGCGCCGACGGTGTACGCCCAGCCCGCATTCTCGAATGCGATCGGCTGAATGCCCTTCACGATGCCGTACGGATCGACGCCGTGCGCGTCGCAGATCGCCTTTGCTTCTTCAAGGTCCTTAATGCCATATTCGTTCAGCACCTTCGTGATCTTGTCGATTCTTCTTTCATAACCTTCAAACGTAATCATAGGGCACCTCCGTTATTCCTTGCGCGGGTCGATGACCTTGGCGGCGGTCGCGAACCGTCCGTAGGTCCCGATGTTCTTCTCGAACGCTTCCTTCGGGTCCATGCCCTTCTTGATCGCGTCCATCATCTTGCCGAGGCTGACGAACTGATAGCCGATGATCTCGCCCTCTTCGTCGAGACCGATCTTCAGAACGTAGCCCTCCGCCATTTCGAGGTACCGCGGGCCCTTTGCCTTCGTGCCGTACATCGTGCCGATCTGCGAACGAAGTCCCTTGCCGAGGTCTTCAAGACCTGCGCCGATCGTCAGACCGTCGTCCGAGAACGCGCTCTGGCTTCTGCCGTATACGATCTGCAGGAACAGCTCGCGCATTGCGGTGTTGATCGCGTCGCACACGAGGTCGGAATTCAGCGCTTCGAGGATCGTCTTGCCGGGGAGGATCTCCGCCGCCATTGCCGCGGAATGCGTCATTCCGGAGCAGCCGAGCGTTTCAACGAGCGCTTCTTCGATAACGCCCTCCTTGATGTTCAGCGTGAGCTTGCAGGCGCCCTGCTGCGGCGCGCACCAGCCGATGCCGTGCGTCAGACCGCTGATGTCCTTGATCTCCTTCGCTTTGACCCACTTGCCCTCCTCGGGGATCGGAGCGGGCTCATGCTTCGCGCCTTTTTTGACGCATACCATTTCTTCCACGTCGCGGGAATACTGCATGTATGTTTGTCCTCCTTTATATTTCGGGCGCGAAAAAACGCAATCCCGGATTATGAAAATACTATATCATACGATTTTATTCTTCGCAAGACGGGAATTGTATGTTATAATCATTTTTGGAGGTGGATTTTACGCAGTTGTTTTGGTTTATTCTGTTCGGATCGCTGTTCCTTTGCGTATCCGTTCTGCATCTTGTCGCCTGCTACCGCAGAATGCCGAGGATCCGCGGCGTCACAAAGGTCCTTTTGATGCCGCTTCTGTGCGCCGTTTATCTGTTCGGCACGCCGGAGATCCGGCTGCTTGTCGTCTGCGCGCTTGCCTTCGGCTGGCTCGGCGATATCTTTCTGCTGTTCAAAAGCGGGAAGATCTTCATGCTGCTCGGGATCTGCTCGTTTGCGATCGGACATATCTTTTATATCGGCGCGATGCTTTCCGCGCGTCCCTCGCCGCATATTCTGATGCTCGTTCCGCTTGCGCTCTGCGCCGCCTGGCTGTTGTTCGTGTATAAGAAGCTGATCCCGTACGCGCCGAAATCTCTCCGAAAGCCCGGCTTCCTCTACGCGCTGCTGCTCTCCTGGACCGGTCTGTCCGCGCTGTATCTGCTGCTTGTAACGCAGCGGATCCCGTATCTCATCGCATTCGTCGGCGGTCTGTTCTTCATGCTGAGCGATACGCTGCTGACCGGTCAGCAATATCGTAAGGAATTGAAGCACGGAAACTTTTACGTCATGACGACCTATATCATCGCGCAAAGCCTGCTGGTTCTCGGGCTTGCGCTTACCGGAGGTAACTGAAATGGAACTTGCCGCATTGATCCTTTCCTGCGTCACGCTCGTCGTGATGCTTGTGATCCTCGTCGTTCTGATCCTGTCCGCCCGGAAGGACGGCTCGTCCGAGCTTCGGATGGAGATCGGTAATTCTTTGACCTCGTTCGGCAAAACGATCTCGGACAACCAGCGCACGGCGTCCGAAGCGCAGGACAAGCGCCTGTCCGCGATGGAGCAGAACAACGCGCTGGACTTTGAACGGCTCCGCAAATCGCAGGAGGACCGCATCCACTCTCTCGAACAGTCCAACGCGCAAAATCTGGAGCTTCTGCGCCGCTCGCAGGAGGAGCGGATCCGTTCGCTTGAACAATCGAACGAGGAAAAGCTCGAAGCGATCCGGCAGACGGTTGAACGTCGTCTTTTCGCCATGCAGACGGAGAATGCCGAAAAGCTTGAAAAGATGCAGAAGATCGTGGACGAAAAGCTCGAAAAAACGCTCGAGACCCGGATCACCGAATCGTTCAAGGTCGTATCCACGCAGCTCGAACAGGTCTATAAGGGACTCGGCGAAATGCAGACGGTCGCCGCAGGCGTTACCGATCTCAAAAAGGTCCTGTCGAACGTCAAGACGCGCGGCATCTTAGGTGAAGCGCAGCTTTCCGCGATCCTTTCAGAGATCCTTGCGCCCGAACAGTACGACGTCGACGTCGCGACCAAACCAGACTCTCGCGATCGCGTGGAGTTTGCGATCCGGCTGCCGGGCGACGGCGAAACGCCGGTACACCTTCCGATCGATGCGAAATTCCCGGGCGAGACCTTCGCGCAATTGCAGGACGCCTACGAAAGCGGCGACGCCGCGCGCGTCGCAGACGCCGCAAAGATGCTGGAGATCCGGTTGAAAGCCGAAGCGAAGGACATCCGCGATAAATACATCGACCCGCCGCACACGACCGATTTCGGCATCCTCTTCCTGCCGTTTGAGGGGCTTTACGCCGAAGCGGTCAACCGCGGCTTCATCGAGGAGCTGCAGCGGACTTACCGCATCAACGTGACCGGTCCTTCGACCATGGCGGCGTTTCTCAATTCCCTGCAGATGGGCTTCAAAACGCTCGCGATCCAGAAGCGTTCGAGCGAGGTCTGGCAGGTCTTGGGCGCGGTCAAGACGGAGTTTGAGAAGTTCGGCGACATCCTCGACCGCTCGCAGCAGAAGCTTCGACAAGTCAACGACGATCTCGACACGCTGATCGGCACCCGCACCCGCGCGATCAACCGCAAGCTCAAGGACGTCGAAAAGCTCGATTCCTTCGATTCCGGAAGTCTGCTGGATTCCTGATCCGGACGCAACAGCCGGTTGCTTGTGCGCCGCACGGATCTGATGTACAATGCAGACAGAAAACGAACGGGAGGTATCCCCATGGAAACCAAGGATGTCATTTATTCGCTCCGAACCGAGAACGGTCTTTCACAGGATGAGCTTGCCGAAAAGGTCTTTGTCACGCGGCAGGCAGTGTCGCGCTGGGAGAACGGCGAAACCGTGCCGAATACGGAAACGCTGAAACTGCTTTCGAAGCTGTTCGATGTGTCGATCAATACGCTGCTCGGCTCCCCGCAAAAGCTGTTCTGTCAGTGCTGCGGTATGCCGCTGGAGGACAAGATCATCGGCAAGGACAAGGACGGCACGCCGAATGAATCGTACTGCAAGTGGTGCTATGCAGACGGTACATACACGTACAGCAATATGGACGATCTGATCGACGTATGCATCCCGCATATGGTCAGCGAATCCTTCTCCGAAGAACAGGCACGCGCCTATCTGAAACAGGTCCTGCCCACGCTGGATTACTGGAAGCGCTATGAGGAGCTGAGCGATGATGGACAGTTTGAAGCGTTCAAGCAGCAGCTCATACGAGAGATCAACGATCTGCATATCGAAGGCATGCCGAAGGTCGAAACGCTCAACGCGCTTGTCGGCAGCTTCGTGAATCTCGCCTATCCGCTTCCGAGCGGCGTCAGCGTCAGGTTTTTGAACGACGGCACGACCTACCTCGGCAATCAGCTCGCATCCGAATTCGGCGGCGACCGGTGCTTCGGCGTGCTTGCCAACATGGATTTCATTCTGATCTGCACCTACGAAGCGGAGGGCAAAGACCCCGAGCTGGTGCTGTATAAGAAGCGTTGACGTGTGTTTTCAAAGCAAACGACCGGGCTTTTCGCCCGGTCGTTTTTGTTTATTCCTTTGCATATTTCTCAAACCAGTTTGTAATCTCGGTCAGCCTGCGAATCCGATGCAGCGGCTTTCCGGAGCGGGAAAGCTCGTGATTCTCTCCGTGGAACAAGCAGATGCGCGCGGGGATCCCGCGGTCGACCAAAGCGGCGTACATCTGTAAGCCCTGATCGAGCGGGCAGCGGTAGTCCTCGTCCGAATGGATGAACAGCGTGGGCGTCTTCACGTTCTTCGCGTATTTCAGCGGGCTGTGCTCCCAAAGCTTTGCGTGGTCGGTGTAGAAATCCGCCCGGTTCTGATCGCCGACGAAATAGTAGCCGATGTCCGATAAGCCGTTGAAGCTCAGCCAGTTCGAGATCGACCGCTGCGACGCGCAGGCACAGAACCGGTCGGTGTGTCCGATGATCCAGTTCGTCATAAAGCCGCCGTAGCTGCCGCCCGTTTCGCACACGCGCATGGGGTCGATCGCGGGATAGCGGCGTAAGACCTCGTCGCAGAAGTCCATGAGGTTTTGATAATCCGTTTCGCCGTAGTGTCCCATGATGTCCGCAAACGCGTCTCCCCTGCCGTCCGAGCCCTTCGGATTGCAGAAAAACACAAAGTAGCCCATGCCTGCCCAAAGCTGCATCTCGTGATAGAACACCGTGCCGTAGACCGTCTTCGGTCCGCCGTGAATGTCGAACACCGCGGGATACTTCTTTTCCGGATCGTAATCCTTCGGCTTCAGCACCCAGCCGTCGATCCGGTATCCTTCGCTTTCGACCGAGACCTGCTCGCACTTCGCGACGTACTTGTCCTTCAGCGCGTCGTCATTGAAATGCGAAAGCTTTTTGAGCTCTCCCGTCTTCATATCCTTTGCGTAAAGCTCCTGCAAGCTGCCCTCATACAGCGCAATGAACAGCGCGGTATCGTTTTCCGGATGGATCGTCACGGCGTCGATGGAGCCGATTTCCGTCGCGACCGGAACATTCTTCCCCGCAAGGTCCAAAGCGTACAAATGCGAGCTCTCAAAGCGCGTGGTGATGTAATAGAGCCGATCGTTCGCGCCGATCATGCTCTCGCCGCCGCCGTGCCGCACGTCGCTTCCCACCGAGTTCCAAAGGCTTTCGGTGTTTTCGTACAGCATAGTCAGTTCGCCGGTCTCGCGGTCGACGGTATAGAAATCGACGTTCTCGTTGAGACCGATATCCTTCCCCTCCGTCGCCGTCATCACGAGCGTTTCGCCGACCGCCTTGATGCGCTCAACATAATAGCCCGGATATTCCCGAAGGAAGCGGATCTTGCCGGTGCATCCGTCCATGACATACAGTTTCGGATGCGTGAGATCCCGGCGCGCGGTATAGCTGTCGCCGAGGAACCAAACCGAATCGCCGATCGTTTCGATCGCATCGACCGTGAAGAACGGTTCGGTCACGCGCTGTACCGTCAGCTTCTGCGATGCGTCGTCAAAGGTGACATAAAACAGCGCCGTACGTTTTTTGTTGACGATCCCCTCGCCGTTTGACCAGTACGGCAGCTCGTCAAAGGCCTCGTAGTCCGCGTCGTCGGCGTAGCCCTTTTCGACCTTTTCGCGATCCTCCCTTTTCATGCAATAATAATCCGGCGCATTGGCGTCGATCTCGCCGAGCACGGCAAAGGCGCCGTTTGGAAGCTTTTTGATCCACGTCGCCGCAAACGGCAGCGTGAACGCATGCAGCGCTTCTCCGCCGGAAAGATTCAGCCGATAATAGCTTGTGAACTGCTCCTTCTTTTCGGCGCGTTTCTTCTCGTCTTTGGACCGCACGGCGGGAAACAGAATCGCATTCGCATCCTCCCAAATATAGCGTGATTCCTTGCCGAGATCGGTCAGCTGCCGGAAAGCGCCGTCATAGAGCCATAGACGGCTTTCATAGCTGTTCTCCTCCTCATTGCAGTTCGACACGATGAACGCGGCGCGCTTGCCGTCCGGGGCGTATTTGACGTTTGACAGGTATTTGTAGTACAGAAAATCCTTGATGCCGATCGGTTCCATAGCTGTTCTCCTTTATTGATCTGTTCCCATTGTAGCCTGTTTCGTCTGTATTTGCAAGCATAAGAAAAGAACGGCTTTGCGCCGTTCTCATGGGTTCGTTCAGTCGATCGGGCTTTCGGAAAGCAGCATCGAAAGCGACAGATAAACGCCCGCCAGCATGTCTGAACCGCCGCCCAGCGGCAGCGCGGCAATGCGGTTTGCGGTTGACACGAGCACCGAATACGGCGCGTCGGACAGCACGTTGCGCATGAGCATATAAAGGTCCTCGGAAACGAGCCCTTCCCCGCTCTGCAGCAGAAACGCGCCGGAAAGCTCCGTCGTATGCGCAGCGGCTGCGCTTGCGAGCGCGCGGGTCATTTCAAGCACGCGGCCGAAGCTTCTGCCGAGCGCGGCGGAAAGCGCCGCATAGCCCGCAATATAGCCGCACAGAAGCCGGTCCGCGGAAGGAATCAGTCCCGCGCCGATGCCGGCGATTGCAGAAGTCGCCTCGCTGCAGGCTTGCGGGTCCTGATCGCGGAACGCCGCGTGCAGCTTCGGCAAAAGCGGTCGGATCGTTTCGGAATACTGGTTCGGCTTTGTGTCGACGACAAGCGGAGAAAGATCGTCCGCTTTCGCATTCGTCTCCACGATGTGCAGGATGTGCCGGAGCCGGATGTCGTAATCGTTCGGCAGAAAGACCGCGCGGATCGTATCGAGCGAAAGATCGTAGTCCGTGGACTGCGAAAGGTCCAGGGTCAGCTCGCAGTCCGGGATCTCAATGCGCTCGTTCCCCATCAGCACATGCATGCCCTCTTCGATTTCATAGCGCGTAAAGGGCTTGACGGACGATACGATCGTCGAAAACGGCGCCAAGCAATGCGCGTTGGACAGGATCGAGATCATGCCGATCGAAGTATTGCAGTAGATCGCGTCGGGATAGACCGCATGGACTGTGCCGTCGTATGTCCCCATGCGAAGGTAGGCGTGCAGACGCTTGCAGATTTTTCTTGCGGTTTCGGTCATAACAGCACTCTTTTCATTCGTGTTCACTCATGCATATACAACATGTATGATTTACTATTTTACAGCGCATCTTCGGATTTGTAAAGATTTTACAGGCGCTGCATCGCGGTCCGAATATGAATAGAGTGTAAATTTATTCACAGATTACGATGAACAGCAAAAAAGGAAGCCGTTTGGCTTCCTGAAATAATGCGATCGGAGCTTACTCCTCCGGATCCTTCTCCGGGATATGCAGCTCGATCGGTTCGTTGCAGTTCGGGCAGATGAGACCGTCCGGCGAATCGAGCATGTCCTGATCGAAATAGATGGTCTCGCCGCAGTTCGGGCAGACGATCTCGAAGAAATCGTCGTCGT
The DNA here is from genome assembly GCA_016286445.1 of Bacillota bacterium. GTDB lineage: Bacteria > Bacillota > Clostridia > Christensenellales > CAG-138 > UBA3792. The sequence continues at coordinate 8,070 of JAEESS010000020.1, forward strand.
CGAACTCCTCTTCGTCCTCATCCTCGTCCTCGTCGCCGTACAGAAAATCGTCGTACTCGTCGAGGTTCTCAAAGATCTCCTCCACGCTGTCGTCGAGGTCCGCAAGCGCGTCCTCGTGATCCGACATCTCTTCCGCGATGACGTCGAGCGTATCGACGATCGCCGTAAAGATCTTTGCGTACTTGTCTTCGTGAATGTTAAGACCTTCCATCAGACCGTCCAGGTATGCGACCTTCTCAGAAATTCTGCTCATGCTGCACCTCCGAATTGTAGTATTTGTTATACGCGGGACATGTATTCGCCGGTTCTCGTATCGATCCGGATGATATCGCCTTCGTTGACAAACAGCGGGACTGCAATGTGATAACCGGTCTCCACGACAGCGGGCTTGGTCGTGCCCGTTGCGGTGTCGCCCTTGAAGCCGGGTTCGGTCTCGGTGACCTTGAGCTCAACAAAGTTCGGCGCCTCGACGGAGAACGCGCTGCCCTTGTAGAAGCGCATCTTGACCTGATCGTTCTCCTTGATGAAGTCGATTGCGTCTTCGACCTGCTCGAAGTTCAGCGGGATCTGCTCATAGGTCTCTACATCCATGAAGTAGTAGAGCTCGCCGTCGGAATACAGATATTCCATGTCCTTGGTTTCAATGTGCGCCAGCGGGTACTTGTCCGTCGGGCTGAAGGTACGCTCCAGCACTGCGCCGGTCATTACGTTCTTGAGCCTGGTGCGAACAAACGCCGCGCCCTTGCCCGGTTTGACATGCTGGAAGTCGGAAATCGACCAGACAACGCCGTCGATCTCAACCGTCACGCCCTTGCGGAAATCGCCTGCCATAATCATAAGTATGTCCTCCCAATGATATTCGATGATTTAGATATGCTGCAGTTCTTTGGTTGCGTGTGCAAAGTTCAGCTTGCCGTCCTTGGTGACCACACAGCAGTCCTCGATACGGACGCCGAACTTGTCTTCGATGTAGATGCCGGGCTCGACCGTGATCGTCATGCCTTCGGTAAAGACCGTGTCGCCGGTGACCGACGCGCGCGGCTCCTCGTGGATGAGAAGTCCGAAGCCGTGACCCAGAGAATGCCCGAAGCATTCGCCGTAGCCCTTTTCTTTGATATAGTCGCGCGCGATGGCGTCGAGTTCCTTGCCGGTGATGCCCGGTTTCAGCGCGTCGAGCGCGCGGGTCTGCGCTTCAAGCACGATGTTGTAGATCTCCTCCGCGAACGGATCGACCTTGCCGACCGCAAAGGTACGCGTCATGTCGGAATGGTAGCCGTTGTAGAGACAGCCGAAATCGACGACGACCAGATCGCCCTCCTGAAGCTTTCTGTCACCCGGGACCGCGTGGCACATTGCGCCGTTCGGACCGGAGCCTATGATCGTTTCAAACGAAGGTCCCTCGCTGCCGAGCTTTGCGCAGATGTATTCGAGCTCTGCGGCAACGCGGCGTTCGGTCATGCCGGGCTTGGCGACCTTTAATAGCTCCGCAAAAGCTTCGTCCGCCATGGACTGCGCCTTCTGAAGATTTTCGATCTCGTCCGCGCTCTTGACGATGCGAAGCAGCGAAAGCTCTTTGGCAAACGGCACAAGCTCTGCGCCGAGCTTCGAGAACGCTTCATAGCCCGCGTAGCTCACATAATCCTCTTCAAAGCCCATGCGCTTGACGTTTTCGGAAGCGATGATCTCTTTGAGCTTTTCGTTGTGCGCCGTGCCTGCGACCTCGAAGATCTCGCAGCAGTCGCCGGACTGCGCCTTTGCCTGGATCGTGTAGCGGAAGTCGGTCAAAAGCGCTGCGCGTTCCTTCGTGATCAGGACGCTTGCGTCCTCACTGGTGAAGCCGGAAAAATACCGGATCGCGGTCACGGATTTCAAAAGCACCGCGTCCAGTTCCGCGCGTTCCATTTCGGCGCGAAGCCGAATGATACGATCGTTCATAGTATCCTCCATCTTTGACTATAGCAAAGATATTATAGCCGATTCCCGTTCCGTTTGCAACCCCCGAACGAAAAAAACTGCTTTCCCGGAAGAAAGCAGTTCTGTTTGTTTTCACGGATCAGGTGTTCATGCGCCTTGTGAGCGTCTCAAACGTCTGTTCGAGCACGGGAACGGGACGCCATGCGCAGCCGACCGGTACGCCGGGGCGGTTGTCGCCGTGGAAATCGCTGCCGCAGGTCACCATCAGACGATACTGCCGCGCGATCGAAACGTACATTTCCGTCTGCCGCGGCGTGGACGTCGGATAATAGGCTTCGAGCCCCATCAGTCCGAGATCACAGAGCTCGCGGATCAGTCCGTGCGGATTGTCGCGGATGTGGCACGGATGCGCCAGGATCGGCAGCCCGTCCGCGATATGGATGATGTCGATGACCTGCTGCGGCGTAAATCGCGGCTCGGTATAGTAGCCCACGGTGCCGGGACGCAGATATTTCGCAAACGCGTCGCGGACGTCGTTTGCGTAGCCGCCCTTGATGAGCCCGTGCGCGATATGCAGCTTGGTCGTCACGGATTCCGGACGGTTGACCAGCGGCTGAATGTCGTATCCCGCTTCCTTGAGCTTGCCGTAGATGATCTTGTTGCGCCGCTCTCGGCGGTCGCGGGCGATCTCGAGCGCGCGCAGAAGCGTCGGGTTGTTCGGGTCGACGTCGAGCCCGATGATATGCAGCTCGTGCCGCCATTCGTTGTCCATTTCAACGGCGGGCAGCACGGGAACGCTGTATTCCTTCCCCGCTTCCAGCGCTTCCTTGACGCCCATGATGTTGTCGTGGTCCGTCAGCGCAAGCAGCTTGATCTTCGCACGCGACGCAATGCGCACGATCTCCGACGGCGTTGCGGTGCCGTCGGAAACGCAGCTGTGCGTATGAAGATCAAAGCGGTTCTCGTCCATCGGTTATGCTTCCGTTTCTGTCTCGGTCTTTTCGTTCGGTTCCTTTTCGGTCTGGGGCTGTTCTTCCGCAGACTGCGCCATGACCGTATCCATGTCCTCGCCTTCGAGGACCTTAACAAACTGTTCGCCGGTCACGCGCTCGTACTTCAGCAGCATATGCGCGCAGGCGTCGAGCGCCTCGCGGTGCTCGGTCAGGATCCGTTCCGCGCGTTCAAACTGTCCTTCGAGGATCGCGCGGATCTCGGCGTCGATCTTTGCGGACAGCGCTTCGGAATAGTTCTTGGCGTGTCCCCAATCCTTTGCAATGAACACCTCGGTGTCGCCGCCCAGGAACACGGGACCGACGGCGTCGGACATGCCGTACTCCTCAACCATCTTGCGCGCGTGCTCCGTCGCCTGCTTGAGGTCCTGCACCGCGCCGGTCGAAACGTCCGTAAAGGCGATCTTTTCGGCGACTCTGCCGCCCATCGACATGCAGATATCGTCGAGCATATGCGACTTGAGCGTATAGTGGATGTCCTCCTTCGGAAGCATCATCGTATAGCCGCCAGCCCAGCCGCGCGCGATGATCGAGACCTCGTGCAGATCGTCGCAGTTTTCGAGCATGTGCGCAAGGATCGCGTGACCGCATTCGTGGTACGCCGTGATCTCCTTGTCCTTTTCTGTGACGACGCGGCTCTTCTTTTCGGGACCCATCTGCACGCGGGTGACGGCTTCTTCGAGATCCGCCTGCGTGATCTCTCTTCTGTGATCGCGCGTCGAAAGGATCGCCGCCTCGTTCAGGATGTTCTCAAGATCCGCGCCGGTAAAGTACGGCGTGCGCCTTGCAAGCGTTTTCAGGCTGACGTCCTTTGCAAAGTGCTTGTTGCGCGCGTGGACCTTCAGAATGTCCTCTCTGCCCTTGACGTCCGGATAGCCGACCGTAATACGGCGGTCGAATCTGCCGGGACGCAGCAGCGCCGGGTCAAGGATGTCCGCGCGGTTCGTCGCCGCCATGACGATGATGCCCTCGTTCGGCGCAAAGCCGTCCATCTCGACCAGAAGCTGATTCAGAGTCTGCTCTCGCTCGTCGTGTCCGCCGCCCAAGCCTGCGCCGCGCTGACGCCCGACCGCGTCGATCTCGTCGATGAAGACGATCGCGGGAGCGCTGCGCTTTGCCGTTTCAAAGAGATCGCGTACGCGCGACGCGCCGACGCCGACGAACATTTCAACGAAGTCCGAACCGGAGATGCTGAAGAACGGTACGCCCGCTTCGCCCGCGACGGCTTTCGCCATCAGCGTTTTGCCGGTGCCCGGAGGTCCGACGAGCAGAACGCCCTTCGGGATGCGCGCGCCGTTTTCGGTGAAGCGCTTGTGATCGCGCAGGAAATCCACGACCTCCTTGAGCTCCTCCTTCTCTTCGACAAGCCCCGCAACGTCGTTGAAGGTGACCTTGTCCTTGGAAGGATCGTTGAGATGCGCGCGCGACTTCGAGAAGTCCATCACCTGTCTGCCTTCGCCGCGCTGGCGGTAGATCATGAATACCAGGAACCCGCCGATGACGAGCAACGGCAGGAAATTGATCAGAATGTACCACCACGGGATGCTCTCGGCAAGCGCGCTCTGCATCACAAAGCCGTAATCCGCGGACGTCACCTGTTCAACGTCGATGTTCTTCTGTGCGGCGACCAGATTCGCCATATACTTGGCGAACAGATCGTTGTTGAGATACATGACGTAGTCCGCCTTCTGCGGCAGCTTTGTCGCGTCGAGCTCATTGGACGTCAGCATCACATAATAGGTGCCGCCGTCAATGACCTCGTAGACCGCCTTGATCTTGCTTTGCTTGTACAGCTCGGCAAATTCGGCAAACTTGATCTCCTTCGGCTTATCGGAAGAACAGCCGTTTGTGACCATAAACACGAGCAGCGTGAGGATCAGCGCCCACACGACCAGCGTTATGATGCGCCGTCCGGTGATGCCCTGCTTGCCCGGTTCGCCGTTGTTTTGATTGTTGTTCGGATTAAATTCCAAAGTGTCCTCCGTTCAGGGGCTATTCCCCGGGTTCCCGAAAATCAGCTGTAGATCTCGGACTTTAAAACGCCCACATAGGGCAGATTGCGATATTTCTGTTTGTAATCGAGGCCGTAGCCGACGACAAACTTGTTCGGGACCACAAAGCCGCAGTAATCCGGCGTGATCTCGCATTCACGGCGCTCCGGCTTATCCAGGAAGCAGCAGGTGCGGATCGAAGCGGGCTGACGCTCGTTCAGAAGGCGGGTCATGTAGGAAAGCGTGAGACCGCTGTCCATGATATCCTCCGCAATGAGCACATGCTTGCCGGTGATGCTCGAATCCATGTCCTTGGTGATGCGAACGATGCCGCTCGTCTTCTGCGCATCGCCGTAGCTCGAAATCGCCATGAAGTCCATCTTGGCGTGCACCGTGATCGCGCGGATCAGGTCGGCAAAGAAGATGCTTGCGCCCTTCAGCACGCAGACAACGATGATCTCCTGACCGTCGTAGTCCTTCGAGATCTGGTCGCCCAGCTCCTGCACGCGTTTTTTGATCTGTTCCTCGGAAAGAAGAACCTCTTCAATGTCCTGTGCCATGAAAGCCTTGCCCCACATAGTCAATCCTCCTCATAATGATAATGCAGAATATGCTTCGAATCCGCGCGTACGCGCATCCGTTCATCCACCGTAAATCCCGCGACCCAGAAGACGCCCTGTTCGTCGCATAGGACCGGCATATTGCGCTCGAACCGCGGGACCTTGCGATCGGTCAGATAATCGCTTAAAAGCTTCGTCCCGTGCATGCCGAGCGGCGTGAACCGGTCTTTGGGCTGCGGGTTCCTTGCCGTAACGCTTCCGATAAGGCGGTCGGCGTCGATATACGCGTCGGAACCGCCGCACGGGATCGCGGCGCGGTCGACCGTTTCTATTGTCAGCATCCCGTTCAAAAGCCGTACGCTGCCGGTACGCGGTACCGGAACCGAGAAGGTCTCGTTCTCCGGCTTGCCTATCCGAAGATCGTCGGCGTCCAGCCATGCGACGACGCCGTTTTTCAGCGTTGCGGTGTCTCCCGTCTGTCCCGAAAGCAGCGTATCGAGGCGTTCAAGGTCGGCACGCGTAAAATCCCTGTACGGAAGCAGATCACGAAGCACCCGAAGCCGGATCGGACGAGGAAGCCCGGAAAGCGCTTTGCGGTCCGTTCCGCAGCGGCGTTTTGCCTCTTCCTTCAGCGCATTCAGAAAATCCGCATCCTCGGCGATGTGCGCCGCCGTTTCCGCAAGCGTTCGCCCGATTGCCGGATTGACCGTTTCGAGCGCCGGAAGGACGTTCAGCCGGATCCTGTTCCGCGTCGCGTCGGTCTCGAAATTCGTCGCATCGGTGCAGAAGCGCTGTCCGCGTTCCGCAAGATAGGCAAGGATCTCCTCCTTCGGCGTCGCAAGCAGCGGGCGTATGAGCTTTCCGGAACGAAAGCGCATGCCCGCAAGACCGTCGGTCCCGCTCCCGCGCAGAAGATGCAGCAGCAGCGTTTCCGCCTGATCATCCCGATGATGTCCGATCGCAATGCAGTCGAGGTCCCGATCCGTCCTCACGCGTTCCAAAAACGCGTAACGCGCGTTTCTTGCGGCAAGCTCCAAGGATTCGCCGGATTCTTTCGCGGCGCGCGGCACGTCGATCCGTTCCGTATGCAGAGGCATATCGAGCTGTTCGCACAGCTCCAGCACGAATGCGGCATCCCGGTCCGCGTAAAGCCCGCGAATCCCGTGATGCAGATGCGCCGCCTCCAACCGGAGGATCCTTCCGTCCCTTTGCAGCCGATGAAGCTCCAAAGCCAAAGCCACGGAGTCCGCGCCGCCCGATAACGCGACCAGCACGCCGTCCCGTTCGGAAACGCCGCACGCGGTCCATGTCGAATCGGTCCACAGCAACATGATACACAACTCCGAGAATAATTGTATTTAGTTTACCCGAAAACTGCGATTTTTGCAAGTAGGAATTGTGAATTCAGCATGGCATTTCCGGAAAACAAATGAAAAAGCCCCCGAAGGGGCAAATGAAAAGCTTTATCCGACAACGTTGATCGGTTTTCCTGCAAGGTACGCCGCAAGGTTTTCCGCCGAGACGTCGATGATCTTTTGGCGCATGGGCTTCGGCGTCCAGGCGTAATGCGAGGTGATGATGCAGTTTTTGGCGCGCATCAAAGGATTGCGGAGCTTGATGGGCTCCTCGCTCGCGACGTCGGCGGCGTAGCCCGCAAGCTTACCGGAGGCGAGCGCTTCGCACACGTCCGTTTCGGAGATCAGACTTCCGCGCGAGGTGTTCACAAGCAGAACGCCGTCCTTCATCTTCGCGATCGTATCCCTGCGGATCAGTCCGACCGTATCCGCCTTTGCCGGACAGTGCAGCGAGATGATGTCGGATTCCTGCAGCAGCGTGTCGAGCGAAACGTATTCTCCCGCAAATCTCGGTTTTTCATGCGGATTCACGCCGAGCACATGCATGCCGAGAGCATCCGCGATCTTGGCAACGCGCGAGCCGATCCGCCCGCAGCCGACGATTCCCATCGTTTTGCCGTCCAGCAGGATCGGCGCCGTTTCAAACCAGGAAAAATCCGGCTGCGCCGTCCATGCGCCCTGATGCACCAGAGCGGAATGGTATTCGACGTGCTGGCAGAGTCCCAACAGCAGGGCGATCGCGTGCTGCGCGACCGCTTCGGTGCTGTACGCGGGAACATTGGTCACAATGATCCCGCGCTCCCTTGCCGCGGCGGTGTCAACGACGTCGTAGCCGGTCGCAAGCACGCCGATGAACTTTAGCTGCCGCGCGCCGAAGATCGCGTCGCGGTTCAGTTTCACCTTGTTGACAAACACCGCATCCGCTCCGCGCAGCCGCTGCGCGACCATGTCCGGATGCGTGCGGTCATAGACCGAAACCGTGCCGAGCGCTCTTAAGGGACCCCAGTCGACGTCCCCGGGATTCACACAATACCCGTCCAGAATCACGATCTGCATAACTCGTCCCTCCCCTGTTTTTATTGTACGCCCGAACCTTCCGGAAATCAAATGAACAAACTATAAAAACAAATTCAGATACAAAAAAAGCACTTGCCGAAACAAGTGCTTTTTCGTGGCTAAGACTGCGTAAAAGAACACCCAAGCATAGAAAGAACGCGTAAAAAGTGCGCGCCGAACATATTGACAAACGGGCATCTGCTAAACAATAAACATCCTGACGATTTCATTCAAAAAGTCGTATAGTCCGTGACCGAAAGCGACTCCGGGATATCCACAATTCTTAATTCTGTACTTTGCAAATCCAAAGCAGAGGCCGATCCCGAATGTAAAAAACATCTGAATAAAACCGCCGTTAATAAGATGCCATAAGCCGAACAGCAGCGAGGCGATCACAACGCCCATCCACTTGTTTTTCCTGAAAAAACTCATGAATACTTCCTGCAGATAGACTCTGAATACAAATTCTTCAACCGGTCCGATGACCAAAAGGCAGAACAAAAAATAGTATATTATCTTAAACCACGAGAATTCAGTATGCTCTCCGACCAAAGAGAAGCCGCAAAGCGCCGGAATTACAGCAATGAATAAAGACAGCACAAGCGCAATAGCAAATCCTGCCGCATATTGACTCCGGTTTTTCAAGTCAATATCGACCTTCATTTTTGTAAGCCTCATCGCCGCAAACGCAATCATGCCATTCATCAGATTGAGTCCGACCAAAGCAGCGATCCTTATCCACAGAGCATCCATACCGTTTATGAATCTCAAACTATACGTCACTGCTGCGATAAGAATAACAGAACAGCATAGAATCGCGATGTTTTTCCCGGTTTTCTGCATTATGGGCGTCCTCCGAATACGTATTGACCTATAAATGGATATCTTTTGCTTATAATTGAACTACACAAACCGTAAGTTTTGTAAGATGATGATAGCTATTCAACCTCATAAAACAACAAGAAACCTCTTTTGCCCCGGTAGACAAAAGAGGTTTCTTTGATGTCTAAAACCGCATAAAAGGTACAAAACCATAGATAGACCGCCTAAAAGACATTCCCGTTCATTCTTTGCAAAGCTCAAAATAAATATTCGTTTCCGGATCTTCACCCATAGCAATCACGTGCTGAGGCATTTCTTTCTGCTTGAAGCCCAATCTTTCGTATAAGGCGATCGCTTTTGCATTTTGCGGATTGGGGTCAACCCACAAAGTGATTGCGCCGTTTTCAACAGCTTTTTCTATTGCATAGGTAATAGCTTGCATGGCGATACCGCGGCCGCGTGCAAAGTTAAAAAGTTTAATATCCAGCCATGCGCTGCTGGTTTCTTTATCCACGCCATATCCTGTTTCACCGCAGTATTTGCCGTCCTCGTATATGGAAAAATGATTCGTTGCAGGCCTCTCTGCATTGAGCTTGTCCATCCATGCTTCCAGGGCCTCGTGCGTTTCATGCAGTCCGTCTGGGAAACCGACAAACCGCATCACGTCCCCGTCCGCCCAAAGACGCTGAACGTTCTGGAGGTCTTCCTTTGTCGTTTCTCTTATTTCGATCATACGCTAACTCCTTTGATCCTTAATTACCAATTCTATTAATTATACCTATACCGCACAAACATGAAACAGACAACAAGAAAACCTCTTTTGCCGTGGCAGACAAAAGAGGTTTCTTTTTTGGTGGAGCATAGGAGATTCGAACTCCTGACCTCAACATTGCGAACGTTGCGCGCTACCAACTGTGCTAATGCCCCGCGAACAGAAATCATTATACACGGTTTTCATAAAATTGCAATAGGTTTTTCAAAAAAACTTTGATGTCTTGAAAATATATCTTGCTTTTTGGGATCGTTTGTTGTAAGATAACAAAGGTCCACGAAAGTGCCTTGCAGAGATGGCTGAGCTTGGTCTAAGGCGCACGACTGGAAATCGTGTATACCAGGAATGGTATCGAGGGTTCGAATCCCTCTCTCTGCGCCACATCGCCGCGTTCGAGTGATCGTTCGCGGCGATATTTTTATCATCGGAGAGTTTTCTATGGATTCTTTACAGTATATCACCCTGCGCGAGTATCCCGAACTCGAAAAGGCAGCCGCAGAATGGTTCCATCAAAAATGGGGCGTTCCGGAAGAAGCGTATCTCGAATGTATGGACGCGTATCTTTCCGGCGAGACCGAATACGGCTGGTATCTTTGTCTCGACGGCGACGCAATCGTCGGCGGGCTCGGCGTGATCGAAAACGATTTTCACGACCGAAAAGACCTGTCCCCGAACGTCTGCGCGGTGTATACGGACGAAGTGTACCGCAAGCGCGGGATCGCGGGAGTGCTTCTCAACATGGCGGTCGAGGACCTGCGCGCGCACGGCGTCTCCCCCGTCTACCTCGTCACCGACCACACGGGCTTCTACGAGCGTTACGGGTGGGAATTTCTCTGCATGGTGCAGGGCGACGGCGAACCGGATCTGACCAGGATGTATATTCACAGATAATGTCCTCCGGACAATTCATGCGGCACAGCCACAATTCACACAAGACGCCCCCACCCGGCGTCTTTCTTTTCGGACAGATACCTTGACAGACGAGGTATCTCAGATTATAATGTACCATATCACGGAGGGCGACGCATGGCAATTTCATCCGATCTGATACGCGGACATATTGACACGATCATCATGGCAAGGCTCATGAAAGGCGATACCTATGGCTATGAGATCAATAAAGAGCTTCGCACACGCACGAAAGGAGTGTTCGAGATCAAGGAAGCGACGCTGTATTCCGCGTTTCGCCGCCTTGAATCGAGCGATTATATCTCTTCCTACTGGGGACCGAACGAAGGCGGCGCACGGCGTCGGTACTATCATCTGACCGATCTCGGCAGACTCGAATGCAGCGCGCAGCTTTCTGCCTGGTGCGAAACCCGATCCCTTTTAGACCGATTGCTCCAAACGGAGGACTGAATGATGCGCGAACAGCTGGAAAAAGAAATCATTCGCAGATTCGGACCCTGCTACGGTTCCAAACGGTGCAGGGAACAGCTACGGGAAATCATCACCAACGCGCTCGATCGTTACGACGAAGAAATCCGAAACGGCGCGGCTTCCAACGATGCTTATCAAATAGCGCTCTCCTCCATCGGCAGCTTCAAGGATCTTCGCTGCACGCTCGGCGCCGTAAAAAGACGCAATGCAATCCTATTCAGCATATTAGGTTTCGTAACAACGGCGATCCTGATCGTTTGCGCGCTGTACGGCTTATGGACGTATTTCGTTCCGATTGCTGTCTGTGCCGCGATCGGTTTTGCAGCGCTGTACAATCTTTTGAGCGGTCGTACCAAAGCAAAACGTCTGTACATCGTCACGGTTGCGATCTGTGGGGCGATCATCGCATATCTGGTTTTTATCCTTGCGTTTACGCTGCCGATTGTCATCACGGGTACGAACGAGCGGAATCAATCCGTCGCCTATGACTATCGGGAACAAGCCGCTTCGATCGAATCCGTTTCCTATGTGCAGATCACCGATATTGCATACGGGGAAGAAACCGACACGCTCGATTATAACGTGCGCAAATCATTTGGCAATGATCAGACGACGGCGCTGTTGAACGATCTCGGCAGCCTCCCCTACCGGCGGTATGAAAATTCGCCGCACGCTTTGAAAACAGGAGACTGCGGATTTCTGATCCGATTTGATCCGGAAGCGTCCGATCTGCTTTACGCCCTGTACTGCGAACATGTCGCAGTCGTCGTCAAACGTACGCCGACCGGTATCCGGGTTTCGAGCCGCTATTCCTACTGCAAGCCGAGCGATTGGAAACGGCTCCTTGAAACATATCTTCTCAAAGAAAACGACAATCAATCGTTCTGATCGGAGGTTACTGTCTATGCGCATACAGCTTGAAAAGGTGATCAAAAAGAAATTCGGACCGGTGTTCAATTCCCATCAGCTGAAATATCAGCGTCAGGAGATCGTTGCTGACGTTCTCGAACGATATGACGAAGAAATCCGAAACGGCGCTTCCGAGGAGGAGGCGTACCGGATCGCGCTCAACTCCGTCGGAGATTTTCGTGAACTGCGTCAAGCAAGCCGAAAGCATTCGCGTACGCTCGTTCGCAACATAGTATGCTGCTCCGTTTACGGAATCATTTCCGCTGCGGCGATCGCTGCTTGTATTCTCGAGCATTTGTGGTTTCTGCTTTTCGTTGCAGTCGTCTGCATCGTTGTTGCGGGGATCGCGATGTATCGTTTGCTGAGCGGCAATTATAAATCTAAGGCAAAAACCATTGCCGCGCTTGCCGTAAGCGGATACGGACTGGTTTCGTTTGCCGCCGTTATGGCTTTCATGTTGCTGATGATCGGCGCAGGCTGCATAGCCGAACGACACCCGTCCACCTATGATTATACCGAACACGCGGCGCAGATCGAATCGATCCGCTATATTGAGATCACGCATCTTAAGTACGGAAAAGAAGCGGATGAATTCGAATACAACGTTCTGGAGACCGTTGACGACAATCGGAAAGAGTCTCTTTTGAAGGATCTTTCGCAGCTGAAATATGTGTTTTATCCCGAACCGCCGGATTTATATGAAGGATGTCACGGGCTTCTTCTCTGCTTTAAGGAAGGATCGGGCGATATCCGTTACGTTCTGTATTGCCGCCTGAAATTCACCGTGATTCATCAAACAGAAACCGGCATCGAATTTGACGGCATATACGGAATTGCATCGACGGAAGAATGGAACGCGCTTCTCGATCGGTATTTGAAACAGGATTACGGCTTCGATCAATACAGCAGATAATCATACACATAGAAAGACAGCGCCGCAGCACGCGACGCTGTTCTCTTATACAAGCAGTTTCAGATACAGAACGACTTCCCGGTAGCGTTTATTCCGGTACACGTACCCGTCGGTTTCAAAACCTAACGCTTCATGCAGGCGGATGCTTGCCGCGTTGTCCGTCCGCACCTGATCGAGAACGACGCTGTATCCGGCTTCCTTTGCCTTTTCAAGCAGAAGCGGCATGGCGTTCGATGCGATCCCCTTCCCCCGCTCCTCGGCAAAGATCTCGATCCCGAACGATACGACATTTTGGCAGCGTTCGGTGAGGGACGTGCAGCCGGTGATCCGCTCGTCCTCGGTTATGGCGAACATCTCAAAGCGGCGGTCCTCATAAACACCGCGGTTCCAGTACGCGATCATCCGTTCGATCTCTCCTGCCGTCATATCCGGGTATTGATGCTTCTGAATCGTCCCCGCGTCCGCAGGGACAAAGTGCCGCAAAGCTGTCATTTTTCAAATCTCCGTTCATTCCGATACATACAGTTTACCGTATGTCCGCAAAAAAAGAAAGAGCGCATTTTGCGTTCTTTCTCTGGTGTTGTTGTTTATGCTTCCGCCTGCTCTTCGGCGTACACGCTCACGGTCTTTTTGCCCGCGTGGCGAACCTCGAAACGGACGATGCCGTCGATCTTCGCAAACAGCGTGTCATCCTTGCCGATGCCGACGTTGGTGCCGGGATGGAAGTGCGTACCGCGCTGGCGAACGAGGATGTTGCCTGCGAGGACGAACTGACCGTCCGCACGCTTCGGTCCGAGACGCTTCGATTCGCTGTCTCTGCCGTTACGGGACGAACCGACGCCCTTTTTATGTGCAAAAAGCTGCAGATTCATCTGAAACATGATCTAAACCTCCTTGTTCCGAAATTTGAGGGTTCTGGGATACGACGCCTGAATGCTTTTGAGTCCCGAGAGCATCGTATTGAATACGATTGCCGCACGGTCGATTGCATCCTGCGACGCATCCTTCGGTAGAATGCAGGTCGTTTTTCCTTCTTCGATCGAAACGCCTGCCTGAATGCGACATACATCTGTGATGCCGAGGATTGCCGTCTGTACGACTGCGGAAACCGCTGCGCACACGAGGTCCTCCCCGTACTCACCCATATTTGCGTGTCCCGAAACGTCGAATCCCACGGGATTCCCGTTTTCGCGGTACACGGTCACGGTGATCATGGATCAGCCGATTGCGGTGATCTCAACCTTGGTGAACGGCTGACGATGACCGCGCTTCTTGCGGATGTTCTTCTTGGGCTTATACTTGAAGACGATGACCTTCTTGCCCTTGCCGTGCTCGAGAACCTTTGCGGTTGCCTTGACGCCGTCCACAACGGGCTTGCCGACCGTTACGGTTTCGCCGTCCGCGACGAGCAGAACATCCATGGTGACTTCGGTACCGACCTCTGCGTCGAGTTTCTCAACGAGAACTTCGTCGCCGACCTGGACCTTATACTGTTTTCCACCGGTCTGAATGATTGCGTACATGGTTTTGTGCTTCCTCCTTCTTCCCAGACTCGCTCAAATACGGAGATGCTCAGACTGTCGTATAAGCGGTCAGACCGTTTGCGGCGTGGACAGGCAATCAAATACCTGTCGGCGGAAAGGGCTTGAAAGCCCTTTCTTTGATGAAGATTCGCCGCAAACTATCCGTGTTTTCGCTCAGTCGCATACGTTAGTATAGCTCCCTCGTGAAAACGCGAATTCTGCCTCGCTTCCCGGCAGTCTGCCCAGTGTGTCAAGTGCGTATCCTGACAAACTGATTTTCAAGCATACTTAAGTACCGCTCCGAAGCGGCTCACCGCATGACTATAACACAGAAAAAAGCCGTTGTCAACGGCTTTTTTCAAGATTTTTCGGACTTTTTTCGCATTCAGTGCAGCACCGTGCAGACGCGCTTCGCTTCCGCAAGCTTCTTGTCCGGCAGCGGACGCACAACGTACTTTTCGGGATGCATGCTGTCGTTTCCGCGCACATAGAACGTCGCGTCCCCGACCTCCGGGAACAGCGTGCCGTTGCGCTTTTCGAGCTGTTCCATGACGGCTTTGACGTCCGGATGCACCTCGATGTACATGCGGCGGATCTTCGAGCCCTTCAGAATCTGCAGCGTCTGCTTGCGAAGCTTGTTGAACACCGTATGCGGCGCAAGCACCTTTCCCTCGCCCTCGCAGCACGGGCAGGTGATCTTCAGCGTGTCGCCGATGCTTCTGCCGGTCTTTTTGCGCGTAAGCTCAACGAGTCCGAGCCGCGTGAAGCCGAACACATGCGAGCGCGTGTGATCGTCGTGCATCGCGGTTTTCAGCGTCTGCAGCACGAGCTGGCGGTTCGATTCCTTCTCCATGTCGATGAAATCGATGACCACGATGCCGCCGATGTCGCGAAGCCGCAGCTGCAGCGCGATCTCCGCCGCCGCCTCGCAGTTGGTCGCCGTGATCGTCTTTTCGAGATTGTCCTTGCCGACGTACTTGCCGGTGTTGACGTCGATGACCGTCAGCGCCTCCGCGCGGTCGATGATAAGATATCCGCCGCTCTTGAGCCAGACCTTTCGTGCAAGCGCGCGCTCGATCTTGCTCTCCGCTTCGCAGCGCTCGAACAGCGCTTCGCTGTCCTTGAAGAGGATGCGCGCCTTGAGCTTCGGTGCCATGACCGACGCGATATCGCGGAGTTCGTTATAGGCGTTGATGTCGTTGACAAAGAGCCGGTCGACGTCGCGCATCAGAAGATCGCGCACGGTGCGGAACAGAAGGCTCTGTTCCTCATGCAGCATCTTCGGCGCTTTGACCGTCTTCGCCTTCTTCTGAATCTCCTCATAGAGCAGCTTCAGCGAATCGATCTCCTCGACGAACGCTTCCTTGGTGCGGCCTGCAGACGCGGTGCGCACGATGATGCCCATGCCGTCGGGCTTGAGCTCCTTGATGAGCTTCCGGAGGCGCGTACGCTCCTCTTCCTTTTCGATGCGGCGCGACACGCCGACGTATTCGACGGTCGGCATCAGCACGAGCGAGCGTCCCGCAAGCGTGATGTGCGTCGTCACGCGAGCGCCCTTGGTGCCGATCGGATCCTTGGCAACCTGCACGATCACGGTCTGACCGGGTTTCAGCATGTCGCCGATCTTGCGCGTTTCGGGAATCTTTTCAAGTTCGTCGTACGCGTCGCCCGGCGTAAAGACGTCGCCCGCGTACAGGAACGCGTTCTTTTCGAGTCCGATGTCCACAAACGCCGCCTGCATGCCGGGAAGCACGTTCTGGACCTTGCCTAAGTAGATGTTGCCGACGAGGCGTTCGCTGCCCTCCTGCTCCACATAGAGCTCGACGGGCGTGCCGTCCTCGACGACCGCAACGCGCGTATTGAACGCGTTTGCGTCAACGAGAATTTCTTTATTCATAAATACCTTTCCTTACCGGAGGCGCGGCAAGCGGTCGGATCCCTCGAAGCAGAGGGAAATGCGATGCGCCGTGAAAAAGCCGTTCAGGTGCAATCGGTCGAACAGCGCGCGCACAAACGTTTCCGCGCGCAGTCCGCCAGCTGCCGTCAGCGTGCCCACGACGTCAAGAATCGCGGATGAATCCGAAACTTCCTTGACGGAGGCCTCCAAAATGTCCGGACGAATGTCGGCGGGCTTGACGCCGCTCTTCGTCTTTTTGTCGACGATCACGGGTTCGTTCCCCATGATCGAGCGCACCGCGTTTTGAACCTGCTGTTCCGAAACGGGCGCGTCAAAGTGCACGGTCAGTTCATAGTGTGCCGCGCGGATCAGTTTTGATAACGTGTCGATGCCGTCGTCGGCTTCGAACGCCTCGACCACGCGCATGCCGTCCGGCAGAACGGGATTGACGCGGTCGATGAAGGTCTGCGGCTCGATCGGGCGGTCGAGTTCGACCTCGAACCATTCGCCGTCGCTCGTATAGCCGGTCGCGAGCGCCGTGGCGAACGAGAGCTTCGGATGCGGATTGAACCCCTTCGAATACGCAAGCGGCAGGTTCGCGCGGCGAAACGCGCGCTGCAGCGTGCGCTGCACGTCCAGATGCGACGTGTAGGAGATCTCTTTATTCTTTTGAAATGCGGCAATAATCCTCACAGCGTTCTCCGAAACATCCGTTGCAGCCTTCGCGGCAGTCCTTCGTGGTGCGCGCTTCCTTTGCGCGGTTCCATTCGCGCTTGAGATACGATACCGTGGTCAGCGCGTCGACGATCTCCCACGGCAAAGGTTCTTCGGGATCGCGTTCCCGATACGCGTATTCGTCCATCGTCAGTCCGTTCGCCGCGAATGCCTCCGCCCAGGCGTCCGGCTTGAAGTGCTCCGCCCACGAATCGAAGCGGCAGCCGCGCTCGAATGCATCGACGAGCACCGGTGCAAGCCTGCGGTCGCCGCGCGAGAACACGGCTTCGAGCACCGACAGCACCGACGGATGGCAATGCAGCTCGCCGCCGCGCACGCCCTTCATGGCGGTTTTCAGCAGCTGCTGTTTTCTGCGGATCTCCTCCTGCTCGTTCTGTCCCACCCACTGGAACGCCGTCCAGGGTTTCGGCACGAACGTCGACACGCTGACGGTCACGCGGAAGCCCATGCCGCGCTGCTCCTTCGGGAGCCGGTAAAAGCAGGCGGAAACCTTCCGTGCAAGGTCCGCGATGCCGAGGATATCCTCGTCCGTCTCGGTCGGCAGCCCGATCATGAAATACAGCTTGACGCCGCACCAGCCCGCGGTGAACGCGTCGGTGACCGCCCGCAGAAGGTCCTCCTCCGTCACGTTCTTGTTGATGACGTCGCGCATGCGCTGCGTGCCCGCTTCCGGCGCGAAGGTCAGACCGCCCTTGCGCACCGTCTGCATCTTTTCGAGGTCTTCCTTGAGCAGCGAGTCGATGCGCAGCGACGGCAGCGACACGGAAACCTTCTGCTCCGCCATGTCGTCGATGATGCGCGGCAGCAGTTCGTGCAGTTCCGAATAGTCGCCGGTACTGAGCGAGAGCAGCGAAACCTCGTCGTAGCCGGTGCAGCGCACGAGATCGCGCGTCTGCGAAAGCAGCGTTTCCTTTTTGCGCTCGCGCACGGGGCGGTAGATATAGCCCGCCTGACAGAAACGGCACCCGCGCGTACAGCCGCGCATGACCTCGACCGCCACGCGGTCGTGTACGATCTGCATATGCGGCACGAGCTGTCTGCCGACGTACGGCGCTTTGTCGAGGTCCCGCACCACGCGGCGGCGGACGCGCTCCGGCGCAAGCGGGTTTTTGCGCTCCATGCGCACATAGCGTCCGTTTTCGAACACCGGCTCGTAGAACGACGGCACATAGACGCCCTCGATCGCGGAAAGCCGCTCCAAAAGCTCCGTTCTGGATACGCCGTCCGCCCTTGCCCTGCGCATGCAGTTGACGATCTCCGGCTCCATGTCCTCGCCGTCGCCGACCAGAATCGCGTCGAAGAACGGCGCGATCGGCTCCGGATTGCAGGTGCACGGACCGCCCGCCACGATCAGCGGATACGAACCGTCACGCTCGCTTGCAAGGAACGGAATGCCCGAAAGCTTCAGCATCGTCAGCACGTTCGTATAGCACATCTCGTACAGCAGCGAGAAGCCCACGATGTCGAAATCCTTAAGAGGCGATTTCGTTTCGAGCGTGAACAGCGGTTCGCCCGCCTCCGTAAGCGCGCGTTCCATGTCGGTCCACGGCGCATAGCAGCGTTCGCAGTAGACGCCGTCCATGCTGTTCAGCACGTGATACAGAATGCGGCTGCCCTGGTGCGACATGCCGATCTCGTACACGTCGGGAAAGCACAGCGCAAAGCGGAAGTCATACGACTCCTTCTTCGTCATGTTCCACTCGTTTCCGAGATAGCGCGCGGGTTTTTCCACGCGGCTCAAAAGCTTGTCCAGCGCAATCGCGTCCAAAACAGGTCCTCACATTCATAAGATCACAATATAACATGGTATTATACCATGCAATTTTTCTGCGGTCAATCGAAAAAAACATCTTTCAGCTTCGCATCGTATCCGCAGCGCGAAACGGCGTCGATCAGCGCGTTTTCATCGGCTTCCGTCCGGCGGTCCTGCGACTCGATGCGAAAGATCGTGAATCGCTTCGCGGAGAGCGCCCGCATCGCCGCGCCGAGCGTCGCCGAGCCGTCGATCAACACCGTCTGCGTCAGCAACGGCGTCCCCGTCTGCGCAGCCGTGCGGCGTTCGATCACCCTTTCGATCACATTCGTCCGCACGCGTTTCCATTCCGTCCATGCCGAAACGAGCAGATACGGCGCGATGCCGAACAGCGTCCACGCGGGCAGTCCCTTTCCGAGACAGTACACGCCGAGCAGCACGAGCAGCGCGCAGATCACGGCGGTAAACGCGAGCGACACGCGCCGCGCCGCGCGTTCCCCCGCGGTGCGCAGAAGAAGCGACTTCGCGATCCTGCCGCCGTCCAGCGGATACGCGGGCAGCAGATTCAGCAGCGCCAAAGCTGCGTTCGTATACACAAACGGCTCCGCGTCCTGCGCGTACGCGGGCAGCAGATGACAGAACAGCCGCGCGACGCTTGCCGTCACAAACGAGCCGAGCGGTCCCGCAAGCGCGGCGATCCATTCCCCGTCGTTCTGTGCGCAGACCGGATCGAGGTCCATCACCGCGCCGAACGGATACAGGGACACGCAGCGGATCGCATAACCGAGATTCCTCGCCGCGATCGCGTGCGCGCATTCATGCAGAAACAGCGACAGCACCGCAAGCGCAAGCGCTTTTCCCTCGCCCAGTACGATCAGGGCGGCAAAAAGCGGAAGCACGCCGATCGATAGGCGAACCTCCGCTTTCCCGATGCGAACGCTCATTCGTTGCCGAGCGACAGATCGACATATTCGGTCGGATCCTGCGGCGCGCCCTTTTCGAGCACCTTGAGATAGATGCTTCTGCCCGGCGCAACCGTGCCGAGCACGTCCCCCGCCTGTACCTCGCTGTCCGTCTGAACGGAAACCGTCTCAAAGCCGTAATAGACAGTTTCGCAGTCGGTGTCGGACCGGATGCGCACGCAGCTGCCGAGCTGTTCATCCTGTTCGATCGAAAACACCCTGCCCGCCATGCAGGCGCTGACCGTGCCCGAGATCGCCGTGAACCGCAGCAGCTGTCCGTCGCGCAAAAGCTCAATATCGTTGCTCATCACCGGCGCCGTCCATTTCGCAAACGCGCCGGTCTCCACATAGTGCAGCGAGCCGATCTGTTCCCGCTGCTGCCGTTCCGTATCGGACGGATCGCTGTACGCGCTCGTTTCCACGACGTCGCCGCCGGTTTTGCCGACGCCGAACGCGCGCACGATGATCGCAAGCGCCAGAACGGCGGCGCACAGGCTGATCTTGATCACCATTCCGCTTGCGTCAACCTTCACGTCCGGCTTTTTGCTTTCGACCGCAAAGTCCGTTTCGTGCTCGAATCCGTCGCGGCTGCGCTCGTACTGTACCTTCATTTCGTCAAGTTTCATACCCGTTTCCCCCTTGCTGCAACAAATTACGCGGAGAAACGGAAAAACATTCCGCAAATCCATTTTGACGCACGAAAAACGGCGCCTGTAAGCGCCGTTGCTGCCATGCGGTTTTTCAGGATTTCTTGACCGGCGGCTGTGTCGCCGAAACGTACGGATACGCGGGATCGGTCTCGATTTCGTCGATCGTCCAGTTGTCGGTGTACGGCGTCGTCGCGACGGACAGGAACGCGTTGTCCTTCCACGGCGCAAGCTTCAGCTGCTCGCGGATCGCCTTCGTCTCTTCGTCGTTCTTGCTGCCGTCCCGGATCTCGCACTCGGTGCCGTAGCAGATGTTGTAATAGATCCAGCGCGCGTCCGGCACGGTCAGACGGATGCAGCCGTGCGACGCCTTGCTGCCGAGCGATTCATACGACAGCTTCTGGACGGAGGACAGATCGCGGCGCTTGTTGTAGAGCGTCGAATGGAAATACGTCTTGGAGAAGATCAGCGACCAGTACTGCGCGGATTCGGGCGAGGACGCGAACTTGCCGAAACGGACCTTGGTTTCCTTCATCTTGAAGACGCCGCGGCGCGTTTCGCTGCCGATGCGTCCGCTGCCGGTCGAACAGATCATATAGCGCACGGGAACGGTGTATTCGCCGGTTTCCGGATCCTTCTTGTAGACCAGGACGACCTGCCAGTAGATGTCGACGACGATGCGGTAGGTATCCGGCGACGGATAACCCGCCGGCAAGCGGAACGTGCTTTCGTTGTTCGGATCGGCTTCGTTGAAGTCGTCCAGCGAGCCGACGAGCTCCTCAAAGCTCATGTTGACCGTCGGCGCATAGTACGAGAACGGAATCTCCGTCGGCGCGGGCGTATCGGTCGGTTCGGGCGTCGGCGTCGGATCCGGCGTCGGGATCGGCGTCTTCGGAACGTCCGTGACCGCGACGATTACAACTTCCTCCGCGGGCACCTGCGTCGCGGCAGGCGTCGGCGCGACAGTCGGCTGTTCCGCGACGGGCGCCGCCGTCACGGTGCTTTCGGACGGCGTATTGCAGGCAAACACGGACAGCGCCGTGAGCAGTGCCAATATGAAAATACAAACTCGAATGCTTTGTTTCATGCCTTACCTCTGATTTCGGTTTAGTTTACCACACTTTACGACGCCGGTAAACCCCGAATTTGTGTCAGAATTGCAAAATCTTCCAAAATAAACCATGCGTTATCCCAAAATACGGGAAAAGCCGCCCGCAATCCTGACGGCTTCTTGCATCGTCTATCGCTTTGCTTTCATGCGGAGCAGTATCCCGAGTATCACGCAGGAGGCGACGCCGAACGCGTACGGGACCGCATAGAGAAACGCCGTTCCCGCCGGCGCGCTGTACCCCATGTGCTCGATGCCGCAGAGCATCGCGCGGTACAGATACGCCACATGCGCGCACATGATATCCGAAAGCAGCACCGCAGCGCCGAAGCATACCCAACTGAGCTTTTTCATATGAACCTCCTTAATCAAAGTCTGCGTTGATGCGCATCGTCCAATCGGACGATCCTCTGTCGATGTCGATCGGAACGCCCATCAGCTGAAACGCGCTGTCAACATAATGTGTGCAAATCCAGAGTTCGTTTCCCGTTCTCCGATACCGGAAATGATCGGCTGTATCGCCGGGACAGAGTGTGAAAAAGTTATACTCCGGATTATCCGGTTCGTACAGCGTATGCGCTTTCAGATTGAGTATGAGACGCAGCGAACCGTTCTTCCGTATCTCGACCGTGTCGTCCTTTTCGACGGTTTCGCACCCGAGACCTTTGAACAGCGAAACGATCGGCACCATATTCGAGACTTCACTTGCCGCAGTTTCCGGATCGAATTCGTCAACCGGAATCTCCGTTCCATTGACGATCAGATGATACCCGTTCTCCTCCGTCTGCTTTGCGCATCCGATCGGGAGGATCGCGCACAGCAGCAGAACGAGCAGCAGCCGTACAACCTTCATTTTTGTTTCTTCCTTTCCTGTGCTTTCACTTTATAAACACGGCAGCAGGCAAAAGTGTTACAAGTTTTTTTTGAAAAAAAGGAAAGCCGCCCTTGCGGACGGCTGAAATTCTTATTCCGTCGGAATCCCGAGACGCCGTTTCATGGTCTTTTCGACCGCGTTCAGGATGTTTTCGTAGCCCGTGCAGCGGCAGAGATGACCGGAAAGAAGCTTTCGAAGCTCGTCGCGGGTGTAGAGCTTTTTGGTTTCGAGAATCTCCACGGCGGTCATGATGAAGCCCGGCGTGCAGAAGCCGCACTGGATCGCGGTCTCCTCCATAAACGCCTGCTGGATGTCGGAAATCTCGCCGTTCGGACCGGTCAGGCTTTCGAGCGTGCGGATGTTCTTTCCGTCCGCCCAAGCCGCAAGATAGATGCAGGAATTGAACGCCTCGCCGTCGATCAGCACGTTGCACGCGCCGCATTCGCCGACCTCGCAGCCCTTCTTGACGGACGTGAGATGGAAATCGTTGCGCAGCATGTCGGTGAGCGACGCGCGCACGTCGATCATCTGTTCGACTTCCTTGCCGTTGATCGTGCAGTGAATCAGTTTGTATTGGCTCATTCAAGCTCACCTCCCG
This sequence comes from Bacillota bacterium, assembly GCA_016286445.1. Taxonomy (GTDB): domain Bacteria; phylum Bacillota; class Clostridia; order Christensenellales; family CAG-138; genus UBA3792. The sequence continues at coordinate 30,849 of JAEESS010000020.1, forward strand.
CCAGTTTGATGGATTCCAAGAGACAGCGCTTTGCCATTTCGACCGCGATATGCTGACGGAACGCCTTAGAAGCACGCCACGAATCGCGCGGGTTGATGTCGTTGAGCACCGCAAGTCCGAACCGGTCGATCAGCCCGTAGGAGATCGGCTGACCGTTTGCAACGGCTTCCGCGCTTATCGCGCGCATCGGGACGGGTCCCGCGACGCCGTAGGCGATCCTTGCGCGCTCAATCGTCCGTTTGTCCGCCGAAAGCCGCACGTTGACCGAGCAGCCGAGCGTCGCGATGTCCATGGCGTTGCGCATCGCATACTTGATATAGTGTCCGAAGGTGTTCTCATAGCTTTCCTTCGGAATCAGGATCGCAGTCTGAATCTCGCCGTCCTCGACGCGGATATCGACCTGTCCCGCACGGATATAGAACTCCTTGATCGGAAGCCGCCGGATGCCGTTTTTGCCGGTCAGCTCGACGATCGCCTCCCATGCGTGCAGCGTCGATGCGGAATCCGCGCTCGTGACGCCGTTGCAGGTGTTGCCGCCGATCGTGCCGATGTTGCGGATCTGCGGACCGCCGACCATGTCGACCGCCTCGCCCAGCACGTTGATGTATTTCTGGATGATCGGATCGCGCGTGATGTGCGAAAAGCTCGTCAGACTGCCGATACGGATGTTCTCGTTTTCGTCGATCGAAATACCGCGCAGTTCGTCGAGTCCGTAAATCGAAATCAGTTCCTTGCCCGCGCGCTTGCCTTCGCGCATCTGCACCAGCACGTCGCTGCCGCCCGCAATGATCTGCGCTTCCGGATGCTCCAAACGAAGCTCGACCGCGTTCTGCACGCTTGTCGCCTCGTACAATGCCTTCAAATCGTACATCTTATTTGCCCTCCTCAAAGGAATCACGGATCAGTCCCGCTTCGGTGAACGCCGCAAAGAGATTGTGCGGATTCATCGGAAGCGTCCTAAGCGCGACGCCGGTCGCGTTGTAAATCGCGTTGCGGATCGCCGGCGCGCCGGAGCATGCCGGCGGCTCGCCGAGCGCCTTGGTGCCGAACACGCTCGTCGGTTCGGGATTCTCGACAAACGCCGCTTCGAGGTCCGGATGGTCCATGAACGTCGAAAGCTTGTAGTCCAGAAGATTGTTGTTGAGCGGTCTGCCGGTCTTCTGGTCGAACAGGAGCTGTTCGGACAGACCGTAGCCGATTGCCATCGACATGCCGCCGTGCACCTGCGCTTCCGCAAGCGCCGGATTGATCAGCGTGCCGCAGTCGTGGACGTTGACGATGTTCTTGACCGTGACCTTGCACATCGGGATATCGACCTCGACCTCCGCGAACGTGCAGCCGAACGAATACGCATTGTTCTGGATCGTGAACGTGCTTTCCGCGGTGATATGCTCGCTGTCCTGCTGATTGTACTGCGCGGTCATGGCAAGCTCCTTCAGCGAGATCAGCACCTTGCCGTCGCCCTTACGGACCACGTTTCCGTCGACGATGTCCATGTTGTCGACCGACTGGCGCGTAAGCTTGTTCGCGTACTCGAAAATCTTCTTTCTGAGGATCTCCGCGGTCTGCCGGATCGAGAAGCCCGCAACGTACGTCTGCCGCGACGCGTACGCGCCGAGTCCCGTCGGCGTGATGTCGGTGTCCTGACAGGAGATCACATGCACGTCGCGGTAGTTCTTCAGGCCGATCGCCTGCGCCGCCATCTGCGCAAACGCGGTGTCCGCGCCCTGTCCGATCTCGGTCTCGCCGCACTGCATCGTCACCGTGCCGTCGAGATTCAGCAGCATGCGGTTGGAGGTCGTTTCGAGCGCGATCGGCCAGACCGCCGTATTGTACCAGAACGACGCGCAGCCGATGCCGCGGCGGACCGGTCCTTTGTCGAGCGCGAATTCCGCTTTCTTGCGGTCGTAATCGATCAGTTCCTTGCCCTTTTCGAGGCATTCGCGGTGCGAGTCGTAGTAGTTGACGTTCTTCGAGAAGCCGTCCTCAAATCCCTTCGGCATGATGAAGCGGTCGCGGTATTCGACCGGATCCATGCCGATCGCGTGCGCGCATTCGTCGATGTTGGAATCGTTCGCAAACGACGCCTGCGGCATGCCGTAGCCGCGCATCGCGCCCGCCGCGGGGATGTTCGTATAGACGGTGTAGGCGTCGCATTCCATGTTGTCGCACGGATAGAGCTGCGGGAACGAGCCCATCGCCTTTGCGACGATGCTGTGCCCGTGGCTTGCGTACGCGCCCTGGTTCGAAAAGAGATCGACCTTTCTTGCCGCCATGCTGCCGTCAGGACGGATCCAACTCGTGATGTGGAAGCGGATCGCGTGGCGGACGCGGTTCGAAACGAACGTCTCCTCTCTGGAGCAGTCGATCCGGACAAGCCGCCCGCCGACCTGCGTGGAGCACCACGCGCAGAGCGGTTCGTACAGCGCGTCCTGCTTGTTGCCGAAGCCGCCGCCGATGTACGGCTTGATGATCTCGATGTCCGCCCAGGGACGTCCGAGCGCCTGTCCGACGACGCGGCGCACGATATGCGGAATCTGCGTGGAGCTCACGACCGTGATTCTGCCGTTTTCCTCGTACGCGTAGCAGCCGTGGTTCTCGATGTGGCAGTGCTGCACCGTCGGCGTGTTGTACCAGCCCTCGACCTTGATGAGCCCGGGCTCCTTGATCGCTTCTTCGTAATTGCCCTTGCGGATCGACGTATGCTTCAGAATGTTGTGCGGGGCGTTCTCATGCAGCTGCGGCGCGCCGTCCTCCATCGCCTTCTGCGCGTCGAGCACGAACGGAAGCGCTTCGTATTCGACCTTGATCGCGCGCACGCCCTGCATTGCCGCAACCTCGTCCTGGGCGATCACGACCGCAACGTCGTCGCCCCAGTAGCGCACATGACGGTTCAGAAGTCTTCTGTCCGCAACGTCCTGATGCCCCGGATCCATCGACCACGGATGCCCCGCCGTCGGGAAATCAATCTCCGGCACGTCGAAGCAGGTCAAAACCTTGACGACGCCCTTGATCCTTTCGGCTTCGGAGGTATCGACCGACTTCACAAATCCGTGCGCGATCTCCGCATGCTTGATTCTCACATAGAGCGCGCCGCCGGGGATGCGGTCCTCATAGTATTTGGTCCGTCCGGTCGCCTTGTCGAACGCGTCCACACGGATCTCGCTTTTGCCAACGATGCTCATACCGTTTCCTTTCCTGCCATGAATACAGTCTCGATTTGTGTATGCTTATACGTATATCAAGTATACCACCTTTCGATTCATTCGAAAAGAGGGTAAATATTCAAATTCATTATCTTTTTGAGAGAATAACGAAAAAACGGCGCCGTTTCGCGGACGCCGTTTATTTTGTGCAGTCAGACCTTTGATTTTGCTTCGAGCAGACGCTGTCCGAGCAGCAGATACCGGCGGTATTTCTCGTCCTTTGCAAAATGCACGTCGCGGAACTGCTCCGGACGGTTGCGGTAATCGAGCGCGACGTCTTTGAACTGCTCGCTTGTGAGATCGAAAACGCAGTCTCCGACCACGTTGAAGCAATGGAAACTGCCGTCCGGAAGCGGTACGCCGCAGACCTTTCCGCCGAAGATGTCCTGCAGCAGAAACGCGGTGATCGAGCACTGTCCGAGCGTCGGGTTCTCCCCGCTCCATTCCGAACGCATGCGCGGCGCGCAGGTCTCGACGCACCAGGCGTCCTTCAAAAGGTCGTATTACTCCCGCGGCGTCCGACCTTCCGCATCCGTGATATCCGCATGCTCCCAGCCGTAGAAGCGGTACGGTCCGATCTCTTTCCGTTCGAGCGAAACGGAAACCTCGTATCCGCCGATATTCGGATCGAGGAGCCCTTCGATGCGCTCCCTGTACCAGTCTTTGATCTGTTCGTCGGTCAGTTCGCATTTTTCTCCGCGCGTGCGGATCGTGACGGTGACGGTCTGCTGTTCCATAGGTCCTCCGAAATGCTTTATGATATGGTATTATACGGGAATCGCGCCGGAAAGTAAAGACCGCAAATCGGAGCGGGTATCGGGGAAAACGTACGAACGGCAGCGAAACCAATCAAACGGTCATTACATGCCAGATGACAGGGTTTGCAAAACCGCAGGCGGTGTAAAGCGCATAGGGGTTGCTTTCATTGTTGACGCGTCCGGAGACCGTCGCAAAACTTGCAGGACCTTTCATTCGTTTCAATAATTCGCATACCACAAACGTGCCCAGCCCCCGTCTTCTGTGATCGGGTGAGACCTGAATCCATTCAAGCACCCCTTCTCCGATGCGTGAATCCAGTTCGGCAATACCGGAAGCAACGACTGAACCGCTTGATGTGCTTTTGACCGCAACCCACAGCTCCGGTCGGTATACGCTGCGCGTCTGACAGGATAAAAGTTCCTCAGTTGTCACGCTTTCGTTTGTGTAGCACGAACGAATGTGCTGCGCAAAACCCGCAGCGCTCAATTGCACGAGCATATAACCGGCCGGCAGCCGGGTCTCTTTGACCGTCTTCAGATCATGCATCAGCTTGAAATACGGTTCATCCTTTTCGCAAAGCGGCAGCAATGACGCATCCTTCACGATCCGGATGTGATCGGGAACGGCGATGGATTCTGTTTTCCAGTACGGAAGCGAGGAAGCCCCGCACGGATCGGCAAAATAGTCTTCTTTACGAATCATGGTTTTGTTTCGCTGTGTTGATGGACGAAATCAGCATCACGCGAAGCGGGATTTCACGCTTCAGCGATTTCACCCGCCGCATACGGATTTCACCCGTCCGGAAGGACGGATCTCGATGCAAAAGCACGCTTCCGCGTGTTTTTTCTGTGAAAGTCCACGTAAAAGGACTCCGGCAAATCAGACGAACAGTCGAAATACATAGCTGAGCGCGTTATGGATCACATGCCATGTGCCAATCTTTTTTCCATCTCTTCCACATCATACGGGAGAAAAAACGGTTTCAACAAGGGATAGTATTCCCGCATCTTTTCATAAGTTGAAAAAACGATATCGCATCCTCGGTCGTCATAGACTGAAAAGATACATTCATTTTGGAAGGAAACCAGGCTGACATCGGAGTTATTGTCATCTTTGATCTGTTTTTCTATCAAATCAAGATCGTCAAAACCAACGCCGTCTGCATAACATACGATCCTGTTTCTACGGGTTAACCCGGCGTCCGCGTCTGTTGGATCGTCATATGTCTTCAAATCTTTTACACTTACATGCCGATAATTCATCATCATTTCCGACAAAAAGCGAAGCGAGCGCATCTCAGCACACAGTCGAAGATCTATGATTCTGCTGATATCCTCAGAATTACTGCCAAACAAGTCTTTTTCAGCGTCACCGGTATCAGACCAGTCATACATCCAGTAATTGAAAAGAATGGCGTCTGCTTTTTGAGGAAAAAGAATATGATATATGCTCGCCGCCCTTTCACGGGCGTTTTTCATATACTCCTCGGTCGTATCCCCGATTCCCAGTTCGCACCGAAGTGCATACGGGTTTGAGTAGAAATATGGCTGAAGATAATCAAATGACTGGTCAAGTATGAGCTTTTCAATCGTGCTTTTCATCTATTCTCCTTGATATTGATCATCATAAGTCTTCATGATACTGTTGATTATACTGGAGTATTCAGAAAAAAGCAACAAAGAAACTTCTCTTGTCCAGGCAGACAAAAGAGGGAAGTGAAATCGTTCGCTTTGCTCACGGTGAAATCAACGGCTGACGCCGCTGGTGAAATCGTTCGGCTGTGCCTCACGGTGAATTGAACTCCGTCCTTCACCCCGCGAAGCGGGATTTCACCGCTTCAGCGATTTCACCCGCCGGAGGCGGATTTCACCCGTCCGAAAGGACGGATTTCGTTGAAAAAAGCACTTGCCGAAGCAAGTGCTTTTTTCTGGCTGCCGAACTAGGATTCGAACCTAGACAATACGAGTCAGAGTCGTAGGTGCTACCATTACACAATTCGGCATTATCCTCAGAAAATC
>JAEESS010000021.1 GCA_016286445.1 Bacillota bacterium
TGTTCCAGCGCTCGAACGTCGTCCAGCCGTTGGTCGTGCTGCTCCATGCTCTGCGGTAGACGACATAGCCCGCAGCGCCTTCCACCGGCGCCCATGTGATCTTGATGCCGTTACTTACATTTGCAACCGTTGTTGCCGTCGTTGCCGGCAGATAGATTTTGAACCACGCCAATTCAGCGCCGTAATAGACGTTTGTGAAGACCACATACACATAGCCCGTGCCCGCTTCGCAGTTTTCATAGTACTCGTAATCATAGCAGCTTTCGTCCACTTCATTGCCGTACCCGTCATAGACGGTGAACCGCGGCTCCCACGGCAAGCCATCCGCGATCACATACGGCGTGGTGCCTTTGAAATCAACGTCCTCCTCGTTCCACTCGATCCAGCCATCGAACGGGATCAGATCACCATCCAGCCAATATGCATAGAGGGTGTGATCCTCGGGGTCTTCGACGATCGAGTCTTCCGTGATCAGCATTCCGTATTCCGGATCCGTATACCAGCCGACAAATGTGTATCCTTCATATTCCGGCTCCGGAAGCTCGCCGTAAGCTTCGCCGTAGATGACAGTTATGCTGTCCGGCGAAACTTCGCCGCCGTTCGGGTCGAGCGTGACGGTAACGTACGCGGCGTCCTCTTCCCAATGCGCATAGAGGGTGTGATCATCGGGGTCTTCGACGATCGAGTCTTCCGTGATCAGCATTCCGTCTTCCGGATCCGTATACCAGCCGACGAATGTGTATCCGTCCCATGTCGGCTCCGGAAGCTCGCCGTAAGCTTCGCCGTAATCGACGACCGTGCAGTCCGGCCACACGTCGCCGCCGTTCGGATCGAGCGTGACTATAATATAATCATAATCAATATCTGATTCGATTGGTTCGATTTCACAGACGAAACCACGCTTTGTACAGCCGGCTGTCGTCGCCCATTCGCCGTCTGACGTCATGTAGACGAAATTGCTGCCGCCCTCGTCGTTATTCGTGTCATTTCCGGGCTGATCGTAAGCCCAGTTCGTGTAATAGGACTCTAATACCGATCCATCCCCATTCCATACAAACAGGCGCTCAAGTTCTTCTCCATAGGTTACATCCATTGCGCCGAGCCAGCATTCCGCCTGATCCGTTACATTGTTGATAAACGAGTTTTCAGCATAGCTGTCGATCCTCAACAAATGACCGCCGAGGTATTCGCTGATCGTCTTTGCTTCGTACCACGTCGCCGGTTCGCTGAAGAACAGGTATGTGTTGCCGTCATTCGTATACTCCTCCGGTTCATGCGCATCCAGCCACTCATCCGGGTGTACGGCAGTAAAATTCACATAGACATATTTTCCGGTTTCCAGCGTGCCCGTTCTTGGTGATCTTGGATAGCCCGCAAAGCTATATCCGTCACCGACTCTGATGTCTTTTACCTCGTATGTGCCTGCCGGATCCCTTTGAATGTACTGTCGCAAGTATGTATCGCAATCATCGACTATTTTTTCCCCATTGATGTAGACGTCGAACGATCCTTTGCCTATAATATTTATTTTGGCGCTGCCGTCAATACAGCCGATAACTGTTATCCTGTAATCGTACTGCGCATAAAGAGCGTGATCACCGGCGGTCGTTACAATCGTTTCAGATGTTACCTGTGTGCCGCCTTCGGGCTCTGTGAACCATCCGAGGAATTGTGAATTCACAGTCAACGGGTGAGAGTTAAGCTCGTCGCCATACGGACTGCCATAGGTAACAGTAAACGTTGACACGGAATTGCCATTTTCTCTAATTTTCGTAACGGTATAGGTCTTTGCCGTCCAATGTGCATACAGCGTATGACTTGACGTCGTCGATACAACGGTCGAGGTCGTTACCTGAGAACCGCCGGTCGGCGATGTGTACCAACCATCAAAGTTGTAGCCGGTTCTTGTCGCCTCGGGAAGCCACCCATATGATTGCCCATAATAGGCTATCGTGCTCGTTGTGTAAACGACGCCGCCGTTTGCGTCAAAATACACCGTCATGCCCGTGCTGCTCCAATGCGCATACAGCGTATGATTCCCCGCCGTTGTGACCGTCGTCGAATTGGAAACATAGGATCCGCCGCTTGCCGCCGTATACCATCCGCTGAAGCTGTAACCGGAACGCGTCGGCGTCGGAAGGCTGTTATAATACCCGTAGGAGGATCCGTAATACACGGTGATGCTCGACGGCGAAACGCTGCCGCCGTTTGCATTCAGCGAAACCGTATAGGTCCTTGCCGTCCAGTGCGCATACAGCGTATGGTTTGCCGCGGTCGTAACAGTCGTTGTAGACGTTACCCTCGATCCGCCGCTTGCGGAAGTATACCAACCGTCAAAACTATATCCCGTGCGCGATGCGTTCGGAAGAGAACCGTACGCTTTGTTGTATGTGACCGTAATGCTCGAAGGAGACACGGTTCCGCCGTTCGGATTGAGCGTAACGGTATATGTCGCCGGAGAACCGACAGAGAAAGCGTTGGAATGCAACACACGAGAGGCGCTTTTGCCGGTTATAGTCGTGCCATCCTCAGAGTAGTAATAATTAGCTCGGTAAAGAAGAACAAATGTATAGCTGCCGTTGGAAAGCTGTCCGAATTTCAGATTATTATCCAGTTTTGATCCCTGTAAACCATAATTTCTTGTATTGACGCCCTCGTCCGAACTCGAAATGGCAGGATTACCGCTCGTCGATGAACCATAATAACATTTCGCATATAAATCTATAATCAAATTGTATCGACTGGCTATCGTTCCGCCGATGCTGAACGAGTTGCCTTGTGTAAGCTGCGATGGATAAACGCCGTTTGTCAACGTAATATCCGAATTATCCCATCCGAGCCAGCTTGTATTTCCGGAATAGAAGTATTTCTCACCATTGTATTCCGTTTTATACCAATACTGTCCTTTTGTGTTCTTATATAAACCGGTTACTGTAAACGTTTTCCCGCTTGCATAAGAAACATTAGCCGTCGACGCCGAGCAAACGGACGATTCACAGGGTAACGTCCACAATGTTACAGATGCGTTTGCTTTAACTGACCCGTAAGTGGTGTATTCCCTGCATTGCGCAAGATAGTCCGAACCGGGATCGCTGAGAACCGCACTGCTGTTCTTCAGAACTACAACGGAACCGCCTCTATCGTAAATGTTGCTAAGTCCATATTCTTTTGCTACCCAACAATTTGTGAAAAGCTGATGGTTAGTGTTATTGACAGGATCGTTCACATAAAACTTTACCTTATTACCATCTCTTTCGTAATCAGTTACAACAATTGCATGACCTACCTTATCAAGATAGAAAACAATCCCTTCCGGATGTTGCATAAGCTGTGCAATTATGTATTCGCTATCTATTGTGCTTGGTTTTAAGTGCTTTGTTGTATACTGTACGCCATCACTGTTTGTATACGTTTTTTCCCACCAATAACACGAATCTCCGGAATATGAATATCCATTTTTCTTTTTGGTGTTTTTATAAATGTTAATCCAATTATAAGGTCCTTTGATTTTGGTACATCCATTGGACCTGAGAGAATCTTCGATCGTAAATTTCCCAGATTTATTATCATAAGCTAAACGTCTATTCAATAAGGTTGTGGTAGCCGATATATTACAAATACCAGGATGTTTTCTCTTTTGATAATTAATCCATCTTCCATTATCCTTATCCCATTCGACACGATAAGCTTGTGGTGCTTTGTATGGGTTTTGACTATCAATTCTTTGTACAATTTGTTTGAAAGCGTTATACTCGGCAGATGTTTCTGCAACTCCCGTAGACGGCAGCAGCGCCATAAGCATCAGAACGCTCAGTATGATCGACAACAGTTTTTTCATGTTCGTTCTCCCCCGGGCGGCAACGATCGTTGGGAGGTATGCGCGCGCCGCAGAATTGTCCGCATACCGTTTTCTGTGAAAAAAAGTGCTTTCGGTATTGATCCGATACCCTAAAATAAAGTTTACACTACATATTGTATCATGTCAATACAGCATGCGCGGTATAACACATCATATGAAGCAGCAAATGCGGCAGACAGAATACTGTGCGCAGCGGATCCGGAAATTGCGGAAGAAAATGACCTGACGCCGCGAGCGCCTTCTGCGGTCCTCGGCACGACGCAGCAGGTCTATTCCCGTTATGAAAGCGGCGAAAACGAAATGCCGATCCGGCGTCTGATCACGCTTACAGGGTTCTGCAACATCAGCGCCGATTAGGTCCTCTGCCTTTCCGACAAGCCGAACCGAAACGAATGAACGCCCCGCTCGCAGGGCGTTTTGTTATATTCCAAAGGATGCTTCGCCCGCTCCGTTCCTCAGAATGACAGGCCGGGGGGATGCTGTGTTCACGATGACAAACGTATAAGCACGGGAGACCGCGATCTTGTGGACCCCCTCATCCGTCAGCAAAGCTGACACCTTCCCCACCCCTTTCGGGTGGGGGAAGGCTTTTGGGTGTATGTTCATTATAGGGGAAACTGACCCCGGTTTCCCTCCGTGCAGGAGACATGTTATGCCCGCGGCACCTTGTTTTTCGTGTGTCATCCTGAGCATGGTACAATTTCATTCCGCAGAGGCGGATACCATCCGGGGGTACGCAAAAAGGAGCCTTGTCGGCTCCTTTTGTTTTGTCAAACTTATTTCTTCTCGTCGATGCGCTCGCGGATCTTCGCCGCCTTACCGCTTCTCTCGCGGAGGTAGAAGAGCTTCGCTCTGCGGACCACGCCGTGACGGACCACTTCGATGCGGCCGATGCGCGGGCTGTGGTACGGGAAGGTACGCTCGACGCCGATGCCGTAGGACATACGGCGAACGGTAAAGGACTTGCGGATGCCGCCGCCCTGGATCTTGATGACGATGCCTTCAAAGTTCTGCAATCTTTCACGGTTGCCTTCGACGACCTTCACGAAAACGCGAACGGTATCGCCGACTTCCAGCTCGGGCAGATCGCTGCGGAGCTGTTCTTTTTCGAGTTCACGAATGATGTCGGACATGTTTGATTTTCTCCTTTTTTCTATTTGAAACAGGCGTTCACGATCAATGCTGTCGGCGGACCGCCCGATGTCGCAAGGCGCATTATACCATAGCTTTCGGATAAATGCAAGCCCCAATTTTGCTTATTTTGCGGGATTTTTCCCGAAATTGCCCAAGAGGCACGGACGGACCGCGCGGGTCTTTTCCATCGCCTGCTCGTGCCGCCACTTTGCGATGTTCGCGTGGTGACCGTTCAAGAGGATCTCCGGCACGTCCAAGCCCCGAAACGACGCCGGACGCGTGTACTGCGGGTATTCGAGGAGCCCGTTCGTGTGCGATTCGTCCTCCGCGCTCTCCTCCGAGCCCAAAACGCCCGGAATGAAGCGGGAAAGGCAATCCACAAGCACCATCGCAGGCAGCTCGCCCCCGGTCAGCACATAGTCGCCGATGCTGATCTCCTCGTCGATCAGCGTGTTCACGCGCTCGTCCACGCCCTCGTAATGCCCGCACAAAAGCACGAGCCGGTCGAGCTTAGAAAGTTCCTTTGCGCGTTCGCTCGTCAAAAGCTTGCCGCGCGGGGTCAGAAGGATCCGGTGCGGATGCTCCTCGCCGCAGACTGCCGCCATGCAGTCGAAGATCGGCTGCGCCATCATCACGAGCCCCGCGCCGCCGCCGAACGGATAGTCATCGGTCTTTTTATGCTTGTTGTCGGCATAGGCGCGGATGTCGTGCGTTTCGATCGAAAGGACGCCGCTTGCCTGCGCTCTGCCGAGGATGCTCGTCTGCATGACGCCCGCGAACATCTCCGGAAACAGGGTCAGAATGTCAATCTTCAAAGAGCCCGACCTCCTTCAAAACCGCCGCGTCGAACACGATCCGTTCGTTGTCGGTGTCGACCTCAGCCAAAACGCGTTTGAGTGCCGGCACCATCAGCTTGCCGTTTGCGATCTCATAGACGTCGTTCGCGCCGGTCTCGTAGACGTTGGTGAGCTTGCCGAAGGCGTTGCCGTCGGTGTCGAACGTCTCGCAGCCGATGAGATCGGTCACGAAATACGAGTCCTTCGGGAGCTTGACGCGGTGCGCCTTGTCCACGCAGAGGTACGCGCCGCGATAGCCGTTCGCCTGTTCCGGCGTTTCCGTGCCCTCGACCGTGAGGATCACGGCGTCCGGGGCGACGGACGAAACGCAAAGCTGCACGGGGCGCATTTCCCCGTGCATCTCCAAAAACGCATCCTTGAGATTGCGGAAGCGCTTGCTCGAATCGGTGAGCGGCTCGACCTTGACCGCGCCGTGTACGCCGTGCGGACGCACGATCACGCCGATCCGGTAATACGCTGCGCTCACAGAATGTCGACGACGACCTTCTTTTCGTCGTTGATGGACGCCGCCTTGACGATCGCGCGGATCGCCTTTGCGATGCGTCCCTGCTTGCCGATGACCTTGCCGGTATCCTCGGGATCGACGACGAGCTCGATGACGATGCTGTCGTCCTCCTCGCGCGTCGTTACCTTGACGTTTTCGGGATGATCGACCAGGCTCTTTGCGATGAACTCAACGAGCTTGTCCATAGCCGCCTCGATCAGTCGATCGCGCCCGCCTTCTTCAGAAGGCCGCGAACGGTGTCGGTGGGCTGTGCGCCGTTCTTCATCCACTGCTGCGCGCGCTCGTTGTCAACCTTGAGCTCAACGGGCTCTGCGGCGGGATTGTAGTAACCGAGCTCTTCGACGAATGCGCCGTCACGCGGTGCGCGGGAATCCGCAACGATGATACGGTAGAAAGGCTGCTTCTTCGCGCCCATTCTTCTCAGTCTGATCTTCAACATGGTTTTGTTTCTCCTTATCTTTGTTTCTTTTTTGATTTATATCGAATACGGCACTGCCGTTTTCGTCCTTATTTACGACGGCTCCGCCGTCTATTCATCCGCGAAAAGCTGACGCTTTTCTGCGTGTACACCTCATCCACCACAAGCGGAACTCCACTCCGCTTCGCTTCGTTACGGCGGTGCCGTTGCACGCTCTCCGCGCATCGCCATGTCCCCCTTCCCCTCAAGGGGAAGGCTTTTGGCAGGCAAATCACATGCAGAGGCTTCGCCCCCTTTAGGGTGGAGAAGCTGTCACCGTCAGGTGACTGATGAGGGGGTATCAATGCGCGAAGCGCAATGCATTCATCCGCGAAAAGCTGACGCTTTTCTGCGTGTGCTCCTCATCCGGCTCGCTGACGCTTCGCCACCTTCCCCATAGCAAGGGGAAGGCTTTTGGTTGCGCACCATTCTTGGCCCCCTTGTGTAAAGGGGGCTGTCACCGAAAGGTGACTGAGGGATTGTTTTCCCCGCTCAGAATCCGAACGGGAAACCGCCGCGCTTGATCTTGCCCTTCTTGCCCTTTTTGAACATGCCGCCGGTCATCTGCTTCATCATCTTACGCGAAGCCTCGAACTGGTTCATCAGCTTGTTCACGTCCTGGATCGCCGTGCCGCTGCCGCGCGCGATGCGCTTGCGCCGCGAGGCGTTCAGAATGTCCGGGTTGGCGCGTTCCTTCGGCGTCATCGCCTGGATGATCGCCTTGGTGCGTCCCATCGCCTTCTCGTCGATCTGCAGACCGGAGAGCTTTCCGCCCACGCCCGGGATCATCTTGAGGATATCCTCCATGGAGCCCATGTCCTTCATCTGCTCCATCTGATCGAGGAAGTCGTCGAGCGTGAAAGTGTCGGTGCGCATCTTCTTTTCGAGCTCCGCCGCCTTTTTCTGATCGAACGCGGCTTCCGCCTTTTCGATCAGCGTCAGCATGTCGCCCATGCCGAGGATGCGGCTTGCCATGCGGTCCGGATGGAACGGCTCGAGGTCGGTGAGCTTTTCGCCCGTACCGGCAAACTTGATCGGCTTGCCCGTGACCGCACGGACCGACAGCGCAGCGCCGCCGCGCGTGTCGCCGTCCAGCTTTGTGAGCACCACGCCGGTCAAAGGCACCGTCTCGTTGAACGCCTTTGCCACGTTGACCGCGTCCTGACCGGTCATCGCGTCGACCACCAGCAGGATCTCCGCGGGCTCCAGTGCGTCGCGGATGCGCTTCAGCTCATCCATCATGTCCCCGTCGATGTGCAGACGACCTGCGGTATCGACGATCACGACGTCCTTGAACGTGCGGCGCGCTTCCTCGATCGCTTCCAGAGCGGTTTTCACCGGATCCTGCGTGCCGTGCTCATAGACCGGGACCTCGGCTTTTCCGCCCACGACCTTCAGCTGTTCGATCGCCGCCGGGCGGTAGATGTCGCACGCGCAGAGCATCGGCGCCTTGCCGTACTGCTTCTTCAAGAGCACGGCAAGCTTTCCGCACATCGTCGTTTTGCCGGCGCCCTGCAGACCCGCCATCAGAACGACCGCAGGCTTCTTCGAGCCGAAGTCGAGCTTCGCGTTCGTGCTGCCCATCAAGGAAGTCAGCTCTTCGTTGACGATCTTGATGACCATCTGTCCCGGCGTCAGGCTTTCGAGCACGTCGGTTCCGACGGCGCGCGCTTCGACGCGCTTCACGAAGTCCTTGACGACGAGGAAGTTGACGTCTGCTTCGAGGAGCGCCAGCTTGATCTCGCGCATGGCGTCCTTGACGTCGCGTTCAGAAAGCCTTCCCTTTCCGGTCAGCTTCTTAAAAACATTCTGCAGTTTGGATGCGATGCCTTCAAATGCCATCTTCGTCCTCCCAAATGCCCGCAAGCTCCGCAAGATACCCTTCGAGCGCCGCGCGGTCCGCGTCCCGCAGCGGAACGTCCTTGAACCGATTCCGAAACGCCCGCAAAAGCTGCGTCTGCTTCGCTTCCTTGCGGATCAGCCCGGCTGCCGCTTCGAGATCAAAGAGCTGCTTCGAGCCGCGCGTAATGATGTCTCTGACGCCCTGCCGGGAGATCCCCTCCCGCTCCGCGATCTCCGCAAGCGAGCAGTTCTCGTCCGTATATTGCCTGAGAATGCTCCTCTGCCGCTCGGTGAGCATCCGCTCATAGCGGTCCAAAAGCATGCCGAGCTCAAACAATCGTTCCATAGTCACTCCGACGTGTAAAGTCTTTTTCCTTTACACTCGTTCCATTATACCGATTTTGTTCCGTTTGTCAAGCATTTTTTCTTCCTGTCATTTTTGCCCCCTCATCCGGCACCTGCGGCGCCACCTTCTCCACCCAAGGGGGAAGGCTTTTGGTTGCGCAAAATCCTTGCCTCCTCTGTGGATGGTACGCGCGATCAAACGCGCGATCTACCTCTGTAACGAAGCGTAGCGTAGTGGAAGCGAAGTGTTAAAGGGGAGGTGGCGAGGCTTGCCGAGCCGGAAGGGTTGTCGATTGATTGAACAAAGCGTTTACAACCCTTCAGTCACCTATCGGTGACAGCTCCCCTTACACAGGGGAGCCAAGATACGCAACGGGAAGATGATATCTTCCCCTGCGGGATGTGATATGTACCCTGCGGGCACGTTCAGGTAGATTCTCCGATGGAGAATCGTCTGATTTACCCCCCTCACCCGGCGCCTGCGGCGCCACCTTCTCCCGGGGAGAAGGCAAGGAGCGCGCGTTTTTCGACAACGGACCGTAGGGGGCGTCGTCCTCGACGCCCCGCCGAGAAGCGCAACGGGAAGATGCGATCTTCCCCTGCAGGTTGTACGGTTCGTAGGGGCGGATATCATCCGCCCGCCGAAATTACGACCCGGCAGTTTTACAACTCTGATACAACTCTGTGATGACTCTGTTACGAGTTCTGTTTTATACTGAACCTGTCAAAAACCGAATACAAAGGAGGTTCCATGTGAAAAAGTATTCCATTATATCCATCATTCTCTGCCTGCTGTTCCTGATCGCTTGCGTACCAACGCCAAAGGAAGAGACGATCGTCTGCCGCACAGACAGCACCTTGGAACAGGCAGTAGTCGCCGCGCCGGTTGAATCATACACATTCGACGCACCCCTGTACTGGGACGAAACCTTTGTTCCCCGAAACCGGGAAATCCGTTTCTCCGCAAATATCGAGATCCCGACCGCGGAGCAGTTTCCCGTCGTTACGGTCCGGCAGCACCGGCTGACAGCAAGCGACGTCGTATCGTTTCTCACGTCGTTCTGCCCCGGCGAATGGTTGATCCGTGAAAACGAGCTGAGCCGCGAGGAGCTGACGGAGGACTTGAAGAAAGCCTCGAATATGTACCTCGGCACAAACGACGATACCGGCGAATCGATTTACGGCGCGAACGAGGAGGAAATGCAGCGTATTCAAAAACTGATCGAACATGCGCCGGCTGAGGATACGTTCTCCACATTGACCGAAAGCGCTGTCACTCTGCCGGTCAAAAAGATCCCGGTCAAAAACAGCAGGGATGAAACCTGGTATCTGTATGCATACGGCAAGGAAACCAATTCCGGACTGTTTCTGAATCGTCGGCGCGACAGCGCGATTTATCCGGAAAGCTGGGTCATGCAAACCGATTCTCCCGTGTATTATTCCGGCGGGTTGGGCGGCATCAAGGTTTCTTCGCAAGACGCAGCCGCAGTTGGCGACGCTATGATCGCTGCTCTGAAGCTGTCCGATTATCGTCTTGCTGAAATGAAAAAAGCCGTCGAGGTACAGACCGGATCATCCACGGAATACAGCAAGGGCTATCTCCTTTACTACGTTCCTGCGCTCGAAGGCACCGTCCCCTGCTACTATGCGGAATCCACAAGCCCGGATTTTCTGCAGCATATCGGCGGCGAGTCGACCTATGCCCCACCGTGGCGTCCCGAGTACGCGGAGCTCTATATCACGGAGGAAGGTCTCGTCTCGCTGAACTGGTGGGCGCCGAAGGAGCATGTGATGACGGCAAACGAGAACGTGCAGTTGCTGCCGTTTGAAGAGATCCAGGGCAGCGTCAAAAAGCTGCTGGAATATGGCTTGGGCGATTGGGAGGGCTCACCGGTGCTCGTCAAACGCATGGTGCTGTCCACTTCGGTCGCACAGATCCCGAATCAAGGTAACGAAGCGTTCTTTGTGCCAACATGGGTGATCTACCTCACAACCGATGAGGACGAGGCAATCCATCAAGAGCCTCGCGTGCTCCTGATCAATGCGATCGACGGCACTTACATCAGTCGGTAACAAGAAAAAAGGCTCTCCGACCGGAGAACCTTCCGAAATGCGCCCGAAGGGCGAATCTTATTGAACCGGCAGGGACTCTGCTTTTTTCCTTACCACACCTGCCAGCGGAACACGAACGCCAGGAGATACAGGATCGAAAGCGGCGCGAGCACACACGCGGCAGCGATCTTCTGCCAGCGCTTTTCCGTGACTGCGGCAAGCATCATGGCGACGACCGGCATGGACAGCAGGTAGCGCGGACCGGACAGCAGCCACGTTGCGCCGATCGCGATGACAAAGTATGCGATAAACCACGCCGCATAGCTCGGGCGGAGCTTCTTTGCCGTGAACGCGAACAGTCCGAGCGTGCCGAAATGCCACACGATGTTCGGCAGCCACAGCCCGAAGACATTCTCGCGGTTGCCCTCCCGGATGCATTCGATGAGGTATTTCGTCTGATAGGACGCCGTGTTGAAAAACCACCCGAGATGCTGGCTCCACCAACGGTGCTGATAGGTCAGAAACTGCAGCGGATGATCCGCCACGGTCTTGTTGATCCAAAGATACACGGCAAAGCCTGCGGGAACAAGCAGCACGGAGAGCGCGCCGAGCAGCCATTTCTTCCGCTCGCCTCGATTTTTCGGAAACGCGCGGACCCATTCGAGCACCAGCGGCGCAACGAGCAGCAGCCCCACCGTGCGCGTAAAGGCACAGTACGCGCCGAAAAGCCCTGCCATCAGGTAACGCTTCTTTCGGAAGCAATACAGCGCGGAGAGCGCCAGCAGCAGATAGAGCGACTCGCTCATCGGCGCGATGAAGAAGAACCCGCCCGGCAGCAGCAAAAGCATCAGAACGGTCCGGAACGCATGCTTATGATCGTAATCCAGCCGCAGAAGCCGATAGAGCATGGCACACGCCGCGGGAAACGCGGTCATGGACACGAAAAGCCCCGCAATGACGTCGTTTCCGAAGATGCGATAGAAGGGATAGACGACGAGCGGATAGCCCGGCAGGAACACAAGCTGCACGACGCGTCCGACGTCGTCGCCGGTCTGGAACCATTCCTCCGTCGTTTCGAGGAAGCTCTTCGGCACATACCACTCCCGCGCGATGTCGAGATAGTGGTTGCTGTCCAGACAGCGCCAGAAATTGAGCAAGCCGCGGAACGAGAACCATTCGCCCTCCCGCTTGTAAAACACGAGCGTCACAATGCCGAGCAGCAGAACTTCCACCGCAAAGGCAAGCAGCGCGATCAAAAGCGCGGTGTGCTTCGGCTCGCCGCCGGAATGCAGCGTGTCCGTCCGTTCCTTCCAGAACGTCATCCATGCGGGAACAAAGCGAAGGCAGCCGAGAACGAACAGCACAAGGGAAAGCGCCGCTGCGGCAATGCCCGCGGCATTCGGATGCTCTTTTATGATCCAGAACGTGAACGCGCAGGCGAGCACAAGGATCCCGACGCCCGAGATGATCCACGCGGGCAGCTCCTGTTTGATCCTGTCTTTGATGTTCGGTTTCATATTCCTTCCTTCTCTCCCCTGATGCAGTATAACATAGTTAGGGGGGGACGACAAGAGAAATAATGAAGAATGAAGAATGAATAATGAATAATTCAGGAGGATTTTCCTGCGGAAAATCTACATTCATTATTCATTTTTCAGTATTCATTGATTCATGTTCAGTTTTCAGTTTTCAGTATTCATTGATTCACGTTCAGTTTTCATTGATTCACGTCAATTTTTCACATCTTTGCTACATTCAAACAACGCGCAATGTGTTATAATAGATTATCATACTGGGATAATTGTTCCCCGGATCGGAGATTCGCCATGCTTGCGAAATTCAGCGTTAAAAAACCGTTTACCGTCCTGGTCGCCGTCGTGCTCATTCTGGTGCTCGGCTATGTTTCCGTCGGCAAAATGACCCCGGATCTGCTGCCGGACATGAGTTTTCCGTACATCGTGCTCTTTACGGCGTACCCCGGCGCATCGCCCGAGGAGGTCGAGGCAACGGTCACGAAGCCTTTGGAGCAGGCGATGTCCGCGCTCGACCACATCAAGTCGGTCACGTCGAAAAGCAGTGAAAACGCTTCCGTCGTCTATCTGACGTTCGAGGACGGCACCGACGTCGACATGGCGTCGATCGATGTGCAGAAGGCGATCGGCATGCTCACCGCGGGCTGGGACGAAACGATCGGCACGCCGGTCATGATGGAGCTGAGCTCCGACCTCATTCCGGTCACGGTCGCCGCCGTTTCCGCAAAGGAGATGGACCAGCTCGCGCTCTCCGCATTCGTCAGCGATACGCTGCTCCCGCGGCTCGAAGGCGTCGCCGGCGTCGCGTCCGTCACGACCGCAGGGCTGATCAAACGGCAGGTGGAGATTACGCTTGACGACCGAAAGATCGACGCGCTGAACCGACGGCTCTATGCCGCGATCGACGAAGAATTTGAAGCGGCGACCGAGGACCTTGCCGAAGCGCGGGAAAAGGTCAGGGAGGGCGAACAGGAGCTTTCGGAAAACCGCGACAAGCTCACCGAAGGACAGGAAGCGGTCGACCTCGGACGCCGACAGGCGGGCTATGCCTTCGGACAGGCGGAGCAGGAGCTGAACGCCGCCGATGAAAAGCTGACCGCAACGATCGCCGAGCTCAAATCGCAGCGCGATGCAATAAGCTCGCAGCTGGAGACGGCAAACTCCGCGCGCACGCAGCTTCTGGCACTCAAATACACGATCCGCACGCTCGAAACCGGCATGGCGCTGTTCGATCAGTCGATCGCCTCGATCGAAAACGATCCCCTGCTCTCCGATGAGCAGAAGCAAAACTATATCGACGCGATCAAATCAAGCGAGGAATACCGTCAGCTTGAAGACGGGCTAAGGGAAGCGGACGCGAAGCTCGCCGAATACGGACTGACCCGCGAAACGCTCGACGCAACGATCGCGCAGCTCGAAGAAGCGATCCCGCAGCTCGAAGAGGGGCTGAAAACCGTTGAAGAACTGCTTTCGCAGGCGGAAAGCGGCAAGCTCGATCTGGAGAACGGACGCGAAGAGCTGAATCGGAAGAAGGCGCAGGCGTACGGAAAGCTGAACGCCGCGCAGTCGGCGATCGATCAGGGCAGGGAGGCGCTCGAGCGCGGCGAACAGGAGCTTGAAGCGGGCAAGGTACAGCTGGAGCAGGCGGAAAAAGCCGCCGCGGATCAGCTTGCCGCCGCAAAGGACGCCGCCGATCTTCACAAGATCCTGACCAAGGACATGATCGCAAAGCTTCTTTCCGCACAGAACTTTTCCATGCCTGCAGGCTATCTCAGAGAAAAAGACGCGCAGTGGCTGGTGTCCGTCGGCGATGAGATCGAGGACGTCGAAGTCCTCTCCGCGGTCCCGCTGTTTTCGCCCGGCGTCGGCTCGCTGGACGCGATCACGCTCGGCGACGTCGCCTCCGTCCGCATCACGGACAACACCGCCAGCACCTATGCGAAGATCAACGGCGACAACGGCGTTCTGCTTTCGTTCTCGAAGCAGTCCTCCTATGCGACCGCAACGGTCTCCGACAGCATCGAAAGCCGCTTCCGCGAGCTTGAAGCGCTCTACCCCGGTCTCTCCTTTACCTCGCTGATGAGCCAGGGCGATTTCATCCATATGGCGATCTCGTCGGTCGTGCAGAACCTTCTGATCGGCGCCGCGCTCGCGATCCTGATCCTCTTCCTGTTCCTCCGCGACATTCGCCCGACGCTGACCGTTGCGATCTCGATCCCGGTCTCCGTGCTGTTTGCGCTCGTGCTGATGTACTTCTCCGGCGTCACGATGAACGTCATTTCGATGTCCGGGCTTGCCATCGGCATCGGCATGCTGGTCGACAACTCGATCGTCGTCATCGAAAACATTTACCGGCTGCGCAGCGAGGGCGTGCCGGTCAAGGAAGCCGCCGTGCAGGGCGTTAAGGAGGTCGCCGGCGCGATCACCGCGTCGACGCTCACGACCGTCTGCGTGTTTGTACCGATCCTGTTCGTGCAGGGGCTGACGCGGCAGATCTTCATGGACATGGTGCTGACCGTCACCTATTCGTTGCTTGCAAGCCTGATCGTCGCGATCACGGTCATCCCGGCGGCGGTCACCGGGCTTCTGCGCCGTCCCGTCAAGCCGCAGGGCAAGACCCGCAAAAAGCTGATGGCGGCGTTTGAAAAGTCCCTTCGCTTCACGCTCCGTCACCGTGCGATCGCGCTGATCCTCGCGCTGCTGATCCTCGCAGGCTCCGGCTGGCTGGTCATCCGCAGGGGCTTTGTGATGTTCCCCGAAAGCGGCGGCAAGCAGGTCTCGGTCACGGTCCCGCTCGAAAAGGGCACAAGCTTTGCGGAAGCGACGGAGATCGCCGACCGGTTCATGGAGATCATGTACACCGTGCCCGGGCTGACCGACGCCGGCGGCATGCTCGGCAGCGGCGTCGTTTCGATTCTGGGCATCAACGGCGGACAGAGCAGCGAGGTGCGCGAGCTGACCATTTACGGTCTGATCGACGGGAAGAGCGAGCTTTCGAGCATTACGATCCATAAGAGCATCGACGACGCGCTCTCCCCGCTCAGAAGCGAGCATCCGTATACGATCGCCGGCATGAGCACGATGAGCTTTTCAAGCTCGATGTCCGGCGACGACGTTTCGATCAAGCTGTACGCAAACGACCTTACGGCGCTGTCCGAAACGGCGGAAGCGATCGCCGAAGCGGTGCGTTCGGTCGACGGCATCAAGGAGGTCGACAGCGGCGCGGAGGAAACCGTGCCGACGCTGCACGTCTCCGTGGACAAGGCAAAGGCGGCGGATCACGGGCTGACCGTTGCCGAAACGTATCTGAAGCTTGCGGAGGTCTTGAAAACGACCGCATCCTCCGCCTCCGTCACCTCCACCGCGACCGCGCTGGACGTGTCGGTCATTTCCGATTCCGGCGCGCCCCATTCCAAGCGGGAGCTTGAAAATCTGGAGCTGACCGTTACGCGGCTCGATCAATCGGTCGAGACCGTCAAGCTGAAGGAAATTGCGGACGTCACGGAAACGACCTCGCTCGCCTCGATCAACCGCATCGATCAGCGGCGCAGCATCACGGTCACCGCAACGCTCGAAGAGGGCAGAAACGTCACGCTCGTGAGCCGCGACGTGCAGAAGGCGGTCGACGCCGTCCCGCTTCCCGCGGGCTGCACGCTGGTCTACGACGGGCAGAACGAATCGATCAGCAGCGCGCTCAAGGACCTTCTTTGGATGCTTGCGCTCGGCGTGCTGATCATCTACCTCATCATGGTTGCGCAGTTCCAGTCCCTGCTCTCCCCGTTCATCGTCATCGGCACCGTGCCGCTGGCGTTCGCGGGCGGGTTCCTGGCGCTGTGGATCACCGGTACGGAGATCGGCGTCGTCCCGATGATCGGCTTCATCATGCTCGTCGGCATTGCGGTCAACAACGGCATCGTGCTCGTCGACTGCGCAAACCGCTTCCGCGAGCAGGGCGTCCGAAAGCGCGACGCGATCGTACAGGCGACGTCCATCCGCCTGCGTCCGGTGCTCATGACCGCGCTCACCACGATTTTGGGACTTCTGCCGCTTGCGATCGGCTTCGGCACCGGCGCGGAGATCGTGCAGCCGGTCGCGGTCGTCTGCATCGGCGGCTTAACCTACGCAACGCTGACCACCGCCTACATCATCCCGGTGCTCTACGACATCTTCCGCCGCGACAAAAAGCCGGACCCGGCGCCTTCCCCCGCTTCGGAAGCGCCGCCCCAGCCCATGCAAACCGAAGCATAGCGAAAGGACCGCCGAAGCGGTCCTTTTTTTGCATTCGTTACCGGTCTTCCTCCGCGAGCGTGCGGAAGCGGGTGTATTCGCCCTGGAAGACGAGCTTGCAGGTCTCGATCGGACCGTGACGGTTCTTCGCCACGATCGCTTCGCTCTCGTTGCCCGCGGTCTCGTCATAGACCGCGGCGCGGTACAGCAGGATGACCATATCCGCGTCCTGCTCGATCGAGCCGGATTCGCGAAGGTCGGAGATCATCGGGCGGTGGTCCTGCCGAAGCTCCGGACCGCGGTTCAGCTGGCTGAGAAGAATGATCGGAAGATCGAGCTCACGCGCCAAAAGCTTCATGGCGCGGGTCATGTCGGAGATCTCCTGCTGCCGGTTGTCGTTCTTGCGGCTGCCGTTTCCGGTGCCCTGCATCAGCTGCATATAGTCGATGATGACAAGATCCAGCCCCTGCTGCGCCTTGAGCCTGCGGCATTTCGAGCGGATGCTTGCGACCGTCGCGCCGGCGGAGTCGTCGATGAACAGCTTGCTCGCCTGCAGCGGAATGGAGGCTTCCATCAGCCGCTGCATCTCGGAAGGATCCAGCGATCCGTCCTTGATCTTCTGCGAATCGACCGCCGCCTCGGTGCACATGATGCGCATCATCAGCTGTTCCTTGCTCATTTCGAGCGAAAATACCGCAACGGAGCGGTTGTCGTGCAGGGCGGCGTACTGCGCGATGTTCATCGCAAATGCCGATTTGCCCATGGCAGGACGCGCGGCAAGGATGATGAGGTCGCTCTTCTGCAAGCCGTTCGTCAGCCGGTCCAGCTTGGAAAACCCGGTTGCGATGCCGGTGAGCTTGCCTCTGCGGTTGACGATCTCGCCGATCTGATTGATCGTGTTCGGCACGATCTCGATCGCGGGCGTCAGCGTTTCCTCCGTCTTGCGCATGGAGATGTCGTAGATCTTGCGTTCCGACGCGTTCAGCGATTCCTCGACGTCGCGGCGGTCGTTCATGCCGTCGCGGATCATGTCGTTGCCCGCGCGGATCAGCGCGCGGCGGATGCTGTGCTCCTCCACGATCTTCCCGTAATGCTGCACGTTCGCCGTCGTCGGCACGAAGCTCATGAGCTCGGTGAGATACACGAGCCCGCCCGCGCTTTCGAGCTTGCCCGCGCGTTCGAGCGCGTTTGAAAGCGTCACGACGTCGACCGCGTTGCCCGCCTGCCGGATCGTGCGCATGGCTTCAAAGATGCTCTCGTGCGCATCCTGATAGAAATCTTCGGGTTTTAACTGCTCCAGCATGGAATCGAGCGCGCTGACGTCCAGCAGCATCGCGCCGAGCACCGAGCGTTCCGCTTCGATGCTGTGGGGCAGGGTTTCGATCGATGTTTGCTCCATTTATTCCTCTACGATCACTTTTACGGTCACGGAAATGCCCTCGAACAGCGAGAGCTTTGCGGGATACTCGCCGAGCGCGCGGATCGGGTCGACCGAGATCTTCTTTTTGTCTACGTCGACGCCCTTCTGCTCCTTCAGCGCCGCCGCGATCTCCTTGCCGGAGACGGTGCCGAACAGCTTGCCGTTCTCGCCGACGCGCGCCTTGACATGGATCGTATGTCCCTCCAGCGCCTGCGCGGTCTCGCGCGCTTTGATGCCCGCCGTAAATCTTCTGTGCTGTGCGGCGCTCTTCTGAATGTTCGCCGCGTTGATCGCCTGCGCGTCCGCGGGCTCCGCCATTTTGCGCGGAAGCAGGAAGTTGCGCGCATAGCCGTCGCTGACATTGATCACTTCGCCCTTCTTGCCGCTTCCCTTTACATCTTCCAAAAGCAATACCTTCATCGTCCGTTCCGTCCTTTCCTATTTCTCGGGGTTCTCCGTCTCATACCAGTCGATCGCTTCCTCCAGCTTTGCGATCGCCTCCTCCGTCGTCGCGCCCTTGAGCTGCGCGCCCGCCATCGTCAGATGTCCGCCGCCGCCCAGCCGTTCAAGGATCAGCTGCACGTTGATCTGTCCGTAGCTTCTGCCGGAGATCGCAACCTGCTCGTCGGTCTCCGCAAGCACGAACGCCGCATAGATGCCGCGGATGCCCAGAAGCTCGTCCGCCGCCTGCGCCGCCAGAAGCTGGCTGTCCGGCGCGTTCTTTTCGCAGACCGAGATCGCGATGCCGCTCTTGCGGATCTTCGCATGCTCCACGACGCTTGCGCAGCGCACATAGCTTGCGTAGTCGTTCTGGAACATCTGCTTGACCGAGCTCAGGTCCGCGCCGTTGCGGCGAAGATATCCCGCTGCGTCGAACGTGCGCGAGCCGACGTTGAACGCGAACTGCTTTGTATCCACCGTGATGCCGGCAAGCAGGGCGCTGCAGGTGAACGCCGCGGGCTTGACGTTGTCTGCGAAATACTGCATGACCTCG
Organism: Bacillota bacterium; assembly: GCA_016286445.1. Lineage (GTDB taxonomy): Bacteria > Bacillota > Clostridia > Christensenellales > CAG-138 > UBA3792. The sequence goes on from JAEESS010000021.1 coordinate 19,225, forward strand.
GTCACCATCTCGCTTGCGCTCGACGCGCGCGTCTCCAGGTAATGCAGCGTTGCATTGTCGATATAGTCCGCGCTGCGGCGATGGTGGTCGATGAGCACGATATGCTCCGTCATGGAAAGCAGCTGCGGCGCGACCGTGACCGACGCGCGCTGCGTGTCCACCACCACGAGCACGGAATCCTCCTTCATCATTTCCGCCGCCTGATCGGGGCTGATGATCAAAGAGCCCGCGCCGGAACGCTCCAGCGTCTTCACAGCGTCCTCGATCGTCGTATTCACCGTGTCGAGCACGATATAGGCGTGCGCGCCGACGTGATTTGCGCAGGTCACGACGCCGAGCGCCGCGCCGATGCAGTCCATATCGGAATTGCGGTGTCCCATGATAAAGACGTCGCCGCTGTTTTCAAACAGCTGATACAGCGCCTTTGAAAACAGCCTTGCCTTCACGCGCGACTGGCGCGGATCGTGCTGCCGTTTGCCGCCGAAGAAGCGGTAATCGGTGCCATCCTTCACGACGACCTGATCGCCGCCGCGTCCCAAAGCCAGCTCCAAAGCGCGGCGCGCGTCCTGCTCGGACTGCGCAAGCCGCGGCGCGATGCCGAAGCCGATGGACAGCGAGACCGCCGAGGACGAGCCCGTGTCGATGCGGTGCGCCTGCTCCAAAAGCGTGAAGCGCTCCTCCTCCAGCTGCTGCATCTGCTTGGCTTCGAGCACGAGGATGAACCGTCCGTTGTCGTAGCGGCGGTAGAGCCCGCCGAGACGCTTTGAAAGGTCCGAGATCAGCCGTTCGACCTCCGCCAGCACCGCCGTGCTGTGGATCTGCGTGTCGCTCAGAAGCTCCTCGTAGTTGTCGACGAGGATCATCGCCACATACGGCCGCTGCTCGGTGTACAGGCGCTGATAGTGCATCGCTTCGGTACGGTCGATCCAATATTGCAGCACGAGCTTTTTTTCTTTCTCGCGCATCACGAGCATGTTCATGATCTGATAATTGCTGCCGTTGTGCTCGATCTGCAGCGTGCGGATCGGGTTTCCGCCGTCAAACTCCGGCACGACGTCATGGATGTCCTGCCCGTCGTACAGCGAGGCAAAGGCGTTGTTTCGCCAGGTGATCCGTCCGGACAGGTCCACGATCGCGCTCGGTATGGAGATATTGCTCGCAAGAGACGCCACCGCGCTGTCGTTTTCCCGGAACACGCGGTCCATCTGCGCCTGCTGTTTTTTGGCGATCCGATGCAGCAGCAGCGCCATGATCAGAAGCCAAAGAAGCCCGGCGCCGAGCACGGCGAGCGCAACGATATACTGTTTGGTAAAGATCTCGATCGCTGCGGCGATCAGCACCGCGATCGCTCCCTGTGTGATCAATATCCCGCTGTAGTGTTTCATTTCCGTTCCCCGTCCTCTCCGACGTTCTTAGGTTTGCGCAAGGCGGACAGCATGCCGAGTATTGCAAGAAGCATGCACGTCGCCGGCGGCAGCAAGATCAGCAGCACGACCGCCGCCCAAAGGATCCAGGTTCTGCCGGTCAGCTGCCCCAGCCGCTGGATCGCCGAAAGCCCGCCCAGCATGCACGGCATTTTCCACAAAAGCTCCGCGACCCCGGAAAGCGACGCCCCCCATCGGACGCCGAACAGTCCCAGGATCACCGTCGCAAAATAAAACCCGACGCTGAGCAGCGCGTACCAACGTTCGCACCGCCACTGTGAAAACGGCGGAAGCGGACTGAGCCGCACGGCGCCGTTCCGATTCCAAAGATGCGAGAACAGCGTATTCGAGAACGCCGCCGCCATCGCAGGCGTCAGCAGCGCTGTCGCACAGAGGCTCTCCGCGTTCACCAAAAAGAGATCCGTGATCTCCTTCGCCTGCGCGGCAAAATCGACGCCGTACAGGCTCCCCGCAGGCGCATAGCGCTCCAGAAGCGCGCCGTACATCCGGATGACCGACCGATAGGACGCATAGGCGTCGCCGGTGCGGATCAGGTCCCTGAGGCATACGAAGCCGAACATTGCAAGCAAAATCACGAACGATCCGTAGATCACCGTGCGGAAGTTCGACAGCTTCGCCCGCTGCAGCGCGTAAAGCCCCGCGCCGGGCAGCACTGTCAGAAACAGGGAATACAGCGCTTCCTTTGCGTCTCGCGTGACAAGGAATCCCGCGCCGAACGCGAACGCCGCAAGCCCCAAAAGCATCCACGGCGACGTCCGATGCACGGACATCGCGCAAAGCGACGGCACGATCAGCAGGAGCAGCACGGTCAGAAACTGCTTCAGAAGGATCGCAAACAGCGTCTCCTCCGTCTCAAGCGAGCCGAGCCACGCGCCGGACGGTACGAACGCCAAAAGAAGCGTTCCCGCCGCGGCAAGCGTGATCAGCAGCAGCCGACCGTTCGATTCTGTTCTTCCGGAACTTTCCATGTTCTCATTTTACGCGTTTTCCGTCCATCCGTCAAGGAAAACCGTACAGAAACGCCGGGACCTCCGAAATGCGGACAGTCCCGGCGCTGCATTCTTATTTGGCTCTCGTTCTGATCTCTTCGAGGATCTTTTCGACAAACGCGTCGACCGGCATGGCGCCGAGATCGCCGTCCTTTCTCGAACGGACCGCAACGGTGCCGCTTTCCGCTTCCTTGTCGCCGATGACGAGCATGTACGGGATCTTCATCATCTGCGCCTCGCGGATCTTGAAGCCGATCTTTTCGTTCCGGAGGTCGATCTCCGCACGCACGTTCAGCGCGTCGAGCCGGTCCTTCAGCGCCTGCGCGGCGTCGTTTGCGCGATCGGTGATGGTCAGCACCTTCACCTGCACCGGCGCAAGCCAGGTCGGGAACGCGCCCGCAAAGTGCTCCGTGATGACGCCGATGAAGCGCTCGATCGAGCCGAACACGACGCGGTGGATCATGACCGGGCGATGGCGTTCGCCGTCCGCGCCGACATATTCGAGCTCAAAGCGCTCCGGCAGCTGGCTGTCGAGCTGGATCGTGCCGCACTGCCAGGTCCTGCCGAGGCAGTCCTCGATGTGGAAGTCGAGCTTCGGACCGTAGAACGCACCGTCGCCCTCGTTGATGACGAAGGTCTTGCCCATCTCGGTGATCGCTTCCTTCAGCACGTTCTGGTTGTGCTCCCACTCCTCCACGGTGCCGATGTGGCTCTCGGGCATGGTGGACAGCTCCACGGTATAATTGAGCCCGAAGGTCGAATACACCTCGTCGAACAGACGGACGACGTTCTTGATCTCGTCCTTCATCTGTTCCGGGGTCATGAAGATATGCGCGTCGTCCTGGGTGAAGCAGCGCACGCGGAACAGTCCGCGCAAAGCGCCGGAAAGCTCATGACGGTGCACCAGCCCGAGCTCGCCGCAGCGCAGCGGCAGATCGCGGTAGGAATGCGGCTCGTTTGCATAGACGAGCATGCCGCCCGGGCAGTTCATCGGCTTGATCGCAAAATCCTCGTCGTCGATGACCGTGGTGTACATGTTCTCCTTGTAGTGCTCCCAGTGTCCGCTGCGCTCCCAGAGGGTACGGCGCAGAATGATCGGGGTAGAAACCTCGACGTAGCCGTAGCGCTTATGCACCTCGCGCCAGTAGTCGATCAGCGTGTTCCGGAGCTGCATGCCCTTCGGCAGGAAGAACGGGAAGCCCGGACCCTCGTCGAGCAGCATAAAGAGCCCGAGGTCCTTGCCGAGCTTTCTGTGGTCGCGCTTCTTCGCTTCCTCGATGCGGGTGATGTAGGCTTCGAGGTCCGCCTTCTTCTCGAACGCGGTCGCGTAGATGCGCTGCAGCATCTTGTTCTTCTCCGAGCCGCGCCAGTACGCGCCGGCGACGCTCATGAGCTTGATGTTCTTGACCTTGCCGGTACTTGCGACGTGCGGACCTGCGCACAGGTCCACGAACTCGCCCTGGCGGTAGAAGCTGATCGTCTCGCCTTCGGGCAGGTTCTCGATGAGCTCGACCTTGTAGGGCTCGCCCTGCTCCTTCATGAACGCGATCGCCTCTTCACGCGGAAGCTCGAAGCGCTCCAGCCTGAAGTTCTCGCTGACGATGCGGTCCATTTCCTTCTCGATCTTTTTGAAGTCCTCGGTCGTGAAGGGTTCGGGCGCGTCGAAGTCGTAATAGAAGCCGTCCGCGATCGCGGGACCGATGGCAAGCTTCACGTCCGGATACAGGCGCTTCACCGCCTGCGCAAGGATGTGCGAGCCGGTGTGGCGGTACGCCCAGCGTCCGTCCTCGTCCTCCCAGGTCAGAAGCTTCAGCGTGCAGTCCTTTTCGATCGGGCGGAACGCGTCCGCACGTTCGCCGTCGATCTCGCAGCAAAGGGTTGCCTTTTTGAGTCCGTTGCTGATCGCGCCCGCAATGTCGAGCGCGCTCATGCCGTTCTCAAATTCCCGTTTGGAACCGTCGGGAAATGTGATGATCATATCAGTTACCTCCTGTTGAAAATAAAAAAGACGTCCCTTTCGACAAGGGACGCCGGTTCTGCGTGGTTCCACCCTATTTGGTGCTCTGTTCGCTGTAACGGGCGAGCCCGCTTTGATCCTCCGGCGGTCTTCCCGCTGTACTTCGTGCGGCGCTTTCACCGTCCGCCGCTCGCTTTCCGAAGCCGATAAGCGCTACTGCTTCCGGATTCGTCTCAAAGATAGGAACATTATACCACATAAAGTCCGTTTGTCAACCGGAAAATTTACAGATCGGACCGCCCGCGCAAATTGACAGAAAATGCCGATTTTGGTATACTGATTTGTATGAAAAAAAGGAAGAAACGGAAGATTGCAAACCCGCTGCGCTTTGCGGTGGGCGTTGCGCTGATCGCGCTGATTCTCGTGCTCTGCGTCGTGCTGATCGCGGCGATCGCAGGCTGTTTTTCCGCGCCCGCGCCTGCCGTTGAAGCGCCGGAGGAGACGTCCGCGCCGACCGCCGTGCCGACCGCCTCGCCCTCCCCCACGCCGGAACCGAGCTGGGAGGAGCAGCGGCTTTCTTCCATCGAGCATTACGTCCGCGCGTACGGGAACTGTCCGGATGAGGCGGCGATCGAAGCGCGCATGGCGAAGATGGCGATCGATCCCGAACAAAAGATGGTCGCGTTCACGTTTGACGACGGTCCGCGCACCGGCATCACAAGTCAGATCCTTGACGTTTGCGAGCAGTACGGCGTCCGCGTCACCTTCTTCATCAAGGGCGACAACATCGCAAGCCATGAGGAGGATCTGATGCGCATGCTGTCTTTGGGCTGCGAGATCGGCAATCATACCTGGATGCACACGAACATCGAAGAGCTGTCCGCCTCCGAAATGCGAGAGGAGATCGGCAAGGTCAACGACGCGATCCGCGAGCGCTTCGGCTATACGATCCGGCTGTTCCGCCCGCCGTACATCAAATACGGCGACAAGGGCAGCGAGACGCGGAACAGTCTCGTCGCGCTGATGGAGGAATGGAACATGGCGATCATCAACCATACCCGCAGCACGCACGACACCTACGACAGCTACAACGCCGAAAAGATCTACAGCCGCGGCGTGGCGGAAACCGACGAGCTCGGAAAGACCCTTTCCGGTTCCATCATCCTCTGCCACGACAAGCAGCAGAAGACCGCCGACGCCTTCAAGCGGATCGTGCCGGAGCTTCTCGAACGCGGCTATCAGCTTGTGACCGTTTCGGAGCTGCTGCACTATTCCGACGACGGCTTCCACGCGGGCTGGATCTATTCGTCCGCAAAGTGAAAGGAGATCGCCGTGAAGGTTAAAATCACGATCCTCGAAAGCCGCTGCCGCGACGGGCTTTGCTCCGCGGGCGATACCTATCTGGTCGAACAGACCTGTCCCCCCGCTGTGCCACGAGCTTTGGAGCGTGATCTATCCGCAGGTCTTTGCGCTGCAAAACGGCGCTGCGCTCGATCACGGCGACGACCGCGCGGCTTTTTTTGAAGCGTCCTGTCCCGACGGCGGTCGTGTGAAGATCCGCGGCGAGCGCGTCGATTGACGCATCCGAACAGAAAGGGGCTTATGATGCGCAAACGGTTCTTTTCCTTGTTCCTGATCCTTCTGCTGACGGTCTCCCTGCTTCCGTCGGCGCTTGCGGAGGATCCCTCCCCGTCCGACGCCGAGCAGTTCGGCGAAGGCGCGGTCGTTGAGCGCGACGCCATGGGCGAGCCGGTCTCCGTCAACGGCTGTCCGGTCCGCAAGGTCCGCGCCGGTATCAACCTGCGTTCCAACAGATCCGCCTATCAATACAGCATTTATTTCACCGAATATCCGTTCGGGCAGCCCGCTACGCAGTACGACGGCAACCTCGCCGTGATGTCGCTTGCGATGGCGCTGTCCGCAAACCGCGCGATCGATCCCTCCGAGGAGCCGTCCGCGGATTTCGACCCGTCCCTGCATCTGGAAGAATTTCTCACGGACGCCGGATTCTCGCACATCCGCAAGGACGACTATTCCAAGGAGACCAGCATGTACACGATCTCCATGGCGATGGGGTCCCGCATCATGGAGCGCGAGGGTGAGGAGCCCTTCACGCTGATCGCGATCGGCGTCTGCGGCGGCGGCTACAAGAACGAATGGCAGTCCAATATGACGCCCGGCAGCGGGCAGATCCACGAGGGCTTTCTCTCCGCGTCCGAGCTCGTCATCGACCGGCTGGAGGGATACATCCTCACCAACGGCATCGAGGGCAGGGTCAAGGTCTGGATCTCCGGTTTTTCCCGCGCCGCAGCCGTGTCCAACGTAACGGCGGGACTTTTGGTGCGGGACGGCATGTTCCCGAAGGAGGACGTATACGCCTATACGTTCGCGACGCCCGCAGCCGTTCAGAACGCGCCCGAAACCGGATACGAGAACATCTTCAACATCATCAATCCGATGGACCTTGTGCCGCAGGTCATGCCCGCCGACTGGAGCTTCGGGCGGTTCGGACAGGACCTGTTCATTCCCGTGACGGAGTTTTCCTCGCTCGGAGAGATCTTCACCTCCGACCGTGCGGACCGTGCGCGCGAAACGTTCGGGATCGAGGCGAATTACAGCCCGGCGCTGAATCTCAGAATGCGCCTTTTGCTGTCCATGATCCTCGACGTTGCGGAAACGCGCGAGCAGTACAACGCGACCCTGCAGCCCGCAGTGGTCGGCATCATGCAGAACAAGAACGCGTCCAATCTGCTTTCGACCGTCAGAAGCCTGCTGCTGACCGTGCGCGACAACGGCGCCGCGGGCAGAATGAACGTGGATACGCTGGTCAACTATGTCTCCCGCGTGTTCGGCAACGTGCTGACGCGCACGGAGTTTCAGGAAGCCAATCAGAACACCGGCAGCATTGCGTTCCGGCTGTTCAACGAGCACTGCGAGGATGCGTACCTTGCAAACGCCGATCTGATCCGCGCCGGCGCGTTCGAGGAGGACTATGCGTTTACCTATGTGCTGGTAAAGCGTCCGGTGCATGTTTTGCTGACGAGCACATCCGATCCCGATTTCATGATCACGCTGAACGACGACGGCGAGGTCCGTCCCGGCGTCTCTCTCCAACAAAGATATGCGAACGACCCGGCGTATCTCGACACGCTCGCGCGCATGTTTTACATGGAGCGCATCGGCGATACGAGCATCATTGCCGTCCCGCGCGATTCGGATCTCTCCGTCACCTGGGAAGCGCTGCGAACAGGGACCGTACAGGTGCTGCTTGCGGACTGCTCCGTGCACGCGTCGGCACGGTACAGCGGCATGACGTTCGATCCGCTGCATGTCGGCAAGGGCGATACCGGCACGGCGTTCCGCTCAGTGTCCGGCGCGTCCCGTCTGCCGGACAGCTTTGAGCCTGCCGTTTTCGACGCGGCGGATCTCGCTTCGTTTATCGGCATCGCTTCCGTCGGCATCAACTGGCGCGTTGCGCTGATGCTGATCGCAGCGGTCGTCGGGATCCTTACCGCGCTGCTCATCTGGATCCTTCTGCGGCTCCAGCGCACGAGCAAGAAGCCCGGCGTCCCCGTCTGGATCTGCCTCGGCGTGTTCTGCATCGCCATGCTCGAAGCGGAGATGGCGTTCTGGTTCTTCGCGGATCACACAAACCTTCGCATGCTTTGGAAGATCATTCTCGGTGCCGCGCTGCTTGCGATCTTCCTGCTCCGGCATTGGCGGTCGAAGCGCACGCTTCTGATGCTGCCGGGCTTTGTGATGATGCTGTTTGCCGACGTTGTGATGTGCCTGTACGTTCTGCAGGGCGCGATCCTCTTCCTCCTTGCGCACGGTCTGCTCGTCTTTGCCTTCCTGTTCCGTTCCCCGATGCCGCTCAAAATGTGGATCCAATGGTTTACGGTCTCCGCGATCGCGTCCGTGCTGATCGTGTTCGGGCTGAAGGGTCAGATCGGACCGCTTGCGTACGGCGCGGCGCTGTACGTCGACGTGCTCCTTCTGATGAGCTACAGCGCCGGAGGACAGCCTGTCCGCGTCCGGTTTGCCGCGCGGCTGTTCCTGATCTCGGAAGCGATCCTCGGCATCTTCATGATCGGATACAGCGAACCGGTTCTGCATATCCTTTCCGTGCTGATGTTTGACGTTGCGCTTCTGATGATCGCGGTCAGCAAAACGGGCGTCGAGCTGCCGAAGGAGGAGCTGCCCGAAGACAAAGCGGCGCCGAAAGAAGCGCCGACGGGATCCGAAGCGCCCGCCTCCCCCGCGCCGCAGAAAGCGTGACCTCCAAAAAACAAACGAGCAGGTTCCGTTCCTGCTCGTTTTTTTGATCTGTATTATCGCTGTTTTCAGACCCGTTCGACGGACAGCGTGATCGCGTTTCCGTTGAGGTCCCAGTCCTTCGTATAGCCGAATACGCCCTCTTCGATGCGGTCCGCAAGCGTGTCCGCCCTGACGCCGTCCGCGTACGCGTTCAGCACGCGCGCTGCCTCGCCGCCGTTCTGATAGCCGATGCGGATATGGTCGGCGACCTCGAAGCCCGCCTCCTTGCGCATCGTCTGCAGCTTGGACACGAGCTCGCGCATCAAGCCCTCTTCCTTGAGCGCCGGCGTCAGGTTCGTGTCGAGCACGACGGTCACGCCGCCGCCCTGTTCCGAAACGAGCCCTTCCTTTTGCTGTGTGGAAACGAGCACGTCGTCCGGCGAAAGCTCGACCTCCGTACCGTCGACCGTGAAGGTGTAGTTCTGTCCTGCGTGATGCTGCTTGACGATCGCGTCGCCGTTTTCCGCAAGGTGCGCGGAGATCTTGCCGAGAAGCTTTCCGTAGCGCGGTCCTAGGGTCCTTAGCTGCGGCTTGACCTTATAGCTCATCAGCGCGTCGGCGTTCTCGATGAACACGACCTCCTTGACGTTCAGCTCTTCCGCGGCGATCGCCGTCGCGCGTTCCGAAAGCGCTTCGCCCTGCACATACATTCTGGCAAGCGGCTGACGCGTCTTCTGCGCGGCACTGCTTCTGGCGCTTCTGCCGACGGTGACGATGTTCAGGACCTTCGCCATCTCATCCTCAAGCTCCGCGTCGATGAACGAATCGTCCGCCGCGGGGTAATCGTTGAGATGCACCGACATGGGCGCGTTCGCATCGACCGTCCGTACGATGTTCTGATAGATCGCTTCCGTCATGAACGGGCAGAACGGCGCGGTCAGAAGCGTGACCGTCCTGAGCACGGTATACAGCGTCATGTACGCCGCTTCCTTGTCGTCGGTCATCTCGGCGCCCCAGTAGCGGTCGCGGCAGCGGCGGACGTACCAGTTGCTCAGCTCGTCCGCAAAGTCGATGAGCAGTCTGCCCGCCTCGGTGATGCGGAACGCTTCGAGATTGCCGTCGACGCCTTTCACGAGCGTCTGCAGCCGGGACAGGATCCAGCGATCCATCAGGGACAGATTTTCGCGCTTCAGGCTGTGCTTCGTCGGATCAAACCCGTCGATGTCCGCGTACAGCACATAGAATGCGTAGGTGTTCCACAGCGTGCTCATGAACTTGCGCTGATACTCGCTGACCGCCTCGCCGGAGAAGCGCGACGGAAGCCACGGTGCGCTCGCCGTGTAGAAGTACCAGCGGACCGCGTCCGCGCCCTGCTTTTCGAGCACGTCCGCGGGCGCGATGACGTTGCCGATGTGCTTGGACATCTTCTTGCCGTCCTTGTCGCACACGAGACCGAGCACGAGGCAGTTCTCGAACGGCGCCTTGTCAAAGAGGCACGTTGCGACCGCCATCAGCGTATAGAACCAGCCGCGCGTCTGATCGACCGCCTCGGAGATGAACGCGGCGGGATAGCGGCGCTCGAACTCCTCTTTGTTTTCAAAGGGATAGTGCCACTGCGCAAACGGCATGGAACCGCTGTCGAACCAGCAGTCGATGACGACCGGCTCGCGCTTCATGATCTTGCCGCAGACCGGGCATACGACCTCGACCTGGTCGATGTAGGGCTTGTGCAGCTCGATGTTCTCGGGGCAGTTGCGGCTCATCTTTTTGAGCTCTTCACGGCTGCCGATGACATGGACGTGCCCGCAGTCGCACATCCACACGGGCAGTGGCGTGCCCCAGTAACGCTCGCGGGAGATGCCCCAGTCGATGACGTTTTCGAGGAAGTTGCCCATGCGGCCCTCGCCGATCGTTTCGGGGATCCAGTTGACCGACTTGTTGAACGCGATCAGCTTGTCCTTGACCGCGGTCATCTTGATGAACCAGCTTTCGCGGGCGTAATAGATGAGCGGCGTGTCGCAGCGCCAGCAGAACGGATAGCTGTGCTCGAACGGGAGCGCCGCAAAGAGCTTGCCGCTCTCCTTCAAAGCCTCCAGGATCGGCTTGTCCGCGTCCTTCACGAACATGCCGTCCCACGGCGTGCCGCCGCACATATGTCCGGACGTGTTGACAAGCTGCAAAAACGGCAGATCCCAGACCTTGCCGACGCGGTTGTCGTCCTCGCCGAACGCCGGCGCGATATGCACGACGCCGGTGCCGTCGGTCAGCGTGACGTAATCGTCCGCGACCACGCGATAGCCCTTCTTGCCGCGGAAATTCACCGGCAGCTCAAACAGCGGCTCGTATTCGGTGCCGACCAGCGATTCGCCGGAGAACGTCTCGACGATCTCGGCGTTCTCGCCCAGAACGGACGCGACCAACGCTTCCGCCATGATGTAGGTCTTGCCCTCACTGACGACCTTGCAGTACGTCTCGTGCGCGTTGACGCACAGCGCGACGTTCGATGGCAGCGTCCACGGCGTGGTCGTCCACGCAAGGATCGCCGTGCCGCTTCCGTCCTTGAGATAGAAGCGCGCGATCGCGGAGACCTCCTTGACGTCGTGATAGCCCTGCGCGACCTCGTGGCTCGAAAGCGCCGTGCCGCAGCGTGGGCAGTACGGGACGATCTTGTGTCCCTTATAGAGAAGCCCCTTCTCGTGGATCGTTTTCAGCGCCCACCACTCGGACTCGATATAATCGTCCTTGTAGGTGACGTAGGGATTGTCCATATCGCACCAGAAGCCGACGCGATCGCTCATTTCGCGCCACTGGGACTCGTACTTCCAAACGGACTGCTTGCAAGCCGAGATGAACGGCTCGACGCCGTACGCCTCGATCTGTTCCTTGCCGTCCAGACCCAGCTGCTTTTCGACCTCCAGCTCGACCGGAAGCCCGTGGGTATCCCAGCCCGCCTTGCGGAGCACGTCAAACCCCTTCATGGTCTTGTAGCGCGGGATCAGGTCCTTGATGCTTCTTGTCAGAACGTGTCCGATGTGCGGCTTGCCGTTCGCCGTCGGCGGACCGTCAAAGAACGTAAAGGCAGGCGCGCCTTTTCTGAGCTCGACGCTCTGTTCAAAGACGCGGTTCTCCTTCCAGAATGCCAGCGTTTCCTTCTCGCGGGAAACGAAGTCCATGTCCGTACTTACTTTTTTATACATGCTTTCCTCCAAAAATAAAATACTTCGTCCTCAAACGAGGACGAAGCGAAGCTCCGCGGTACCACCTCAGTTGACAGGGCTCCCCCTGTCCGCTCATTGCCCCTTAACGCGGGGATACGGGAAGGGCTACTCTGCCGTCATTTTGTCGAGCCGTGTCATTCTGAGGCGCTGCCGAAGATTCTTTTCGGGATCCTTCGTCGCTTCCCTCCTCAGGATGACAGCTTCCGGCTGCTGCATGCCTGGGTTTCGCCGTTCCACTCCCGGGTGATCTTCACGCTCGTTCCGCCGCCGCCTTGCACCGTACGCGGCTCGCTGTGGGTTTTCCGAAGCGCTACTCGTCCCGATCAACGATTTCCGGACTATTATATCTGAAAGCGATCCGTTTGTAAAGACCCGAAACTGCGCTTTTTGCATGATTTTAACCGGTAAGCATCCGGTCTCTTGCCCTGTGCGGAAAAGTATGATATGCTTTCCGTATCGCAGAGAACCGAAAGGGGTACCGATATGATCTGGAAAATCGCTGTGATCGCAGCAGCCGTTCTCGTATGGCTCTGGCAGCTGTTTCTTGCGCGGCTGTCCATGCGTTCGAAAGACCGTCCGATCCCGGAAAACGTCAGGGACGTTTATGACAGAGAGACCTACCGGAGGCGTCTTCTGTACAGCGTGGAAAAGAACCGCCTCGGCATGGTGAAGGCCACCGCGGGCTTCGCTGTCGATCTCGTATTTCTGGTCTTTAACGTCTACGCCGCCTTTGCAGGGCTGTTTGGCCCCGATCCGTGGCCGCAGATGTTCGGCGTGATGCTGCTGTTTCTGATCGGCTCGCTCGTTTCGATCCCGTTCGACTGGTACGACACGATGCGGATCGAGCAGAAGTACGGCTTCAACCGCACAAAGGCCGGAACATTCGCCGCCGACCGCATCAAGGAGCTTGTGCTGCGATTCGGTCTGCTCCTCGGTCTCGGTTCGATGCTCATGGGACTGCACCAAAGCTTCGGCGACTGGATGATCCTGTTGTTCGCCGCGTTCGCGACGCTGATCCTTCTGTTCTTCACCTTCATTTACCCGCTGTTCACGAAGCTGTTCAACAAATTCAAGCCTTTGGAGGACGGCGAGCTGAAGGAACGACTCACCGCGCTGCTCGAAAAGAACGGATACCGCGTACGCGCGATCCAAGTGATGGACGCCTCGCGCCGCTCGACCAAGGCGAACGCATACTTTGCGGGCTTCGGCAGGATGAAAACGATCGTGCTCTACGACACGCTTCTCGAGATCATGACGACCGACGAGATTGTCGCCGTCTTTGCGCACGAACTCGGTCACGGACTGCACCGGGACACGCTGCGGAATCATATTCTGCTGTTCTTCGAGATGCTGGTCATCGGCGTTCTCGCATGGGGCGTTCTGAAGCTTCCCGCGCTGTTTGCCGCATTTGGATTTCCGGAAATCAACTACGGCTTCGCCCTGATCGTGATCTTCAGCGCAGGCGTTGAGCTGCTGTGGCCGCTGATGGGGCTTGTCAGCAACCGGTTCTCCCGCCGCGCCGAATACCGCGCCGACGCGCATGCGGTTCGAGAGGGCTGCGGCGAAGCGCTGATCTCGGCGCTCAAAAAGCTCGCGCGGCAGAATTACGGCGATCTCTCCCCCTCTCCACTGCTTGTCGCGCTGACCTATTCGCATCCGACGCTCGCGCAGCGCATTGAGGCTATCCATAGGACCGAACGCGACGCCTGATCCGGAACATGCAAAAACGGACCTTCAACACGAAGGTCCGTTGTATATTGCGTTTATCCTTCTTTGATCAGGGTCTCGAGGAACTTGATCGTGGTGATGTTCTTCTTGGTGGAGGGATACATCTTCGCAAGATCGTCCGCCGTGACCTTGCCGGTCGGCTTGTACCAGCTGAACTGCTTGAAATACTTATAATAGTTGCTCGTATCGCTGAACTTGTGTCCGCCGCGGGCGAACATTTCGTTGCGCGCGTAGCCCAAAAGTTTCAGGAGCGTCATCTCTTCGGTCGCCGGAATGTCCCAAAGCTCGTCGTAGCTCAGCGACTCGCTGAGGCTTTTCGCCTTCACAAGACCGTCCTTGTCGAACGGGCTCTTGTCCTTGTTTTCCGGGAAGACCATGCTGCCGCCTTCGAGCGTATAGAGCTTGTAGTCCTTGAGATCGTCCGTGTTTTTTGCGGCGGTGCGGCTTGTCTCAACGGTCAGCTTCACGTCGTCCGCCTTGTAGCCGGTCTCCGACTCCAGATCGTACACATCCGCAACCAGGTATTCCGAGCCGCTCGACAGCGTGATCTTATACACGATGCGGAATACGTTTCCGTGCGCCGTCTGATCGTTTCCGACCGCAAAGCAGTTGTACAGGATCTCGCTGGCGTCGATCTTTGCGCCGTACTTCTGCTCCTTTGCTGCGCGGATCGCCTTGCGGACTTCGGTCTGATCGAAGCCGTACAGCGAATCGATCGCATCTGTATTGCGCGCGGGCGCAGCGGATGTTTCCGGGGTCGTGTCGGGAACGTCGTGATCCGTACCGGAAGGCGTTGCAAGCGCAGACGTTTCCGGCGCCGGCGTTTCGGACGTTTCCGGTGCCGGCGTCTCGGGTACCGGCGTTTCCGGCGCGGCGGTGACCGGCGCTTCGAGCGGAGTCGCCGTGCCGAGATGCGCTTCCATTTCCGCTTCGGTCCACGTCCACTGCGTGTGCATGAGACGGATCCCCGCCGTCATCAGATCCTCCTTGACCGTCGGCAGCGTGCTTGCGGTCTGGATGCGGTAGCCGTTCTCCGTCTTCTGACAGATGACGTCCAGGCTTCTCAGCGCTTTCGCCGCGCGGTTCGTGTTCGGATCGGCGGTCGGGTCGACGCCCGCGTCGCGGAAGAGGCTCTGATAATCAAGCGCGGCGGTGTATGCGCCGTTCTCGCCGCGCGCGGTCCTGACGTAGTTCGAGAACGTGAGATCCTTCGATTCCGCCGCCTGCTCTCCTGCGGCAGCCGCCATCTCGGCTTTGCTCATCGTCCATTTCGTATTGATCAGACGAAGCCCGTTTTTCCGGAGAAGCGCGGTCGGGTCCGTGCCTGCGGTCACCGTTTCCAGCTCAAAGCCGTCGCCCTTCGGCGTCACGCGAAGCGCAAGCCCCTTGATCGCCGCGATCTCGGGATACAGCGCCTTCTCGGTCTCCGTCGGGTTGTGGAGACGTTCCATCGTGATCAGGCGGTCAACGTCCAGCTCCGCCGTGTATCCGTCCGCCCCGTCGCTTTTTACGACCGCGTATTCGGATACGTCGATGCGCTGAAGGCTGCGTCCGGTCAGAAAGTGCGCGCCGATCACGACGGCGCAGATCAGCATGATCAAAGCGGTTCCGAGCCCGCCGATCAGTCTGCGAATCGATGCATTCGACATGCTTCCGTCCCTCCTTTACACGCGCTTGCCGCAATGGATGCAGAACGCGGAGTCGGCGTCGATCGTTTCGCCGCAGTAGATGCAGCGCTTGGTGCCGGGCTCCGCCTGCGGCATTTCCGGCTCTTCGGCTTCCGCCGCTTCCTCCGGCTCCTCGGGTTCTTCCGGCGCTTCCGGTTCACGAACCGGTCTTGCGGGACGGAACGCCGCGTCCTCGTCCTTTTCTGCGGTTTCGGGGAACCTGATCACATGTTCGTCCGGCTCGTCTTCGTCGTCCGCAAAGAGGTCCGGCGTGGGCTCCTCATCCGCATGCCGAAGCGCTTTGCGCTGCTTGCGCTTGATCTCCGGCGACCAGCTTTCATCCGCTTCGTCGGCACGCTCCTCCGGCACGGTCTCCTCTTCAAGAAAATCGTCAAAGAGATCGTCCTCCTCGCTTTCGCGCTTCTTCTTTCCGCCGTCGTCGCGGAACGAGACGATCGCGATCGTCATGATCACGAACGACAGCACGCAGCCGATGCCGAGCACAAGCGCGACAAAGCCCGTGTCACGGAAGAGCTGATAGATCGAGCGTCCGGTAAACGCCGGGTTCAGCCGCATCGCGATCAGCGCAAACAGCCCGTATGCCGCGGACGTCACGCCGAAGGTCGCAAGAATGGTTCGAATGGTTTTCATACGTTTTCTCCTATTTTTCGATCAAAGATTGGATCTCGCGCAGCAGCCGTATGTTGCTGCGCTCCGTCTCCGTCATGCGTCCTAAAAGGTCCGGCACGCGCTCCTCATACCAGTCATATGCGCTGTAGTGTTCAAAAAACTCACGTTCCGTTTTCGGATCAAACGGCACATAATAGCGCGCATAGATCTCCTTTCGCGCGTAGCGCAGAAGGTTCGCAAGCGAATGTCCTTCAACCGCCGTCAGGCTCCAGATCATGTCCTCGTCCAGCAGATCGTAGGTCGGCGACCAGTAGACGCCGTTTGCCATGCGATAGCTTGTCGGGCAGTTCGGAAACAGCACGAACCCGTTCTGGTCAAACGCGCGTTTTCCTTCGACGCGCATGCCGCCGCCCGAAAGCTTCACGGCGTCGGCGCCGCTCGGCAGGTGCCTGCTTTCCGCTTCGCTGCCGCACAGGGAAACGTCCACATACCCGAAGGCGATCTTTCCATCCGTGCGCTGCAGGTCGTATACGTCGACCGTGAACCAGATCGACGAACCGGGAGGCGGCGACGAATTGTCCTCCGGACGGAAGGTCGCGCTGTAGCTTGCACGGTACAGGTTTTTGTGCCGTCCGCCTGTATATACTATAAACGCGACTTGTGTCTTTGTTGTGTCATAACTGTTTCCAAATATCTCCTTACACAACAAATCGCGTTCATTTTGCACCGCTTCGCATACGGAACGCAGATTGTACCCGTTTCCGTTCGCGTCGACGAGCGACGTAAGGTATCCGTCCGGCTCCGGCGTCTCCCGTACCGGCGCAGACGCCGTCGCATTCTGCGCGGTCGGCACAGGGGTCGGCGCGGCGCCTTCCACAAAACCCTTCACCTGCTGTTCCCAGGTCGTCGTCCGGAACGAAATGCCGTAGCGCGCAAGCGTGTCCGTATCCGCCTCAATCGTTACCTGCATATGCTCCTCGTCGATCGGAACAAGGTGCATCTTCGCCGTGCACAGCGCGTAAACCTCCGGATAGTCGGACGCCTTGACGCCGGGGCGGTTCGGGTTCGGAAGTCTGAGATCGTTCAGGATCGCGTCGACGTCCAGCAGCACCGCGGGATTTCCGCCCGCATCCGTACCGACGTTCACATAGTCCCTTAGGTCGACCACGGTCCGATGCCCGCGAAGGATCGAAACGACGGCGATCAGCAGAGACAAGCCCAGCACGACCCCCGAAAGGATCCATGCAAGGCGTCTGTTCCGCGTGTTTCGTTCCCCTTGTTCCTTTTTCATATAGTTTAGTATAGCACACTTCTTCCGCCTTGCAAAGAGCTTCACGCCCTCTTTATACGGAATACCGCGTTTCGGACCGTTTGGTTGCAGGTTCCTTTGTTTCGCTCCCTTTACGGAAAAAGCCCCGCGTCGGCGGGGCTTCGAAAAAAACGGTCATCCGTGCAGCTTCTGGAACGCTTCAAGCTCGCGGTTGAGCTTTTTCGCTTCGGCAGTCTCCTTGAGCCACATGAACAGATGCACCAGAACGAATATGGCAAGCACGCTTCCGGCGATCGCAAGAACGACCTCGACCCGGCTTG
>JAEESS010000081.1 GCA_016286445.1 Bacillota bacterium
CGTTTGCGCCCTCGTCGTATGCCGCGGTCTCAAACGCGCAGCGGGTACGGGTGGAGGTCTTCTCGAACAGCAGCACGACGTTCTTGTTCGCCATGCGCTTCGGGAAAATGCCCTGTTTCTTTTCGGCCTTGACCTGATGCGCAAGCTTCAGAAGCTGGCGGATCTCGTCGGGTGTGTAGTCGAGCAGCGTGAGAAAGTTTCTTCCCTGGAACATAATGTGTTTCCTTTCTGTATGTGATATTTTTTGGATTTACTTTGTAATGGGATCGCGGACGAACGGCATGCTCATGCAGCGCGGACCGCCGCGTCCTCTCGAAAGCTCTGCGGACGGGATCTCGTGGACCGTGATGCCGTTCTCCCTTAAGATCCGGTTTGTGACGTAGTTGCGCGAATAGGTGATGACCTCGCCGGGCGCGACGCAGAGCGTGTTAGCGCCGTCGTTCCACTGCTCGCGCGCGGCATCGATCTCGCTTGCGCCGCCGCATTCGATGAAGCGGACCTTCCGACCCAGCACGTCGGAGAAGACCTCGACCAAGGGACGCGCGTCCTCTTCGATCCGGATCTGTCTGCCGTCGGGCTTCGTGAGCCGGAATGCGCGCATCGTGCGAAGAATGTTCGGATGCACGACGAACGAATCGGCGTCGACCATCGTCATGACGGTGTCGAGGTGCATGAACGCGCGGACCTTCGGAATGTCGACCGCAAGGACAGACTTGATGCCGGTGCGCTCGCCGATCAGACGGTTCGCCGCCAGCTCGACCGCCTGCGCGCTCGTGCGCTGCGACATGCCGAACGCCACGGTTTCGGGCGAAAGCACGAGGCAGTCGCCGCCTTCGAGTGAATGCACGTCGGTGCGGTCATGATACTTCGGGACCCATTTATAGACCGGATGATACTTGAAGATGTACTTTGCAAACAGCGTTTCGCGCCGACGGACCTCGTTTGCCATGCGCGAGATCAGCACGCCGTCGCCGACGTTCATGAACGGATCGCGCGTGAAGTAGAGGTTCGGCATCGGATCGACGTAGAACGGATACTTGTCGTCCGTGAAGTCGACCAGATGGCGCTTCGGGACCTTCGGAATGTCGCTCTTTCTGACGCCGCCCGCCAGGATCTGGATGAGCTTATCGAGCGGCTGCGCGGAGAGGTATTCGTTGACCGCCTGCTCGGCGCCCTCCGCCGCGATATTCGCTTCGCGGATGTATTCCCAAATGAGCTCGTCCTTTGCGTCCGCCGCTTCGATCGCTTCCTTCAGGAGCGTGTCGAGGTACAGCACTTCCACGCCGCAGTCGCGGAGCGTCTTTGCAAACTGATCGTGCTCCTCCTTCGCGTGGACAAGGTACGGAATGTCGTCGAACAGCTGCCGGGCAAGGTAGTCCGGCATCAGGTTTTCGAGCTCCGCGCCCGGGCAATGCAGCATAACGGTTCTGAGCTTCCCGACTTCGGAACGTACGCTGATCGGTTTATTCATGGGGTTCCTCCTTCATCTCAGGCGTCCGGATCGAAACAGGCAAGAATGCCGTTTAAGATCCCAACTGCCATCTTATCTTGAAAAGTGTCGCTCGTCAAGAGCAAGTCTTCCGATTCGTTGGTCAAATGACCCATTTCTATACAAACGATCGGTCGCGTGCACCAGTTGAAGCCCGTTTGCGAGCTGCTGTAGGTGATGCCGCTGCGCTTCTGCATCGAAAGTCCGGTCTCCCTGCAGTACTGCTCGATGATCAGCGTCGCCGCGCGCACATTTTCGTTGTAGAACGCCGTACGCTCCTGCGTCGGCAGCAGCATGAACGCGCCGCGCACGCTCGTGTCATCGGTTCCGTTGCAGTGCAGACGCACGGCAAGATCGACTTCGTTCTCATTGAAAAACTCCGCGCGCTCGCGGTTGCTGATGTTCACGTTGTTCGTTTCGCGCGTGAGAAACACCGTGGCGCCCGCCTGTTCCAGAAGCGCTTTGAGCTTCAGAGCAACGTTCAGATTGACCTCGTATTCGTAGATCCCGGTCGCGATGCCGCGCGTGCCGGAGGAGCATTTCATCTTGGTTTCCGTTTCATCCGGCGCGATCGGCTCCTCGTTGATGTTTGCGCGCTGCTGATGTCCCGGGTCGAGCCCGATCCTGATCCCCGTCAGCGGCGGGGGCGTGGGCGTCGGCGTCGGGGCAGGAGTGGGCGTCGGCGTCGGCGGCAGGGTCGGCGCAGGCGTCGACGTCGGGACCTCGATCACGACCGTGTCGACCGGCTTTTTCGTGATGACCGGCACGGCAGGGCGCGCCGAAGCGCCCGCTGCTTCCGTTCCCTGCGGACTGCCGCAGGCGAGCGTAAGCAGAAGGATGAGCAATGCCGCGATCCGAAACCGTTTCATCACAGGATCCTGCGTCCCTCCAGCGCCTTGGCGAGCGTGACCTCGTCGGTGTATTCCAGATTGCCGCCGATCGGAATGCCGTGCGCAATGCGCGACGTTGTGATCCCCATCGGCTTCAAAAGCTTTGCAATGTAGGAAGCGGTGGCTTCGCCCTCCACGTCCGGGTTGGTGGCAAGAATGACCTCCTTGACCGTGCCGGTTTTGCAGCGCTCCAAAAGCGCGTTGATGCGCAGCGCGCCGGGACCGATGCCGTTCATCGGCGAGAGCGAACCGTTCAGCACATGATAGCGCCCGTGGAACTCGCGCGTTTTTTCCATGGAGAGCACGTCGCGCGCGTCGGAAACAACGCACACGATCTCGTCGGTCCGCTTCGGATCGGCGCACAGCTCGCAGGTTTCAAGGTCGGTAAACGCGCCGCAGATCGGACACGGATGCACCTTTTCGCGCGCCGCAAGGATCGCCTCGGCAAGCTCTGCCGCCTGCTCCTTCGGCACGCTCAGAAGATGGTACGCAAGCCGCTGTGCGGTCTTTCGTCCGACGCCGGGCAGACGGGCAAGCTGTGTCGTCAGTTTTTCGATGGATTCGATCGCCATATCAGAAGCCGAGACCGATGCCTCCGGTGATCTTGCTCATTTCGCGCTCGACCGTGTCGCCCGCTTCCTTCAGCGCGGCGTTCACGCCCGCGACGATCAGATCTTCGAGCATCTCGACGTCGTCGGGATCGACGCACGTCGGATCCAGCTTGATCGACCGCACGGTCTTGTCGCCCGTGACGGTCACCGTGACCATGCCGCCGCCTGCCGTCGCCGAGAACTCGGTTTCGTTCAGCTCCTGCTGTTTCTTCTGGATATCCTGCTGCATCTTCTGGGCCTTCATCATCATCTGCTGCATATTCATGCCGCCGCCCATGCCGCCTCTCGGGAATCCGCCTTTTGCCATGTTGCTACCTCCGTTAATTGATGGTCAGGGAGCTTCCGAACAGCTCCTTCAGTTTTTCTTCGTTTTCGTTCATCAGCTGCGCGAGCCGGAACGAGAGCTCGATTCCCGGCGCCGCTGCTTCGAGCGCGTCCTTTGCGACCTGCAGGTTGCGCGCGTTTTTCATGCCGATCATGCTGCTTTCCTGCGTCGCAGGGAACTCCACCGTGAGCGCGCCGTTTTCGAGCGCCGCGCCGCGCGTATCCTTCACATAGAAATACACCATCGGGTTCATTTCCATGATCTTCTTCTTCGCCTTTTCCCAGAGCTCCGCGGCTTCGCCGAACTGCGGCGCCGTATCCGCCGCGGGCGGTTCCGCTTGCGGGGAAGCCGGCTCCGGAAGAGGATCGGCGCGGCGTATCGGTTCGGGATCCGGCGTCTCAAACACCGGCGGCGCGTCGAACACAGGCGGCGCGTCGGGCAGCGGCGGCGCATCGTTCCGGGGCTCCGACTCTTGGCCCCCCTGTGCAAGGGGGGCTGTCGAGACCTGTCGAGACGGGGGGGTTGTCTCCAACAGCGCCACGCGCGCTTCGAGCGCGGCAAAGCTCCGGTCGTCCGCCGGGCGGCAGATGCGCAAAAAAGCCGCTTCGATCGGGATGCGCGGGGCAGGGAAGAGCTTTAGCTTGCTCTGCACCGCAAGGATCTGTTCCGCGGCGTAAAGGATCCGCGCTTCGTCCGCGGCCTTTGCCGCTTTCAGATACCGCTGCATCTGATCGTCGGTGCAGTCCAGAAGATCCGCGCAGTCGCCGCAGGTCTTCGCAAGCAGCAGCGCGCGAAAATGTTTCGAGAGGTCGCCTAAGAATACGCCGAGATCGCGTCCGTTTCGCACGACCTCATCAAGCGCGCGCACGGCATGTTCGGCGTTTCCCGAAAGAAGCGCGTTCGCGGCGTTTTCGAGCATGGCGCCGGAAACCGTTCCGAGCGCGTCCAAAACGTCCTGCTCGCTGACCTTGCTGCCCGCGTAGGAAAGACACTGATCTGCAAGCGACAGCGCGTCGCGCATGCCGCCGTCCGCTGCCCGGGCAATGAGCCGAAGCCCGTTCGGTTCGATGCTTGCGCCCGCCTTTTCCAGTACGGCGGAAAGGTTCGTCACGATATGCGCAACGGTCAGCCGATGAAAATCGAATCGCTGACAGCGCGAGACGATCGTTGCGGGGAGTTTTTGCGGCTCGGTGGTCGCGAGGATGAAGAGGACGTGCTTCGGCGGCTCTTCGAGCGTTTTCAAAAGCGCGTTGAACGCCGCGTTCGAGAGCATGTGCACCTCGTCGATGATGAACACGCGGTATTTTAGCTCCAGCGGCGCGAACTGCGCCTGCTCGATCAGGGAGCGGACGTTGTCCACGCTGTTGTTCGACGCCGCGTCGATCTCGATCACGTCGGCGCTGCCCGCCTTGATGAGCTGACAGGCGGCGCATACGCCGCACGGTTCGCCGTCCTTCGGGTCGAGGCAGTTGACCGCGCGCGAAAGGATCTTCGCCGAGGTCGTTTTGCCCGTCCCGCGCGAGCCGCAGAACAGATAGGCGTGGGAAAGCTTGCCCTCCCGCACCTGATTTTTCAGAATGGTGGTGATATGATCCTGTCCGATGACAGCCGAAAAGGTCTCCGGACGGTATTCGCGGTACAATGCGCGTCGTGCCAAGGCGTTCGTTCCTTTCCGAAGCGGCGGCAAAGCCGCACACTCCTACAGAATGCATTATAGCACATTCTTTTCGGAATCACAATCCACAAGGTTGACCGAAAATTGAAATAAGTGTAAAATAACGGTATGAAGCATGAAAAACGGTACCGCTCCACCACGAAGCTCGGAAAACATCTGATGCGATTTCGCGTTCTGCCCTGGATCGAGCTGCTGCTCGTCCTGGGTTTTCTTGCCGCGCTCGGGTGGGCGGCATGGAAATACGCGATCCCGTTTTTCAACGACCTCGGAAATCACGCCTATTCCTGTCAGAAGGCGACGCCGGAGCCGCCGCCGACGCCGGAGCCGACGCCGGAGCCGACGCACGATCCGTACCCGGATCATGCGCTGTACCATGCGGATCTCCGGTCCATGCAGACGGAGATCGTCATTCCCGAATACCAGTATGCGGCGGAGGTCGGCGTGCATGCCGGCACGCTCTATGCGCCGGTCGGCAACTACACTCCGGACGGCACGGCGGCGTTCGTGCGGCTGCTTCTCTACGACGTCGCCGCGCACAAACAGAGCTATCTGCGCCTTCCGCTGACCTATAAGAGCATCCGGTTCCCCGCCATGAACGACGGCTGGATCGTCTATCTCGACGCGGCGGCAAACGGCGGCGGGCAGATGACGGCATACAACCGGGAGACAAAGGAGACGCGCGTATTGAAGGTCGTGCATACCGGGCTTCCGCGTCCGGTGGTGTACCGGGATACGGCGTTCTGGATCGAACGCACGGGACAGTCCCGCGACAAGCTCTTTGCGGTCGATCTTCATACCGGCGAGAGCGCAACGCTTGCGATCTACGACGGCTCGTCGTATGCGCTTTCAAAGCCGTTCGTGTACGGAAGCACGCTTTTGTACGTTGCGCCGGACGGCATGCTCACCAAGATGGATCTTGAGACCGGCGAACGCGAAACGGTCGTAACCGACGCCGCGTATGTTCACGATCCGGAGATGAACGCGGACGGGATCGCGTTCCTCGATTCCGATCACGCAAAGGACGGGCACATCCTTTGGTACAACGGAGAGACGACGGTCGAGGTCTCCTCCGGCGCGGTCGGTTTCGTGCTCGGCGACGGCTTTATCGCGTATTCGCGGTTCAATAAAAACTATGTGTATTACTACGGCGACGGGACGACGTTCTGCACGACCAGAAGCGACGAATCCGCAATGCTTTTGGGCGGCGGCGAGAACGTGATCGTGTGGATGGACGTGACTTGGCGCGACAAGGACATCATGGAGATTATGACGGTCGGAGAAAAGCAATGAAAGAAAAAACGCTGTACGTCTGCGGAGAATGCGGCTATGAAACGCCGCGCTGGATGGGGAAATGCCCGCAATGCGGCAGCTGGAACACGCTTGTCGAGGAGGAGCGCGTGCTTTCGCGCGGCGCGGTTTCCGCCAAAACCAAGGCGGTGCCGCTCCAAAACGTCCGCGCCGAGGCGCAGACGCGCGTTTCCACCGGCATCGGCGAGTTCGACCGCGTGCTCGGCGGCGGGCTGGTCCCGGGCATGGTCGTTCTTTTGGGCGGCGATCCCGGCATCGGTAAATCGACGCTGCTCCTGGAAGCCGCGGACAACCTTTCCGCCTCCGGTCCGGTGCTCTATGTGTCCGGCGAGGAGAGCAATTCGCAGATCAAGCTTCGCGCCGACCGACTGCGCGTCAAAGGCGAGAACCTCTTTTTGTACACCGAGACCTCGGCGGAGGACGCGATCGAGCGCGCAAAGGAAATAAGCACGCAGATGCTGATCGTCGACTCGATCCAGACGATGGAGACCGAAGCTGCCGAAAGCGCGGCGGGCAGCGTTTCGCAGGTGCGCGCGGCGACGGCGCTCTTTACGCGGTTTGCCAAGGAGACCGGCACGGTCGTTTTCATCGTCGGGCACGTTACCAAGGACGGCGCGATCGCCGGTCCGCGCGTGCTCGAACACATCGTCGACACCGTTCTGTACTTCGAGGGCGACCGGCACGAGGGGCTCCGGCTTTTGCGCGCGGTCAAAAACCGCTTCGGCTCGACCGACGAGCTCGGCGTGTTTGAAATGTGCGAGACCGGCATGCGCGAGGTGAGCGATCCCGCGTCGCTGTTCGTATCGGGACGCAGTGTTGCCGGCACCGCCGTCACCTGCGTGCTCGAAGGCTCGCGTCCGCTTCTGTGCGAGATCCAGTCGCTTCTGTGTCCCTCGGCGTTCCAAAGCCCGCGCCGCACCGCCGTCGGGCTCGATGTGAACCGGCTGAACGTGCTGCTTGCCGTGCTCGAACGCAAGGCGCGGCTTCGCCTGTCCGACAAGGACGTCTACTGCGACGTCGCGGGATCCCTGCGCATCGCCGACCGCGGCGCGGACCTTGCCGCCGCGATGTGCGTCGCGTCCTCGATCCTCGAAAAGCCGCTGCCCGAAAAGACCGTCGTGATCGGGGAGGTGGGGCTGACCGGCGAGATCCGCTCCGCGTCCCAGCTCGATACGCGCATTAAGGAAGCGGTCCGCCTCGGCTACACGACCGTTCTGATCCCCGCCCGCGGCAAGGTCGGCGATCATGCCTGCCGCCTCATCCGCGTCTCCGACGTCTCCGAAGCCATCCGCGCGCTGTTTATGGAGTGAAGCATCAAAAAAACACCGCCTTCGGGTATTCCGAAGACGGTGTTTTTGATTTGTGATTTACCGTTCCGCGGCTTTCAGAACGTGGTCCAAAAGCACACAGGTCGTGACGCCGCCGACGCCGCCGGGGACCGGCGTGATCGCTTTGACGCACGGCGCGACGCGGTCGAAATCGACGTCGCCCGTGAGCTTTCCCGCTTCCTCGTCAAAGTGGATGCCCACGTCGACGACGATCTGGTCCGGGTTCGTAAACTCCGGCGTGACGCTTCGCATCACGCCCGCGGCGCACACGAGAATGTCCGCTTCCCGCGCGACGGCGGGGACGTCGACCGTACGCGTATGGCAGGTCGTGACCGTGGCGTTTGCGTGCATCAGAAGCATCGAGACCGGACGCCCGATGACGAGCGATCGTCCGATGACCGTCGCGCGCTTGCCCTTCGGGTCGATCCCATAGAAGCGCAGAAGCTCGATCACCGCCTGCGCAGTGCACGGCGCAAAGCCGAGGTCCGTGTTTGCGTACACGCCCGCAAGCGAGCCGTCTGTCCAGCCGTCGATGTCCTTCTTCGGATCGAACAGCTTGCGGATGCGTTCGGAATCAAGCGTTTTAGGCAGCGGGCGGAACAGCAGAATGCCGTGGACCGCGGGATCGCGGTTGACCATCTCGAATGCCGCCTCGAAATCCGCCTGCGAAACGTCTTCCGGCAGGATCACCTGCCTGCATGCGACGCCGACCTCAGCGCAGCGTTTTTTGACGCCCTTTTCATAGGACAGGTCGTCGGCGCGTTCGCCCACGCGCACAACGCAAAGCGTCGGCTCAATGCCGTTATTCCGCAGTGCGTCGGCGGTCTCGCGCATCCGCGCGATCATAGCGTCCGCGACCGGCTTGCCCTTGAGGATCTCCGCCATGGCTCAGTCCTGATAGATCGGGTACTTGTCGCAGAGCTTCTTGACTTCGCCGTCGATGTACTCCTTGGAGTTCTCGAAGTCGTTGATCG
>JAEESS010000082.1 GCA_016286445.1 Bacillota bacterium
CTTGTCCGGCTCGACTTTTTGCTGAACGGCGAGATGTGCGACGCGCTGACCACGATCGTGCATAAGGACCGCGCGTACAGTAAGGGCCGCGCCGTTGCCGAAAAGCTCAAGGACGTCATTCCGCGTCAGCAGTTCGAGATTCCGATCCAAGCGGCGATCGGCAGCAAGATCATCGCCCGCGAGACGGTCAAGGCGGTCCGCAAGGACGTTCTGGCGAAGTGCTACGGCGGTGATATCACGCGCAAAAAGAAGCTGCTGGAGAAGCAGAAGGAAGGCAAGAAGCGCATGCGGCAGGTCGGTTCCGTCGCCGTGCCGAGCGACGCCTTCATGAGCGTGCTGCGCATCAACGGATGATCGGCGTCTATGTACATATCCCATATTGCGTGAAGAAATGCCGCTACTGCGATTTCTGTTCGATCCCGATCGACGAGACCGCGGGGCGGTATCGCTCTGCCGTGGAAAAAGAAAGCGCGCTGTCTCGGGCAAAGTACCCGGACGCGCGCGTGAAAACCGTATTCTTCGGCGGCGGCACGCCGACGATCCTGCCCGCCGAGGATCTTTGCGCGATCCTTGACGCGATCAAAACCGCCTTTCCGGTCGAACCGGACGCCGAGATCTCGATCGAATGCAACCCGAAAACGATCGGGTTCGACGGTCTGAAACGGCTGCGCGACGCGGGCTTCAACCGCCTTTCGATCGGGTTGCAGGCAACGCAGAACGACCTTTTGAAGCGCATCGGGCGCGTGCACAGCTTTGAGGAATTTCTTGCAACCTATTCTGCCGCGCGTGACGCCGGGTTTACGAACATCAACATCGACCTGATGCACGGACTCCCGGGGCAGGGGCAGGCGGATTATCTCGATGCGATCCGCACCGTTACGGCGCTCGAGCCCACGCACATCTCCGCATATTCGCTGATCCTGGAGGAGGACACGCCGCTTTACGACGACGTAATTGCCGGGCGCGAAACGCTGCCCGATCCGGACGCCGTTGCGGACATGGAGGACGCGGGGATGGCGCTTTTGGAATCGCTCGGCTATCGCCGCTATGAGGTTTCTAACTTTGCAAAGCCGGGGTACGAGTGCCGCCATAACCTCATCTACTGGCACAACGAGCCGTATCTGGGCTTGGGTGTCGCCGCGCATTCGTCGATGATCGAGGACGGCTTTTGGGTACGGTTTTCAAATGAAAGCAGCATTCCGGCGTATCTTAAAAAGCTCGACAAGGGCAAGCTCCCGCGCGCGGAGCGGATCATCACGAATACCTTTGAGCAAATGTTTGAGTCGGTCATGCTCGGGCTGCGCCTCGTGAAAGGTATCGACCGCGCGGCATTTTCCGATCGCTTCGGCTGCGACGTGATCGAGACCTACAAGGAAGCCTATGACAAGAACGACCGCTTCGGCTTCTGGGACCGTTCCGATCCCGCCTATCTGTGCCTCACTCCTTTGGGCATGGATCATCTCGATTCCATCCTTAAGGACTTTCGCGAACGGCGGCTGATCGATTTTTTGCGATAGCATTCTTTATGCGGCTTGCCGCAATTCATGACGTTTTGCGTCAATTCATTCCGTCAGGCAATTCATTCTCTCTGTAATCAAGCATGAGGTGTTTTATTGATCGAAAGATAAAAGCGTTATCGAAGGATCCTCATGCATGTAGTATACGGGGCAGATCTCCGTAGATATCACCTGACCGCCCAGATAGCCGTCGACAGGGCGAATGCGGCAGATCACGCTTTCATACATCACCTCAAACCCGCTTCTGTAACCATACAGGCAAATGGTTCCGTCCGGTTCCATAACCGCCTGCTGAACATGCCCTTTACAGACATAATCCGACGGAAGCAGCGGAATCATTCCTGCCGGTAAATCTTTCCATGTATCCTCATCATCCGCGTATTGCCCGTCGGGTATCATACACGGACGTCCGACCGTGCTTTGGAAGAAGTCTTCAAGCTCCTTTTGCGAGACAATGGCGCCTTTATCGCCGAATTGGTTCTGTATCGTCCCTTCTCCGTGCAGGTAGGGAGGAAGAGCGTCCCCATAGTTATAAAAGAGAGCGCCCAGTATACATTCTTGACACAGGCTTTCCCATTCATCCGGATCGGGTAACCTGTTTGCTTCTGCATAAACGCTCTCATAGTGATACCCGATCAAAAGCAGATCGTCGAACAGCCCACGCTGTTCTTCGCTTAGCTCCAGCCCGGCTTCCGTTGACAGGGGATATACCACCGTGTATTCGGGCGCACTGTGATCGGCGCAGATGATCCGCTCCGTTCCCGTGTTATCGAGATAACGGAGATACACAAATGCTTCTGCCCGATCCCCGTCGGACTTTGTTTCGATCCCGGTAAAAACGAGCTCGGTCAGTCCTTCGGTAAAAGGAAGACGCTGAAATCTGGAATACGTATGGCCCCAGCTTTGTGCTTCCGCACAAATGCCGGGTTGACCCAGACGGGAGGCATAATAGATTTTCAATCCGTCTCCCTCATACAGCGGCGTCGGCGAAACAGGATCAGCGTCCTGTCGGTCGACGGCTTCCGGCGTACAGTCAACTGCTTCGGATGACGGTTGTGTTTGTACAGATGACTGCACACAGCCGAATCCTGCGGCAAGGAGCAGACACAGGCAATGAACAAAGCATAATCCGCGTTTTGCATTCATGGGATAAACCTCTCCGATTCTGACAGAACATGATTCTATCAACTATATATGCATATTATCAGATTATTGCAAAATAGTTATGTTATTTTGGTAAATATGTTTCGAATCGCGATTTGTTTCCCTGATACTATTTATGCGTTATACATTTTTACAGATAACAACAGCCGTCCGACCGGGCGGCTGTTATCATAAAGTAGCGCATTATCCGTCAATATCAATTTCGTCGTTTTCCTCGCTTTCGTCAGGTGAGACGCGGTAGAAGTATCTTGCCGAGTGGACCATGGCGTAGAAGCGCTCGGCGGTTTCCGCGTCCATTGCGGCTATATCCGTTTTTCCGAACTGGTATAGGATCGTGATCCCGTCGTTCTCGAAAAAGATCATGGAGGACCGTGTCCCGTCGGTCTGCGGGTCTCCGTATTGCACGACGCCGTAAGGCGTGTTTTTGAGGTATCCGCCGAAATAGGTGTTCGGCGCGACCTCGATAAGCAGCGTATCGTTCAATTCTTCGTTGTAATAGGTTGCCTTCAATACGCGATGCTTGGTGTGAAGCGCATCGGCGCCGTCGCTGTATAAATTGAAGCCGTCCTCAGTCAGAGCATACCCTTCTTCGATCTCGGTCGGGAACAGGTACCCGAACGCGGCGTCGAGTTCTTCATCCAGAATGGGGTTCGGCACTTTGCATTCCGTTTCGTTGACCGGCGCGCCCTCGCTTTCCGCTTCTATGGGTTCCCGGCTTGCGGTAAACCAATTCAGTCGGATCCCCGTAACGCCGACGACGGCAAGCAGCACCAGACAGACGGCGGGGATCAGCAGTTTTTTTGTATGCAGCATCCTTTTCTCCTTTCTCTTGTGTTCGGAACGGTTTGCCGAGAGGATCGCGGAAAGCATCCGCGCATCCTGCGCGCCGCTCGGTTCGATCGTGTTCCATGCAGCAACGATACAGTCATTTTTCATCGAAATCGTCACCTAACCTTTCTTTGAGAATTGCGCGCGCCTCGCGCAGATGATTGCGGACGGTCGATTGCGGCTTTTTGAGAATCCCTGCAATCTCCGCGCCGGTATAACCCTCGTAATAATACAGATACACGGCGGCCTTGTACCGGTTTGGGAGAGCCAGGACAGCTTCCAGAACATCGTTTGTTTCGATCCTTTCCCTGTCGGGAAGATCATAAAAACGCTCGATGTCCTCACGCCTTCGCCACCAATGCTTCAACTGGTTTTTGCACACGTTCGACGCGGTGCGGATGAGCCATGCCTTTTCGTGTTTTGCACTCTCGAACGCGGGAGCGCTCTTGATCAGCCGGATAAAGGTCTCCGAAACGGCGTCCTCGGTATCGGCGGGGTTTTTGAGGTAAGCAAAGCAGACGCGGTAGACCGTGCTTTTATGGCGCGCATAGAGCTCCGTAATCTCTTTGTCCGTACGCAACAAAGGATTCTTCATATTGCCTTGCCCTCCTTTCACTATACATACAATCGGGGACGCCGAATTGTCGGATGCATGCGGCAATTTTATCAAATGATGGAGGAAAAAATCAAGATACGCCCCCCTTATCAGTCAACTTCGTTGACAACTTCTCCACCCTAAAGGGGGAGAAGCCTCTTTGCACGCATCCAAAAGCCTTCCCATGCGTACAGCATGGGGAAGGGGGACCGCTTGCGGTGGATGAGGTTTCCTTGTGAAAAGCCGCAAAAGGTTGGTAGCGACAGTACGCCGTTGTGAATGCGTTTACAAATGAACAGGCGTACCGAGCGCGACCTTTTGCGGAGAGGAGGGGCGGCGAAACGGGTGAACGACAATGCTTTCGCGAAACGGATGATACGGATGCTGTCACAAGCATCGTCGTGAACAGAGTTGAGCACGCTCCGACGAGATTTCACTTTTGTTTCACATTGTTGCCCCGAAGTTCACTTGACGAATGCGCATGATAGTGGTATCTTATGCATAGTGATTAGCACTCGAACAAACGGAGTGCTAAAGGAAAGGAGGCGATCGCATGGAGCTGGATCAAAGAAAGCTGCAGATCCTGCGTGCGATCGTTGACGAGTACATTCTATCGGCAAGCCCGGTGGGCTCGAAGTCGTTGAGCCAGAACAGCAAATGGTCGTCCGCGACGATCCGCAACGAGATGGCGGACCTCGAAACGCTGGGCTATCTTGCACAGCCGCACACCAGCGCGGGGCGCATTCCGTCCGAGAAGGCATACCGCCTGTACGTCGATCAGATGATGCAGCGTGCGCATCTTTCGGATGAGGAGTCCAAGCTCCTGTACGGATACTTCCGCGAGCATGTCCACGGCGTCGACGCGGTGCTGCGCTCCACGGCAAAGGCGCTTTCGGAGATCACGCACTATACGGCGCTCGTCATGATGCCGGACATCGGCACAAACCGGCTCCGTCATCTGCAGCTGATCCCGCTGACGGTCGGCAAGGCGCTTGCGGTCGTCGTGACCGACGCGGGCGTGTCGCAGAACACAGTCATCGACGTTCCGGAGGACATCGGACCCGAGGAGCTGGACCGCATCTCTAAGGCGATCACCGCAAGGTTCAGTGATTGCCGGATGTCGACGGTCTCGTCGAAGCTTGTACGCGAGCTTGGCGGCGAGCTTTCCACAAGAGCCGATTTTGTCGAATCGCTGCTTGCCGCGCTCTGCGAAAACCAGTCGAGCGACCGGCGCATGGTCGAGCTTTCCGGCGCGACGAACATGCTGGAATATCCGGAGTACAGCGATGTATCGAAAGCAAAGACATTCCTTGCGACCGTCGAGCAGAAGGACGATATGTACCGGATGCTGAAAAAGGCGTCGAGCATGGAGTTCACGGTCACGATCGGCAGCGAGAACGAACAGGAAGGCTTTCAGGACTGCAGCGTGGTCACCGCGAGCTATCGCGTGAACGGGACGCCGGTCGGCAGCTTCGGCGTGATCGGACCGACCCGCATGGACTACGCCCGCGTGCTGAGTATTTTGAAAAATGTGCAGACCAACCTCGGTACGGTCCTGCAAACGTTTTTGAAGGAGGAGTAGGAACTTGGCTTCCAGGAAGAACAAGCCGCATGAAGCGGAACAAAAGCCCGAAGCGACCGACAAGATCGCGGAGGAGCAGCAGACCGAAGAGCAGACGCCGGACGTCGTCACGATGACGCAGGAGGAGCTTACTGCGGTCAAGAAACACATCGACGAGCTGCAGAAAAAGCTGGACGACACGATCGCGCTTTTGCAGCGCAACCAGGCGGATTTCGACAACTTCCGCAAACGGAACGCCTCAGTCCGTGCGGACAGCTATGACGAGGGCAAGCGCGACTGCATCAAAGCGCTGCTGCCGGTGCTGGACGATTTCGACCGGGTCGCGGAAAGCGATGAAAAGGCGGAAGGCTGGGCGGACGGCGTGAAGCTCGTGCATAAGAAGTTCGCCGAGCTCCTGAAAAAGGAAGGGCTCGAAGAGATCCCGTCGGACGGCGCGTTCGATCCCGAACTGCACAACGCGGTGATGACCGAAGCGGTCGAGGGACTCGAAAGCGGCAACATCGTGCAGACCTTCCAAAAGGGCTACAAGGTAAAAGAAAAGATCATTCGCCACAGCATGGTGAAGGTCAGCGAATAAGGCAAAAACAAGTATTTAGGACTTGCTTGCATAGAATAAAAAGTAAAATCTTCAAAGAACTCGGAGGTATAAAGATATGAGTAAGATTATCGGTATTGACTTGGGCACCACCAATTCCTGCGTCGCGATCCTCGAAGGCGGCGATCCCGTCGTCATCCCCAACGCGGAAGGCGCAAGAACCACCCCGTCCGTCGTTGCGTTCAAGGGCAGCGAGCGTCTCGTCGGCTCCATCGCAAAGCGTCAGGCGATCACGAATCCGGACCGGACCGTCTCCTCGATCAAGCGTGAGATGGGTTCGTCCTACAAAGTCCACATCGACGACAAGGATTACACGCCGCAGGAGATCTCCGCAATGATCCTGCAGAAGCTGAAGCAGGACGCGGAAGCGTACCTCGGCGAGACCGTCACGCAGGCGGTCATCACCGTGCCGGCGTACTTCACCGACAGCCAGCGTCAGGCAACGAAGGACGCGGGCAGAATCGCGGGTCTCGAAGTGCTCCGTATCATCAACGAACCGACGGCGGCATCTTTGGCGTACGGTCTCGATAAGGAGACCAACCAGAAGATCCTGGTCTACGACCTCGGCGGCGGCACGTTCGACGTCTCGATCCTTGAGATCGGCGACGGCGTCTTTGAAGTGCTTGCAACCGCGGGCAACAACCGTCTCGGCGGCGACGACTTCGACCAGCGTCTGATCGACTACATCGCATCCGACTTCCTGCGCAACAACGGCATCGACCTCAGAAAGGACAAGATGGCGCTGCAGAGACTGAAGGAAGCGGCGGAGAAGGCAAAGATCGAGCTTTCCGGCATGACGCAGAGCAACGTGAACATCCCGTTCATCACACAGGGTCCCGCCGGTCCGCTGCACCTCGACTGCACGATCACCCGCGCGAAGTTCAACGAGCTGACCGCGGACCTCGTCGACAAGACGCGCGTCTGCGTACAGAAGGCGATGTCGGACGCAGGGTTAAGCAACAGCGATATCAACAAGGTCATCCTCGTCGGCGGTTCGTCCCGTATCCCGGCGGTGCAGGAGATGGTCAAGAATATTACCGGCAAAGAGCCGTTCAAGGGCATCAACCCCGATGAATGCGTCGCGATCGGCGCAGCGATCCAGGGCGGCGTGCTCGGCGGCGAGGTCAAGGACATCCTGCTCCTCGACGTCACGCCTTTGTCGCTCGGCATTGAGACCGTCGGCGGCGTGTTCACGCGCCTCATTGAGCGCAACACGACCATCCCGACCAAGAAGAGCCAGATCTTCTCGACCGCGGCAGACGGACAGACGAGCGTTGAAGTCCATGTTCTGCAGGGCGAGCGCGAGATGGCGCAGTACAACAAGAGCCTCGGCAGATTCCAGCTCGCAGGCATCGCGCCGGCGCCCCGCGGCGTTCCGCAGATCGAGGTCACGTTCGACATCGACGCGAACGGCATCGTGCACGTCTCCGCAAAGGATCTCGGCACGGGCAACCAGCAGCAGGTGACGATCACCGCGTCCACGAATCTCAACGAGGACGAGATCAAGAAGGCAGTCGCGGAAGCGGAGCGCTACGCGGCAGAGGATAAGCAGCGCAAGGAAGCGGCGGAGAACCGCAACCACGCAGACCAGCTCGTCTACACGACCGAAAAGACGCTGCGCGAGCTCGGCGATAAGATCGACGCAAGCGACAAGTCCAGAGTCGAAGCTGCAGTCGCGGACCTCAAGAAAGCGCTTGAAGGCACCGACGACGCGAGGATCAAGGAAGAGACCGAGAAGTGCACGAACGTGAGCTATGAGGTCTTCGGCAAGATCTATCAGCAGCAGGCGCAGCAGCAGCCGGGCGCGGAGCCGAATCCGAACGCAGGTCAGCAGCCGCCGAAGGACGACGTGGTCGACGCGGATTACACGGTCGTCGACTGAGGAAACAACACAATCTCATAAGGAACGGATCGGGCAGGCGCGTACCTGCCCGATCGTGAGGTACTAAATGGAGAGCAAGAGAGATTACTACGAGGTGCTCGGGGTCGATAAGAGCGCCTCGGACGCGGACATCAAGAGCGCGTTCCG
>JAEESS010000022.1 GCA_016286445.1 Bacillota bacterium
TCCTCAGCAATCCCAAAACGCTGCCCATCGCTTTCGCGGCGCTCATCGGGATCATCATGTGGGCGATCATCCACTCGGTCTTTATCAAGCCGTTCGTGCTGGTCGGCGTGCTGAGAAACTACATCGATTCCGGCAAGAACGATATCCCGTCGGAGGAGAGCTTCCGGATGCTTGATTCCAAGTCTCCGAAGTTCCGCAAGCTCCACCAGGAGATGTAACGGACGCGGAAACGCAGCGGGCTTGCGGTATGGGAACGGCAGACGAGCCGCGCCGGACGCTCCGGATGATATATCTTTGGATCACTCCGCGCAAACCGCTGTTTTTCTTGAAAAAAGATGTTCGTGTCATTTAATCAAAATTAATTTTACTGAAGTGAGGGATCGATATGGATTTTATTCTGGACAAGCTGCAGGACTATACAGCCAAAAACCCCAATGCCGCCATCCTGTTCGACGACGCGCATTCGAAGGGGCTTACATACGCGCAATTTGACGAAATGACCGGACGCGTCTATGCCTGGCTCAAGGCGAAGGGGATCGGCAAAGAGGACTTTGTACTGATCAATCTGCCGCGCGGCGTTCTGCCCGTGGTCGCCATGGTGGGCGTCTGGAAGGCGGGCGCGGCATGGGCGCTGGTGGAGGACACCTATGCCCCGGAACGCATCAACTATATCCGCGAAAACTGCGGCTGCAAAGCCGAGCTGAGTGCGGCGAACTGGGAAGAAGTCATGCATACGGACGGTCTTTCCGGTCATGAGCCGCTTGACGAGCATGCCGTTGCCTACGCCATCTACACCTCCGGTACCACCGGAAATCCCAAAGGCGTCCTTCATGAATACGGCAATCTGCAGCGCGCCATCGATTCCATCCGCATCGACGGTCAGTGTCCCTTCAACGAGAACGACCGCCTGGCGACGTTGGCGCCGATGAACTTTGTCGCAACGGTCATCGTCATCCTTGCCGCGCTGAACGTATACTGCGGCAAGAACTACATCGTCTCATACGCCACGATCAAGAACCCGAGCGCGCTTGCGAAGTTCTTCCTCATGAAGCGGATCACCATTACCTTCCTGACGCCGTCCTACGTCAGAAAGCTGGGCAACCAGACCGGTCCGTTTTTGCGGATGCTGTTCGTCGGCAGCGAGCCCGCGAACAATCTCTACAACAAGAACCTCGACCTCATCAACATCTACGCCGCCAGCGAGAGCGGCTTTGCGGTGGGTTTCTTCAAGATCGACAAGCCCTATGAGGTTTGCCCTATCGGTCATCCCCAGGTGGAGACGGAGCTGCATCTGCTGGATGAAAACGGAAACGAAGTCGCGGACGGCGAGACCGGCGAACTGTGCTTCGTAAACCCCTACGTCCGCGGCTACATCAATCTGCCGGAGGAGACGGCAAACGCGTTCCGCGGCGGACTGTATCACACCGGCGACCTTGCGCGAAAGGACGAAAACGGCAACCTGATCCTGCTGGGCCGCAGCGGAGATATGATCAAGATCAACGGCAACCGCATTGAACCTGCCGAGATCGAAGCCGCCGTCAAGCAGGCGCTGGGCATTGACTGGGCTGCCGCCAGAGGCTTTGACGAAGACGGCAAGAGCTTCCTGTGCGCCTACTATACCGCGGACGTCGAGGTGGATCCGACCGCGCTGCGGCAGGAGCTTATGAAGCGTCTGCCCTACTACATGATCCCCTCCTACTATATGCATATCGACTCCGTACCGCTGAAGGCGACGGGCAAGCTGGATCGCAAGGCGCTGCCGAAGCCCAACATCGAGGACTTCATGGAAGACTATGCCGCTCCGACCAACGACGTGGAAAAAACGCTTTGCGAAGCGATGGCGCGGGTCCTGAAGCTCTCCCGGATCGGCATCCATGACGATTTCTACGAGATGGGCGGCGACTCTCTGGGATCCATCGAGCTCATCACCGCATGCGAAGAGACGCTGCCCGGGCTGAATGCGGGTATCGTTTTCCGCGGGCGCACCCCGGAGAAGATCGCAAAGCTCTATGAGGAGCAGCTCCAAAACAGCGACGGCGATCCGGATGAAAAGAACGCAGCCTCGATGGAAAAAGAGCATCCCCTGACCACCGAACAGCTCTACATGATCGATTATCAGCTTTATACGCCCAATTCGACCATGTACAATCTGTTCTCGGTGATGAAGCTGAGCAAGGAAATGTTTGATTCCCGGATGCTGGCCGATGCTATGGAGACTGCCGTCAAGGCGCATCCTGCCCTGCTTACCACCTTCGGTTATAACGATGACGGTGAACTGGTACAGCGCTATACGCCGGAAATCTTCCATCCCGTTTCGGTAGAGAAACTCTCGGAATTTGAGTTTCGTTTTGTAAAGGATACGCTGGTTTATCCGTTCAAGATCGTCGGAGGACGGTTATATCGCTGCCGTGTATTTGAGACGGAAAAGGCGATCTATGCGTTTTTTGATGTCCACCACACCGTGTTTGACGGGACCAGTCTGAAAGTATTCTTAGGCAGCGTCGGCAAGGCTTTGATGGGTGCGCCGATCGA
The DNA here is from genome assembly GCA_016286445.1 of Bacillota bacterium. Taxonomy (GTDB): domain Bacteria; phylum Bacillota; class Clostridia; order Christensenellales; family CAG-138; genus UBA3792. The sequence goes on from JAEESS010000022.1 coordinate 2,533, forward strand.
TCCGGATTACTATTATCTGATGCTGCAGCGCCGGGAGGATGCGGTAAACACGGCGTTTTATGAGGAAAGCCGGAAATACTTCGAGGATCGCTACGACAACGTGGAGTGGTCCTCCTATCCGAACATCGACCATATGAGCCGCGAGAATTCAATGGGCGAGCTGTTCACCTCTCTGGGGTTGGAACAGCCCCAGATGAATGCCGTGGAGCGCGCATACAAGATCAGCCGCAATGAGTTTTTCATTACCGTCGCGGCTCTCGCTATCTCCGTTTACAACAACGCCCCCGACGTGAAGTTAAGCTGGATCTATAACGGACGCGAGGACGTGCAGAACATGACAAGCGTCGGTCTGCTGTTCCGCGACTTACCGATCGGCATTCGCTTCCATGACGGCGACACCATTCGCAATGTCTTTGCAGACGTTCACGAGCAGGTGCAGAAGGGCATTGAGCATAGCTGTTATCCCTATGTGGACAGCCGCAATCAGGTTGCAAACGGCGAGTCCGCCTATCTGCTTTACCAGCAGGATATTCGCGACATGGGCGGTATGGAGGGATTTGACGTCGAGACTGTTGACGTCCGTCAGAACCAGGCTGCCAGTCAGACCATTCTGGATATGGAAATTTTGGACGGTGCCGACGGGCTACAGCTGATGATCGACTATGCCGCCAGCCGTTATGAGGACAGCAGCATTGAGAAATTCAAGGATCTGTATGTGAAGACAGCCCAAACGCTTGCTACACACAACTCCCAGTCCGATATTACCATCGGAGAGATCAAGGCGAAGCTTGCCGATAAGCGGAACTTCTTTCAGATTGTCAAAGGAATCTTCAGCAGAAAGGCGTAACCGATGGCAGACAATCACCATTCCAATCAGGAGCAGGAGCTTTCCCAAAATTTTCGCTTTTGGTCGCTGCTGAAATTCGTTGCGCCCAGCATTTTCACCTTTGTATTCATCGCCGTATACCAGATGGTCGACGGTCTGTTTATTGAGCGATTTGTGGGTGATGAGGCGATTTCTGCCGTCAATCTTTTCTATCCGGTCATCTCGCTGTTCATCGCAGCCGGCGTCATGATCGGCACCGGCGGTAATGCGATCATTGTAAAGAAGGTCGGCGAAGGACGGCGGAAAGAAGCGGGCGAAAGCTTCTCGCGGATTATCGTCTTCACCGTGCTTTTGGGCATCGTCTTTACCGCAGTCTGCCTTGTGTTTGCGGACCCCATCATGCGCCTGTGCGGCGCAACGGACGGGACCATCGAGTATCTGCGTCCCTATTACATGACTCTGAGCGCTTTCTCTATTGCCATATTGCTGCAATCGGAGCTTGGGATTCTCATCATCGGTGAAGGTAAAACGGTAGTTGCCGCTTTGGTCATTATCGTGGGCGGGGTGCTGAACTGCGTGCTGGACTATGTGTTCATGAAGCATCTGCACATGGGGATCCGCGGCGCTGCCATCGCCACGGTGATTGGATATTGCAGTACCATCGTCTATGCCGTTTGGTTTTATGTGCTGGCAAAGAAAAGCTCTTACAAACTGGAGTTGGCAAAGCCGAATCTGAAAGAGATCGGACAGGTCTGCTTTAACGGCTCTTCGGATATGGTATCCAATCTCGCCCAGGGCGTGACGATCCTGATCCAGAACCATCTTGTTTTCCGCTGTTACGGGGATGTCGGCATCAGCGCGCTGACGGTGGTCACATATGTGCAGACCTTTATCATGATGGTGTTTATGGGCTTTACTTCGGCGGTGGAGCCGGTGTTCTCCTTCCACTACGGAAGCGGTAATGTCGAGATGCGAAAGCGGGTCTACCGACTGAGTATGCTATGGAGCCTTGTGCTCGGTTTCGTGACGATGGTACTGCTCTTTTTCCTGCGGCGACCGATCGTCGGAATCTTCTTCTCTCCGGGTTCGGACTTCTATACGATTGCGGAAAACGGCATGCTGCTGTCCCTGCCTGCCTGTCTGTTTGTCGGGATCAGCATTTTCGGTTCGGGACTGTTCACCGCCTTCTCCAACGGTCTGGTGTCGGGGCTTCTCTCCTTTGTGCGCACCTTTGTGGTGCTCGTTATCTGCCTTTACGGGCTCACCGCCCTGTTCGGCGGAACCGGACTTTGGCTGGCATGGCCGGCGGCGGAAGCGATCAGCCTCATCATTACCGTCATCGTGCTGCGGCATTATCGTCCGCGCTATCAATACTGATCTCGCGACTGTCCGATCATCACGACTGTGAACAATACATCATCAAATAACCCGTTTCGGGAGAAAAGGAGCAAAGCAATGACGATTCATAAAATCAAAAATGAAAAAATGCTGACGATCGCCCTCGAAGGACGGCTGGACACGACGACCGCGCCGGAACTGGAGACGGTTCTGAACGACGCGCTTGCGGGCGTGGAGGAGCTGACCTTCGATTTTGAGAAGCTCGATTATATTTCTTCCGCAGGGCTTCGCGTGCTGCTTGCGGCGCAGAAGACGATGAACAGGCAGGGCTCTATGAAGGTGATCCATGTGAATGAAATGATCCTGGAGATCTTCGAGGTCACCGGTTTTGCGGACATTCTGACCGTCGAATGAGTATTGCGCGGGAAAGTAAAAAGAGGATTCCATGAAGTGGCTGCGTCAACACATTACCGTCAAAAGCATAGCCGGCATCATACTGCTGCTGGTGCTGTTTTCCGTGGTCGTCGGCATCATCGGTTATCGGACCTTTACCGACGCGCTGCTGAATCAGTACGCGGAGGGGGCTTTTTTGACGGCGCAGACGGCTGCTGAGCTCGTAGACGCCGATAAAATAGACGAATACGCCCAAAGCGGCGGCGTTACCCCTGCATACACGGAGGTATGGGATCGGCTGGACCATCTGTGCAACACGTCAGGGTCAACCTTCATCTATGTGATCGAGCCCGACCGGTCGGATTATCGGCATATCACCTTTCTCTTTTCCACCATCGACCACGACAGTTCATATACCAAGTACGAGTTCGGCTTCGTGCGGGACACCACCAACGACGAGTACCGCGAGAAATACCGTGCGCTCTACGAGCTGGAAGCGGACCGGGAACTGGTGATCCGGGACAAGGGCAACATCGAGACCGATTCGCACATCACCGCCATGATCGGGCTCAAGGGGTCCGACGGTAGCGTGAAGGGGATCCTCTGCGTGCAGCGGCAGATGGACATCCTCGCCGGCGTACGCAGCACCTTCCTCAACAAGATCGCGCTTGCCGTCGTGACGCTGGTGCTGCTCGTGATCCTGGGACAGAGCTTATACCTGCATCGGGTGCTGCTGCATCCCGTCAACCTGATCACGGAGGAGGCGGCGCGGTTCTCCCGGGAGAATACGGCGTCCGCGCAGAAGTTGCAGAACGCCATCCGCAACAAGGACGAGATCGGGCAGCTGGCAAAGTCCATCGACACGATGGAGGAGCAGATCGAGACCTACATCTCGGATATCACGCAGATCACCGCCGAGCGGGAACGCATCAGCACGGAGCTGTCTCTCGCGACCCGCATTCAGGCGGCGTTCATCCCGCATCTGTTCCCGCCTTTCCCCGACCGGCCGGAGTTCGCGCTTTACGCGTCCATGGATCCCGCCAAGGAAGTGGGCGGCGATTTCTTCGATTTCTTCCTGATCGACGAGGACCATCTGGGACTGGTCATCGCCGACGTGTCCGGAAAGGGCGTGCCGGCAGCGCTGTTCATGATGGCTTCCAAGATCATCCTGCAGAGCTGCGCGATGCTGGGGCACGGTCCGGCGGCGACCCTGACCAAGACCAACGAGGCGATCTGCTCGAACAATCAGGAACAGATGTTCGTCACCGTATGGCTGGGGATCTTAGAGATCTCCACCGGCAGGCTCACGGCGGCAAACGCAGGGCACGAATACCCGGTGATCAAGGAGCCCGACGGCGACTTTGCCCTGCTGAAGGATAAGCACGGTCTTGTGATCGGCGGCATGAGCGGCGTCCGGTATCGGGAGTATGAGGTACAGCTGACGCCGGGAGCAAAGATCTTCGTCTATACGGACGGAGTGCCCGAAGCGAGCAACGCGGAAAACGAGCTCTTCGGTTCCGAACGCATGGTCGCCGCGCTGAACGACGCTAAGGACGAAGCGCCGGAGGCGATCCTGCGCAGCGTGCGCCGGGCGGTGGACGACTTTGTACAGGAGGCAGAGCAGTTTGACGATCTCACCATGCTCTGTCTCGAATATAAGGGTCCAAAGGCGGCGGCGCCCGTGAAGGAGCTGACCGTGGAAGCCACGGTCGAAAACATCTCCGCGGTGGCCGGGTTCGTCGAAGCGGAGCTGGACGCGGTCGACTGCCCGCCGAAGGCCAAGATGCAGATCGGCGTGGCGATCGACGAGATCATGGCGAACATCGCGCAATACGCCTATGCGCCGGGGACCGGTCCAGTAACCGTGCGGTTCGGATACGAGCAGGCGTCAAAAACGGCGACCCTGACCTTCCTGGACAAGGGCATGCCCTATAACCCTCTGGAAAAGAAAGACCCGGACGTGACCCTTTCCGCAGAGGACAGACCGATCGGAGGGCTGGGCATCTTTCTGGTGAAGAAGACCATGGACAGCATGGACTATGCATACAAATTCGGACAAAACGTCCTGACGATACAGAAACACCTATAAAAGGAGATTCAAAATATGAAGAAAGTATTGACTGTTTTACTGATTGCCCTGCTGATCCTCAGCGCTGCGGCCTGCACTAAGAAGAATGAATCCGACGCTCCGGCGTCTTCCTCGGTCGATCTGACCCAATGGAAGACCTTAGGCGACATCTGGGAGTATGAATTCTGGGGCTCCGTCGTCGAGGAAGGCACGTATATCCGGGCCTTCAAAGCGGAAGACGGATACTACCGCGTGGAAACGGACGTCCCGCAGGACGTGGCGGAGAAGCTGGACGCCATCGACTTTTTCGACAAGACAATGGAGGAGCAGGAAAAAGCGCTGATGAAGGATCTGCCCATCAAAACGATCATCAACCTTTCCGAGGTCCTGCTTTCTCAGAGCGATCTCGACGCATTGGCGGGCAAGACCGGTCAGGAGCTTTTGGATATGGGCTTCGTGCCGCAGGGCAGCAACGGCTTCAGCACGCAGGAGCAGCTCTCCTGGGCAACTTTGGAGAAGGGACCGTTCGTATATGAGGTTACCTTCCAGGAATACGTGGACGTCGACGACGATCCCAACATTGCGGCTGTCATCCGGCCGCTGACCGTGAAGAGCGTGACCTTTTCCGGCGTTTCCCAGTACGCGACGGACAAAGCGTTCGATATCAACGGCGGCAAATCGCTGGCGGACTATGAAGCAATGTTCAGCGGGGATTGATGCAAGGCTTGAAGCGATACCGACGATACCGCTTTGCAGCTGAGAAACAAAAAGACAGGACCGTTCATTGATACAAACCGCTATATCCGTATTGGGGCGGCGGAACCATACGAACACGCAGAGACGGAGATCATCATTCTTAACAATGTCGACGCGGTCACGGGCAGCCGCAACAGCAGGACGCCGGATATTCCGTAAATCAAAAAACACAGGGGCGAAGCCAAAAGGCTTCGCCCCGTTGCATGCAAACCGAAGGATCGGGATCACGGGTCCTTTTCGTTCACCGCTTCGCAGCATTCCGGAAACAGAACGCGGTTCACGATCCGGACGTAAACAGGAGAGTGCTCTCATGCGATTGTTCGGACAGAAGGAATCCGGAAGGAAAGCGGGAAACAGCCGGATATCCGACCGCTTTTGCGAAATCACGGAGTTTTTCGGCGATTGCTTTCCCGTCCTTTTTGAACGGTATCGGGAGGAGCTTGTTCCGTTCCTGTACGGCTTTATGCAGAGCATCGAGGACGCCGAGGAGCTGATGCCGGACTCGTTTGCCGAGATCGCCGCCGGTCCGACGGCATTCTTTGTGAAGCGCAGTGTTGATCGCAAACAAACCAAAACCGAACAGAACCAGCACGGAGGGAAAATGATGAAAACGAACCGAAACAATGATCCGTGGATCAGGGGGATTTCCCTGCTTTTGAGCCTTCTCATGTGCGTTGCACAGCGGCATTGCACCTTCGGAGCGTGAAAACACCTCATCCGCCTTCGCTCACGCTACGGCGTACACACTTCCCTTCGCTTCGTTGCTGCGGTAGATCGCGCGCTTCGTACGCGTACCATCCACAGGGGGAAGGCTTTGGGTGCGCATGTACAGAGGCCCCCTTGTGTAAAGGGGTTGTCGGCTGTAGGCCGACTGGGGGATTGTCATGTCCGTGGGCGTAACGCATCGACAATCCTCCCGTCTCGCTTCGCGATCCTCCCTCCTTTACACAAGGAGGGCTTTTGATTTGCGTACCATCCACAGGGGGAAGGCTTTGGGTGCATATATACAGAGGCTTCTCCTTGAGGAGAAGCTCCGCCGAAGGCGGTGATGAGGTGTCAACCAAAGCGGCATCATGCCCGCAAATCGCCCGCGCAGCGGCACAATCTTGCCCTCCCTGTGGATGGTACGCGCAGGAAGCGCGCGATCTACCGAAGCAACGAAGCGAAGTGTTAAAAGGGAGGGTGGCGAGGAACGAGCCGGGAGGGTTGTCGACATCCCCCTTGCCGCGGCAATCTTTCCCTTGCGCGCGGGCAGAGGATGTGATACAATATATAATCGGGAAAACAGAAATCACATAAGGGGGTTTTTGCATATGAAACGGAACGGAACGAGGCGGCTTTATGCGGCGCTTTTGGCGCTTTTCATGGTCCTTGTGCTGCTGCCGGTCGGCGCGGCAAAGGCAGCGGACGAAGGATCCCTTGCGGTCGGCGGCACAGATATCGATCTGTCGCAGAACGGCAGCTACTGTGACGGCAAGATCGTGTTCGAGATCATCGACGGCAAGAACGTCCTGACGCTGAACGGTTATAAGCTCGAGAATTATAACGGCAACGGCATCTCCGCAGACGGGATCGACCTTACGATCGTCGGCAGCGCAGAGATCGGCGTGACCGGTGCGGTCTCATCTGCGATCTCAGTATACGAGAGCAATCTGACGCTGAACGGGGACTTTACCCTGCGCGCGCAGAGTGTGACCGGCGCGACGCTTGATGTCTACGGCTATCTCACCGTCGAGGGCGGCGCGCTGGACGTCGAGAATACCGGCGAAGGGAGGAATGCCATCTACGTATATGACCGCATGACGGTCAACGGCGGCACCGTCCATGCCAAGACAAACGGTGCAAAGGCGATTTCTGCGAGAGACGGCATAACCCTGAACAACGGCGAGGCGTTCCTTTCGGGCAATGCAAACGCCTCCGAGGTGTTCATCGGCAAACAATACCCGCTCTATGTCGGCGGCGAACAGGTCAACGATCTCAACAAGGGCGATATCTTCGGGGACGGCACGGCGAAGTTCGAGATCATCGACGGCAAGAACGTCCTGACGCTGAACGGTTATAAGCTCGAGAATTATAACAGCAGCGGCATCTACGCAGACGGGATCGACCTTACGATCGTCGGCAGTGCAGAGATCAGCGTGACCGCATCTGCAATCGCTGTAAACGGCAATCTGACGCTGAACGGGGACTTTACCCTGCGCGCAGACAGACAGACCGGCGCGGCACTTGTTGTCGTCGGCAATCTCACCGTCGAGGGCGGCGCGCTGGATGTCGAGAATACTTACGAAGGGAATGGAGCCATCAGTATTCCAGGCACCATGACGGTCAACGGCGGTACGGTCCACGCCAAGGCAAACGGCACAAATGCGATTTATGCGCGCATCATTCTGAACAACGGCGAGCAGTACCTTTTGGGCGATGCATACGCCTCCGAGGTGTTCATCGGCAAACAATACCCGCTCTGGGTCGGCGACGAACAGGTCACCGATCTCAACAAGGGCGATATCTTCGGGGACGGCACGGCGAAGTTCGAGATCATCGACGGCAGGAACGTCCTGACGCTGAACGATTATAAGCTCGAGAATTATAACGGCGTCGGCATCTCCGCAGATGGGATCGACCTTACGATCGTCGGCAGCGCAGAGATCGGCGTGACCGGTGCGGCCTCATCTGCGATCTCAGTATACGAGGGCAATCTGACGCTGAACGGGGACTTTACCCTGCGCGCGCAGTGTGAGAACGGCATGGCACTTTTTCTCTTCGGCTATCTCACCGTCGAGGGCGGCGCGCTGGACGTCGAGAATACCGGCGAAGGGTCCGAAGCCATCTACGCACACGGCGCCATGACGGTCAACAGCGGTACGGTCCACGCCAAGGCAAACGGTGCAAAGGCGATTTCTGCATACAGCATCACCCTGAACAACGGCGAGCAGTACCTTTTGGGCGATGCATACGCCTCCGAGGTGAAGATCGGCGTCCCGGTCGAGCACACCGTCACCGTCGTCGGCGGTACGGCGGACAAGACGTCAGCCAAAGCGGGCGATACCGTGACCATCACGGCGGACGACGCGGAATACGGGTACGCTTTCCTGCAGTGGGAGATGCTGGAAGACGTGGAATTCGCGAAGGGCGACGCCTTAACGACCACCTTTAAGATGCCCGATCATGACGTGACGGTCACTCCGGTCTACAAGGAGATTCTGATTTCGGACATCGACGATCAGACCTACACCGGCGAGGAGATCACGCTGACCTTCGGCAGGAATGACTTGACGCTGGATGGCGTGGACGTCACTTTGATAAACGGTACCGACTACTCGCTGACCTACGCGAACAACGTCGACGCGGGCACGGCGACGGTGACCGTGACCTTCCATGACCGCGTGACCAAAGAGCCGGACGTTCGCATGGGCACGAAGAGCAAGACGTTCAGGATCCACCCCGCAAGCATTGCCGCGGCGGAGGTCGCCGAGATCGTCGATCAGACCTATCAGGGCAAAGCGCTGACCCCCGAACCGACGGTGACGTGGAACGGAAAGGTTCTTGAAAAGGATACCGATTATACGCTGCAGTATTTCAACAACGTGAACGTCGGTACGAACCCCTACGTTACGGTTACGGGAAAGGGCAATTTCGATGAAAACACCGACGTGGGGCAGAGCTTCAGGATCATCCCGGCGCCGCTTACGATCACGGCAATCGATCAGGAATATATCTATAACGGCTACCAGCAAGGCGAGGGCGATACGGTCTATGCGACCCCCGCCGAGATCGCCCAAAAGGTCACGGTCGAAGGCTTGCAGGGCGACGACAAGCTGACAAGCGTCATTCTTGACGGGGATGCAACCGAGCCCGACACCTATCCGGGCAGGATCCAACCGTCCGATGCCGTGATCGGCAACGCGACCGGCACAGTGACCGGGAATTATGAGATCACCTATGTTCCGGGCACGCTTACGATCAAACCGTGCTATTATACGATCACGTTCGTAAACGAGGACGGCACGGAGCTGCAGAGCGGTGAAGTCCTGTTGGGCAAAACGCCCGCCTACACCGGCAAGGAACCGACCAAGCCCGCGACTGCGCAGTACACCTATACCTTTGCGGGATGGAAGGATGAAAACGGGATCGAATACGGACTGACGGACGATCTGCCCGCGGCCAACGGCGATATGACCTACACGGCGGTCTATACAAGTACGGTCAACGAGTACACGATCACGTTTGTGAACGAGGACGGCACGGTGCTGCAGGAGGAGCTGATCGCCTACGGCGAGACGCCCGAATACACCGGTGAGGAACCGACCAAGCCCGCGACCGCGCAGTATACCTACATCTTCGCGGGCTGGACGCCGGAGGTCGTGCCGGTCGCTGGGGATGCAACCTATACCGCAACGTATACAAGTACGCTGAACAAGTACACGATCGAGTTCAACGCAGAGGATGTGCAGTTCAAAGGCGCGACGCCGTATGTGATCGCGAACGGCAGCGCACAGGAGCCGCGGGTCGTTGTGAAGAACGCAGAGGGCGAGATCGTGCCGGAGGATAGCTACGACGTCGCGTATCGGGAGAACACCGCGCCGGGCACCGGGTTTGCGTACGTCACGTTCAACGACGGCTCGGACTACACGCTGCGGGCGGTTTTCAAGATCTATATCCGGTCGACGGAGGAAATGACCGTTGAGAATACCGCCGAAGGCATCCGCCTCTCATGGGCGCCGGTCGAAGGCGCCGCGGGCTACATCGTCTACCGCCGCGCATGGAACAATACGCGCGGAAGCGCATGGACGACGTTCGAGCGCTGGTTCAATACGACCGAAACGACGTGGACGGACGGCTCGGACGCGGATCACAAGGTCTATGCCGGCACGCGGTATCAGTACGGCGTCAAGGCGTATTTTGAGCCGCATGCGGACGCGGTGACGGGACAGACGATCGGCGGCGCGTTCGACAACTACAATCTCGGAACGGTCGGTCCGCTGGTCACCACGGTACGCATCACCACGCGCACGCTGAAATCGGTCACGCCGGGCACGAAGCGGATGACGGTCAAGTGGGAAGGCTCCAAATACTTTACGGGATATCAGATCCAGTATGCGACGGACGAGAGCTTTGCGTCCGGCGTGAAGTACACTTGGGTTAAGGACGCTGCGACCTATGAAACATGGATCGGCAATCTGACAAGCGGAGGGACCTACTGGGTGCGTGTGCGTTCGTATCATGAGTTCGAGGGCATGACCTACTACGGCGGATGGTCGAACGCGTTGTCCTGCACGGTCAAATAACGGAGCAGACGTTCGCCCTGCGCAAAGTACGGGCGGCATAAAACAAAACACAAGGAGGCGAAGCCGCATCGGCTTCGCCTCCGTTTCATTCAGCCCGAGATATCGGCATGACGTCTCTGGAGGCGCGCGCAGAGCAAAGATCCGGCAGTAAAACGAACATCAATATCATGCGGTGCTTCATCGAAATTTGTCCGGATGAACGGTAAACAAATCAAGAAAAAAGTTCCAAAATTGTTTATATTTTTATTGTTCTTTTTACCGATTATGGTATACTTTATATAATATAAAATTGTTGGCTTTGTTTGCTGTCAGGGGGATATCTGCTGCATGCTCAAGTGTATGACGGCGGTCTTGCTTGCAATCGAACTGTTTGCGGCGTCGTTTATTCAAATCCCGATCGGTATCGTGAAAAAGGAACAGGCGCGTTCCTCTTACAGCGATGCCGTTTTCGGCGATGTTTTGGGCGATTCCTCCAACAAAGACCTTTCCGTACCGCTCCATACACAGCTTGCTTTTTCGCATACGACCGCAGCGGAGATCAAAGAGCCGCCCTCGGTTGTATATGAGGATACGATCTTCATCACCAATCTGAATCAGCTGCTTGCCATCGGGTCCGACCAAGCCGTCACCGACACGGATATGACCGAAGACGGATTCGGCAGGGGAAAGCCGCTCTCCCATTCCGACGGAACGCCCGCCGTCTAATCCGGCGCGGCTTCTTACTATCTTGTAAATGATATTCTGCTTCCCCAAGGAGGGGCGTTCAAATGACCGCTTTTGTCAAGGGTAGTTTCAACATTTTTCCAAAACACGCACTAAACAAAAAATAGGTGCGTGTTTCGCATTATTGCTATATTGACTTTATCGGATTTCTTGTTCGATTGTACGGAACTCATCTGTATTGAAAAAATCAATCAGAGAGATTTCAAGCCCGTCGCAAATCTTTTTCAGCGTCACAACGCCTGGATTTCGGCTTGCTCCGTTTATGATGTTTTTCAGCGTAGAGGGAGGCAGTGCAGAAATACGCGCCAGTCCGTTGATCGACAGACGCTTCTCATCACATAGATCCAGTATTCTCTTTACAACATATTCTCTTGTATCCATATCCAACTCCGAATGAAAGGTTATTATCATCGTAACAAGGAAAAACATATAAAATGGTCTATATATAGTCTCATTCGGGCGCAATAAAGTGCTTTCTGTGGGTAATAGGTACAACAGGAGGCAAATACATGACGGAAAAGAGATATGGGTATGTTCGTGTGTCGAGCAGGGATCAAAACGAGGCTCGACAAATACTGGTCATGCAGGAATTCGGAATAGAGAAAACCGACATTTACCTGGACAAGCAGTCAGGAAAGGATTTCGATCGGCCACAATATTAGAGACTTCTGCGAAAACTGAAGCCGGACGACACGGTTGTGATAAAAAGCATTGATCGGCTTGGGCGTAATTACCAGGAGATTCTGAATCAATGGCGGATTATCACAAAAGAGAAAAAAGCTGCGATAGTGGTCTTGGATATGCCGCTGCTGGATACGAGACAAGGTCGTGACTTAACCGGAACGTTGATTGCGGATATTGTTTTGCAGTTGCTTTCATATGTTGCGGAGATGGAGCGATCCTATATCAAGCAGCGTCAAGCGGAAGGGATTGCGGCTGCGAAGTTGCGGGGGGTTAAGTTCGGAGCGCCGCCGAAAGAACGGACAGTTTTATACTATGAATTGCTGTCGCAATGGCAAGAAGGCATGGTTACAGCAAGAGCTGCCGCATCGAAATTGGGTATCCATCATAAGACCTTTTTGCGTTGGGCAAAGCAGGAATAATATTCAGAAAACGGGATTATTTAGTGAACATTTTGCGCCAGACTATGTTACAATTACAAACGGATTATTATAGGTGCAATAAAGTGACTTTCTGACGGTTTTTGATGTTAGAAGTTAAGAACAATTGCCCGGCGCAAAATGTCCAAGAAAGGCGCGAAAAATTCGCCGTGCCGCTATGTCGGATCGGTTTATACGAACGATCTGATCATCTGCGCGCACAACTATTCATCGCACTTCGGCAGACTGAAGGAGCTGAAACAGGGGGATGAGATCATTCTGGTCGATATGAACGGGGAGATCTATACCTATCACGTTGAACTGACCGAGGAGATCCACCGGTACAACGTCGAGGATATGATCTGTTCCGGCTACGATCTGACGCTGTTTACCTGCACGCTCGACGCCGTCAGCCGCGTGACCGTCCGCTGCACGAGAGACGCCTGAATGAGGGAGAGATCCCACTTCTTGTGCGGCAGGATCCGGCGCGAAGCAACCGCGGACGCAGGGATCAGCCGAACGGCTGCAACAGAATGAAACGCCTCCGAGCCGTACGGTTCAGAGGCGTTGCCGCGTCTATGGGGGATGGATTGCATCTTCGTTCGGGATATGATAGACTGAACGCATCGATTGAAGCAAAAGGAGGGCAGCGCCGTGCAAACACTTTTTACCGCCGAAGCCGCAGCGATTCCCGAAGTTCCGTGGAACGTCTATCCGAGACCGCAGATGAGACGCGAACGCTGGCTTTGCCTGAACGGAACGTGGGAGCTGTCGTTCGGAAACGCCGTGCAGAAGATTCGTGTGCCGTACTGCCCGGAAAGCCTGCTGTCCGGCTTGCGGCAAAAGCCGAAGATCGGAGAAGCGCTGCGGTATCGGAGGACTTTTTTGGTGCCGGAGGACTGGCGGGGGATGCGCGTCCTGCTGCATTTCGGCGCCGTGATGCGCAAGACCGTTGTGACCGTCAACGGCGTCGAGACCGCGCGGCACGAAAACGGCTATCTGCCGTTCTCGGCGGATATCACCGACGCGCTGCGCACCGGTGAAAACGAGCTGTGCGTTGAGGCTGTCAACGATCTGGACGTTCGGTATCCATATGGCAAGCAAACCAAAAAACGCGGCGGAATGTGGTATACGCCCTGCTCGGGCGTCTGGCAGACGGTGTGGCTGGAGCCGGTGCCGGAACGGTATATTCGTTCTTTGCAGATCACAAACGGTCCGGACTGGGCGGAAATCCGGGCGGAGGGCGTCGAGACCGGCACGGTCCGGCTGAACGATCGGACGTTTCCGCTCGAAAACGGAACCGCAAGGATCCCGGTCGACGATCCGCATCCGTGGACGCCGGACGATCCGTATCTGTATGCCTTTACGCTGCACTGCGGCGCGGATACGGTGCAGTCCTATTTTGCGCTGCGCACGCTTTCGATCGAGACGGTCGGCGGCGTCCCGCGCCTGTGTCTCAACGGCAAGCCGTACTTTTTCAACGGACTTCTGGATCAGGGCTACTGGAGCGACGGGCTGTATACGCCCGCGACGCCCGAGGGCTTTGAACGGGACGTCCTTGCCATGAAGTCTTTGGGCTTCAATACGCTGCGCAAGCACATCAAGGTCGAGCCGGACCGGTTCTATTACGACTGCGACCGGCTGGGCATGATCGTGTTTCAGGACATGGTCAACAACGGCGTGTACCGCTATGTGCGGGACACGGTGCTTCCGACGCTCCATTTCCAAAAACGGCGCGACAAGCGCCTGAACCCCGATCCGGAAACGCGGCGCATCTTTTCGGACAGCATGGAGGCAACGGTCCGGCATCTTGGAAACCACCCGTGCATCTGCCTTTGGACGATCTTCAACGAGGGCTGGGGACAGTTCTGCGCCGACGACGCCTATACGAAGCTGAAAGCGCTCGATCCGAGCCGATGGATCGACAGCACTTCCGGGTGGTTTCATCAGCATCTTTCCGACGTGGACAGTCTGCACATCTATTTTGACAAGCTGCATCTCGGAAAAGAAAACAAGCCGCAGCTGCTTTCCGAGTTTGGGGGCTATGTGTGGAAGGTTCCGGAGCACAGCTATAACCTTGAAAAAACCTACGGCTATAAAGTATTCGACACGCGCGAAGCGTATGTGCAGGCGCTGCGTGCGCTGTATCAAAGTCTGATCCCGCTGATCCGAAAGGGGCTTTGCGGCGCGATCTATACGCAGGTTTCCGACGTGGAGGACGAAACGAACGGATTGTTCACCTTCGACCGCGCCGTATTGAAGCTGCAGCCGAAGGAGTGGGCGGATGTGAAAACAGCGATCTGCGAAACGGATCCGTATCATTGTGCTTCGGATTTTCGCAACAGTCGGGACTTTGTAACAAATTCGTGCAGATTTTGACACATTTGCGTGCTACAATACAGCTATGAAAGAAAGCAGAAAAAAGATATTTGCCCTTCTGTGCGCGGCGGCGCTGCTGTTTGCCGCATGCACGGGCGATAAACAAAAAACGACGGATACGATCCGGACGGAAGCGGAAGAAACCGCTGCGGCGACGGTCGAAGAGGAGATCGTGATCGTACCGGATCCGACCTCTGCGGAGAACGGTCCGGTCGATCTCGACGATTACACCGGCTTCTATACGAACGACGGCGAGGACCTGATCGCGATCGAAAAGACCGCGGACGGGTACGCGATGTCGGTCGTGCTGTACCGGATCATTGGCATGGACGAGGGCGAGGTCTTTGCGTCCGAGGCGGGCGCCGTCTTCCGTTCCGTCGACCCCGAGGGCAATCCGATCACGGTCACGTTTTATCGGGACGGGGAGCAGTACGCGCTGCGCGCGGACGAAAGCACCTGGGAATATCTCGCGCCGGGAACGGTCGTCTCCGGGTTTGAACGGACAGAGGAACTGCCTTCTCCCACAGGCGAATACGGCGAGCAGACCGATTCGGAAGCTGTCGCCGAACAACCGCGCGGTCACTATACGTTTCAGCCCAAGGTCTGCCCTGTGTTTATGGAGGAGGTCTTCGGGAAGGATATGTGCGAGGCGTGGTTCAACCTTGTCGACGCGGTGCTGAAAGGCGAAAACACCTTTGCCTGCAAGGATCAGTATACCTATGACTGGATGATGGGGCAGTTCCGGGAGTATCTGCTGCCGATCCTTCCGGAGCTTATCGACTACGCATGGGATCGCGAGCATTCCGTGATCGACGGCGTCGCGAGCTTTACATGGCTCGTCCCGCCCGAGGAGGCAAAGGCGCGGATCGAAGCGTTCGGAGAACAGATCGAAGGGATCCTGAACGAGGTCTTTTCGGATGATGATTCGGACTTTGAGAAGTGTCTTGCCCTGTATATTTACTTTTCCGACCATTATACATACGACTGGGATACCTATGAGAAAATGAGCGACGAGCCAGTGGACTATACCTCGTGCTATCGGTTCTTCCGGACCGGGATCGGCATCTGTCACGAGATCTCGTCGGCGTATTCCTATCTGCTGCTGCAGGCGGGCGTGCAGGCGACCACGATGAGCGGGAACCGCGCCTACGATGAAGCCGGGCATCAGTGGAGTTATGTGCGAATCGACGGGCATGAATACCACATCGACCCGACCTATGTGCTCGGCACCGGCGGCGCGCTGCGGTACTTTATGATGACCGACGAAAAGCGCGAGGAAGAGGATTTCTACAAACCGGAGACGTTCTATGCCGTGTCCCATTACGCGCAGGACCATCCGCATCCCGACTATGTTGCAAACGACGATACGTTCGCTCCGCTGTGGGAGCATATGTTTGAATCGCTTGACCGCAGGAACCGGACCGTGATCTGCGCGCCGGAGGAGAACGATTACGGCGAGTGGGCGCATGTTACGTTCGACTATGCCGGGCATTGAACCGGGATCCGTTCGGGCAGAACGCTTTGCGCTGCGGCGATGCGGAACGAGGGAGATCCTGCAAAACGGCAAAGGCAGGTGTAAGCAATGAAACGGACGCCGATCGATGAACGGAAGCTTCCGGACTATACGCGCGGCGAGGAGATCATGAATATGGTCAGCCATATCGTCGGCGGCGCGATCGGGATCGCGGTGCTGGTGTTTGGCGTTCTGTTTTCGGCGCACAAGCGCGACGTGTGGGGCATCGTCAGCGTTTCCGTCTACGGCGCGGCGATGATCTGGCTCTATACGATGAGCAGCATCTATCACGGGCTCCGACCCGGCCGCGGCAAAAAGGTGATGCAGGTGCTGGATCACTGCACGATCTACGCGCTGATCGCGGGGACCTATACGCCGATCCTGCTGGCGGGCATTCGTCCGCTGTATCCGGTGCTCGCGTGGGTCTGCTTCGGGCTTGAATGGGGACTTTTGGCACTCACGGTGACGCTGACCGCGATCGATCTGAAGAAATACAACGTGCTTTCGATGATCTGCTATATCTTTATGGGCTGGCTGATCATCTTTGCCGTACCGCAGACGGTCGAGGCGATGACGCTTCCGGGATTTTACTGGCTGCTTGCGGGCGGCGTCGCCTATACGGTCGGCGCGATCCTGTACGGCATCGGCAGCAAAAAGCATTGGTTCCACTCGATCTTTCATCTGTTCGTGCTGCTCGGCAGCATTCTGCAGGCGACGGCGATCCTTTTCTATGTACTGCGCTGAGGCGCGCAATTTTGCGAAGATCGCGGCGATTCACGAAAAAAAACACCGGCATTGCGGAGAACCGCGCGCCGGTGTTTTGTTGTGCGTCAATTCTTTTTGGCGGCTTGTTTCTTTCGACGCTCGATGTTGCGCTGCGCCTGCTTTCTGCCCGCCTCCGAGACCGTATTCTTTCCTAAGGCTTCCTGGTACTTGCGGGCTCTTCGATCGTGTACATTTTCGCCGGACGGCTTGATGTCGCCCGCCTTGGTCAGCGCCCACTTGGTGAGCAGCGGACCTACGAGCTCATAGATCAGAACGCTGAACAGAATGATGTTCTTAATCAGGATACCGTCGGATGTTCCGAGCTTCGCCGCGGTCACACACATGCCGAGCGCAACGCCCGCCTGCGGCAGAAGCGTGATGCCGAGGTATTTTTTAACCGTCGGATCGCATTTCGACGCGGAGCAGCTCACATAGGCGCCGACATATTTGCCTGCCGAACGGGCAAGGATATAGACGATTCCGATCAGGATGACGGCGCCGCTCGACAGCACGCCGAGCTCCAGCTCTGCGCCGCTCAAAACAAAGAACAGCGCGAACAGCGGCGCGGTCCATTTGTTGGCGCGCTCCATCAGATCCTGCGCAAGCGGACAGATGTTGCAGAACACCGTGCCGAGCATCATGCACACCAGAAGCGTCGAGAAGGAGATCCTGACGCGTCCGATCTCAAAGGAGATCATCGACAGCGCGACGGTGAGCACAACAAAGGCGATGGTCAGGGAAAGACGGTTCGAGTTGGAGAAGAACGTACGTTCCAGCATCGTGAGGACCCATCCGAGGAAAGCGCCGAGCGCCAGCGACGCGACGATCTCGATCAGCGGCTCGACCAGGATCCCGATGAGATCCGTCTGCCCGGTCACCATGGAGGTCGCGATCCCGAAGGAAACGGAGAACACCGCAAGCCCCACGGCGTCGTCCAGCGCGACGATCGGCAGCAGGATATCGGTCAGCTTGCCCTTCGCCTTGTACTGCCGTACGACCATCAGCGTTGCGGCAGGCGCGGTGGCGGATGCGATCGCACCGAGCGTGATCGCCGCTTCGACGGACAGCTTATCGGGCATCAGGAAATGGAGCGCAACGAGCAGCACGTCGACCAGAAGCGTTGCCGCCAGCGCCTGAAAGATACCGACGATGATCGCCTGTTTGCCGATCGTTTTGAGCTGCGAAAGCAAAAACTCATTGCCGATGGAAAACGCAATGAAGCCGAGCGCGGTATTCGTGATGACGGACATGCTCTCCACTTCCGCCGTGCTTGCAAACCCGACGCCCTCGATGCCAAGCCTGCCGAGGCAGTGCGGACCGACGATGAGACCCGCGATCAGAAACGCCGTCACGTCCGGCAGATGCAGTTTCAGAAGTTTGAATAAACGCGTCATTAAAAGCCCGATCAAAAGCGCGAGCGCCGCCGCAAGCAATGTTCCCATGATACTCCTCCGTTTCGTCAACAAGATTGTATCATAGCACAAAGAAACAGAAAGTCAAGAGGCGAAAACCGGAATCGGCGCCGCACGGATCCGGATTTTTGGATTGCCACGAAAAGGAATAAGGTATATAATAAAAAAGATTCGGGAGGGTTTTCCTCCGGACAATTCACATCGATTCCGGGAGGTTCTTATGGGCAGAAACGCATTGCCGACGGACGCGGGCGGGTTCGTGCTGCTCAGCGATTTTGTACCGCATATCGTGCAGGAGATCCGCTACTATTCCACCTACAATTTCATCGGCGAGCGCATCGACGGCTACGAGGAGCCCGTCGCGCTTCTGACGCGGGAGGCGGCGCGCGCGCTGAAGGCGGTCAGCAACGAGATGATCGTGCAGGGATATCGGCTGAAGGTGTTCGACGCCTATCGCCCCGCGACGGCGGTGAAGCAGTTCATTCTTTGGGGCATCGAGGACACGGACGTCCGCATGAAGCCGTATTTTTATCCGGATCTGATGAAGCAGGACCTGTTCGCCGAGGGCTACATCGCCAAGCAATCGAGCCACAGCCGCGGCAGCGCGGTCGATCTGACGCTGCTCGACATGCGCACCGGCAAGGAGCTGGACATGGGCAGCCCGTTCGACCTGTTCAGCCCGCTGTCCCATCCGGACTGTCCGGACGTGACCACGGAGCAGTATGAAAACCGGATGCTGCTGCAGCACGCGATGGTCCGGAACGGCTTTGCGCCGATCGACTGCGAGTGGTGGCACTTTGCGCTTCGGGACGAGCCCTATCCCGACACCTATTTCACATTTCCCGTCAGCGCCGCCGTGCTCTCGGGCAGATGAACGAAAAGCCCGGACCGATCCGAACGAAAGGAGACGCCGCCTTGACTTCCCAAAAGACTCAGAACGATCCGCAAGCGCTTTCCCCGCTTGCGCTGCGTCCGCATCACGGCATGTGCTTTCAATTCTATGAGGGAAAGGGCTACAGCGCGGAATTTACCGACCACATGGGCGGCGTGATCCGCGCGCTGAGCGAACGCCCGGATACGCCGGTGCGGCTGACGCTTTCGGCGGACGTCGTCTGCGAACGCTGCCCGAACAATGCGGACGGGATCTGTCAAAGCGCGGACAAGGTCACGCGCTACGACGCGGCAGTTCTGCGCGTCTGTCATCTTTGCGAAGGCGACGAACTCTCTTTTGCGGACTTTACGGCGCGGGTGAAGGAACACATCCTCGACGCGGGTCTGCGGCGCAGCGTCTGCGGCGACTGCGAATGGGACGCGATCTGCGCAAAGCATCGGAGGGACCCATGATCGTACTGATCACCGGCGCGTCGCACACGGGCAAGACCGTGCTCGCGCAGCGTCTTTTGGAAAAGATGCAGATCCCGTATCTGTCGATCGACCATCTCAAGATGGGGCTGATTCGCAGCGGGCAGACCGACCTCACCCCCGAGGACGACGACGCGCTCACGCCGTATCTCTGGCGGATCGTGCGTGAGATCATCAAGACCGCAATCGAAAACCGGCAGGACCTGATCGTCGAGGGCTGCTATGTGCCGTTCGACTGGCGGCGGGACTTCGACGAGCCGTATCTTAAAGAGATTCGCTTTCTCTGCCTTGCCATGACGGACGCGTATATCGACGCGCACTTCGACGCGATCCTTTCGCACGCCTCAGACGTCGAAGCGCGGCTCGACGATTCCTACTGCACCGTGGAAAAGCTGAAAGCCGACAACCGCGCCGTAGCCGAAGGCTTTTTGAGGGCGGGCGAAGCGGTCACAAGGATCGAAACGAACTGGGAAGCGGTGATCGAAGCGCTTCGGAACCGGTTCTGAGATCGCCGGTGTTACGCAGGGGGGTCAGCGTTACATTTTGCTGTCAGGCAGACCGGCATATGGTAAACTGTTAATTCGGGAGGAATGTCATGAGACTGGAACCGTTTCAAAAGGGCGACAGGGCGCTGTATGAAGCGCTTGTGTTCAACGAAGAAGCGATGCGCAAAAACTACGGCAGGACGTTTACAAAAGCGGAAGCGGAGCTGCTGTTTTCGGCGATGCTTGAGGCGAATGCAGCGGGACTGTTCGGGTTTTACAAGGTCATCGTTCCCGCCGCGGACGGCGAAACGTATATCGGCATGGGCGCGCTGAATCCGAACGACGGCGCCTTTGAGATCGAATACATGCTGCTGCCCCGATACTGGAACCGCGGATACGGCACGGCGCTTGTCGAAACGCTCCTTTCCATGGCGAAGGCGTCCGATCTGCATCGAACGGTCGAGGCGATCACGGACCCCGACAATACCTATTCCAAGCGGATCCTGCAAAACGCGGGCTTTGCGCTTGTGAAGCGATACACAAACGAGGACGGCGACCCCGCGGAGCTGTACCGGAAGGAGCTGTGAAGGAGGAGAGCGCATGAGATCCATCGAGGAATTGCTTGAGACGCCGTATCAAATCATCGATATTCTGCCGGAGCAGGTGAAAGCGGACAGCCCGGGACAGTTCTTTGCCGTCGAGCGATACTTTTTGGAGTCGTCGCGTCTCTCGACGGTCAAGCGGAAACACGCCGATCTCGTTCTGAAACTGAACTGCTATCGCGCCGTTTCGCTGGATGAAGAGACGGAACCAAACCCGAAGCCGGAGCGGATCGCGGAAGCGATCATGACACGTTACGTCTGCATTCGGATCGGCGACATGCTGATCACGTCCGCGCCGGATGATCTGTATCTCACGGTGTACAACGCGGATGAAGCGCTTCTGCGCCTTTTGCACACACTGTGTATCGGAGAAGGGCTGTATCTCTGGCAGCCGGAACAGGAGTAAACGATGGCAAACCTGATCGTGGTATGCGGACCGCAGGCGGTCGGCAAGATGACGGTGGCGGAAGCGCTGCGCGACAAGCTCCGTTATAACATGATGATGAATCACGACAGCATTGAGCTCAGTGACAGCATCTTCGGCTTCGGCACGCCTGCGCAAAAGGCGCTGAGCAGCGCGATCCGCGAAAACGTGTTCGCGCTTGCGATACGGCACAACGTGGATCTGATCTTTACCTTCGTCTGTGCATTCGACGAGCCGGAAGATGTACAGTACCTCAAAAACCTCGAAGCGCAGTTTGCGCAAAGCGGCGGGCAGTTCTATTTCGTCGAGCTTTCCGCGGCGCTTGAAGCGCGGCTTGCCCGCAACGAGACGCCGCACCGCATGGAGCGGAAGCCCTCGAAGCGCAATACGGAATGGAGCAGGCGGGACATTCTGGAGACCGCGAAACGGTACCGGCTGAACACGGACGCGGGCGAAACGCTGTTTTATCATCATCTGAAGATCGACAACACAGACCTTTCTCCGGATGAGGTCGCCGACCGCGTGATCGCGGCGTTCGGGCTTGTGCCGAACGAAAAGGATGAAAAGGGATACCGCTTCGGCGTGTAAAGGAGATAAATATGGAAAATCGGATCGACATCGTCGGCGGATTTTACGAGAAGTGCGACGAGGACGGAAGACTGCTCCGCTCGCGGCACGGGCAGCTGGAATATTATGTGACCATGCAGTATATCCATCGCTTTGCGAATAAAGGCGCAAGGGCGCTGGAGCTCGGCGCCGGCACGGGGCGATATTCGATCGCGCTTGCGAAGGAGGGCATGGACGTCACCGCCGTGGAGCTTGTTCAAAGCAATCTCGATATCCTCAAAGAGCACGGAAAAGGGCTTGACAACCTGCATGCGTACCGGGGCGACGCGACGGATCTTTCGCGATTCCCAAACGACGCCTTCGATCTGACGCTTGTGTTCGGACCGATGTATCACCTCTATGAGCCGGAGGATGTGCAAAAGGCAATCGACGAGGCGATCCGCGTCACAAAGCCGGGCGGCGTGCTGCTCTTTGCGTTCCTGTCCGTATACGGCATTCTGTACGCGAACTATTTCCGGAATAACTGGGCGGCGGGGCAGGAAGAAAACTTTACGGACGATCACCGCGTGCGGCATTTCAAGGAGCAGCTGTTCACCGGCTACGACATCACCGAGTTCGAGCGGATGTTTGCGGACAAGCCGGTCGAATACATCACGACCGTCGGCACGGACGGCGCGCTGGAGACGATCGAGGGCCGCGCGGATTTTGCGATTTCGGATGCGGATTTTGCCGCGTTTCAAACATGGTATCTGCACTTTGCGGAGAAGCGCGAGCTTTTGGGCAGCACGAACCACCTGCTCTATATCTGCCGCAAACAATAACAGCTTGAAAGCAGAAGCATCATCCGTGTTTACGAAAGATTGCGGCGCAATCGGCATAGAAAACGCAGCATTCATACTAACGGTATAGAAGAAACAGTCATATTAGTATGAGCTGTGTGTGTACACAGCTCTATTTCTATGATACAATGTATGTATCAAGCAGGAGAGGTCAGTCGTATGGAAATGCAGCTTGCCGCAAATATCCGTTCGTTCCGTAAAATACGGAAGCTGACGCAGGAACAGCTTGCCGAGGTCCTCGGCGTGACGCCCGGCGCGGTCTACAAGTGGGAGGCGGGGCTTTCGATCCCGGACATCGGTCTCATCGTGGAGATGGCGGACTTTTTCGATACCTCCGTGGACGCGCTTCTGGGCTACGAAATGAAGGACAATCACGTCGACGCGATCGTAAAGCGCATGCGGGAATGCCGCCGCAAAAAGGACCGGGAAGGGCTTGCGGAGGCAGAGAAAGCGCTGAAACGGTATCCGCACTCCTTTTTGATCGTAAAGGAAAGCGCCGCGATCTTTCGCGCGTTCGGCATTGAGTGTAAGGATAAAGCAATGCTTCACCGCGCGCTGGAGCTGCTCGAACGATCCCGTCTGCTGCTCGACCAGAACACGGATCCGGAGATCAATGACCAGACGATCTGCGCAAAGATCGCGGAAACGTATCTGGGACTCAACGAGGTGGATAAGGGCGTCGAACTGATGAAGCAGAGCAACGCGGGCGGGCTTTTCAGCAGCAAGATCGGGAATACGCTTGCCCAGATCGACCGCGCGGAGGCGGCGGCGCCGTATCTTTCGGAGGCAATGACAAAGCTCACCGCGGATCTGTGCAACATCGTCAGCGGGTATATGAATGTTTTCGGTCAGAGAAGAGATTTTGCTTCCGCCGAAGCGATCCTGGACTGGGGCGTCGACGTTCTTTCGGGGCTTCGCATGGACGGCAAGCCGAACTTTTTCGACAAGGTGAGCAGTGCTTTTCTTGCGGCAAAGGCGCAGGTGCAGTTTGAAGCGGGAGACGCCGACGCCGCGCGCGAATCCCTGATAAAGGCGAAAGAATATGCCGAATTCTTCGATGCGTCCCCGAGCTATGACGAAAGCGATATCCGCTTTATCGACCGCATCGAAGGCGCAAGCGTCCATGACGACATCGGCGTGACGGCAATGGACGCGGTTCAAAGCGTCGTCGACGAATATGAAAAAGAAGCGTTTACCGCGCTTTGGAACAGTATCAAGGAAGGGGAGAAAAACCAATGAACGAACAAATGATGCACGACAATCAGGCGCTGCTGGCATTCTGGGACAGCTTCTTCGCGCTCCCGGAAGAGGCAAAGGAAGGCGCGCGGCAGGAGGGGATCGGCCCCTGGGAAGCGCTTGCGCCTTCGGAGAAGCTTCTGAAAGCGGCATGCGCATTCGGCGCAAAGAAGAACGTGCTGGACTTCGGCTGCGGAAACGGCTGGGCGGCGATCGCAGCGGCGAAGAGCGGATGCGAAAACGTCACGGCGGCGGATCCCGCGCCGAACGCCGCGGAAATGACGCGGTTCCTTTCCGAACTGCTCGGCGTTTCCGATCGGGTGCATCCGGTCTGCAGCGGCGAAGACTGGCTGAAAACCGTGCCGGCGGATTCGTTCGACGGGTTCTTCTGCAGCAACGTGCTGGACACGGTTCCGCCGGAAACCGCTGAGGAGATTATCAAGGAGGCTGCCCGCGTTGTGACCGAAGACGCTGAGGTACTCGTCGGTCTCAACCATTGGCTTTCGCCGGAAGCCGCCGCGGAAAAAGGCATGGCGCTTACGGACGGCTGCAAGGTGTACATGGACGGCGTTCTGCGCCTCGTCTCCCGGACGGACGCCGAATGGGAAGCGATCCTTGCGCCGTATTTTGAGGTCGAATCCTTGACGTACTTTGCATGGCAGGGCGAAGAGGAAGAAAAGAGAAGACTGTTCCGCCTGCGCAAAAAGCATACGGCTTGAACGGTCGGAGGGAGATAGGGATGGAAAAGAAAGAAATCATGGACAATTACGTCCGTGCAGCGTATGAAAAGGGCGTTTTTGCGGGGACGTGGCTGCTTGCCGAAAACGGCGAGGTCGTGACGAAGGGCGCGATCGGCTTCCGCGACGCGGCGGGTAAACTGCCGATGCGGGAGGATTCGATCTTCGACATCGGTTCGGTCAGCAAGCAGTTCACGGCGGCCGCGATCATGCTGCTGCGGCGCGACGGGCTTTTGACGCTCGAAGACGAGATCACGAAATTCTTCCCGGAGATCCCGTTTCAGGGCATCACGATCCGGCGTTTGCTGACGCATACGAGCGGACTTCCTGATTGCTTTGCGTGGATCATCCGGACCGCGAAGGCGGAACGCACGATCCTCGGTAACGGCGCTGTTCTCCGCTTTTTGACGGAGCCCGGGATCGAGCCGGATTTCGCGCCGGGCGAACGGTGGGCGTACAGCAATACCGGCTACGCGCTGCTTGCCGAGATCGCGGCGAAGGTCTCCGGCGTCCCCTTTGCGGAGTTTCTGAAAAAGAAGATCTTTGAACCTGCCGGAATGACCTCGACCTGCCTCTGCCACCGCATCAAAGACGGGCTTGCCGTCGAAAACCTCGCCGAGGGGCTGTGCTGTGAAAACGGCGGATGGGTCCTCGCTGAGGACTCCGCTTGGAGGGACGCGGTGGTTTCGCTGGATGGATCGGAGGGCGACGGCTTTGTCAAGAGCAGCGTCTTCGACCTGCTTGCCTGGGACCGCGCGCTGCGAAACGAAACGATCCTCACGAAGGAAGAACAGGCGATGATGTACACGCCCGTCCGGCTGAACAATGGCGAGATCGGCGGCGGTGGGTACGGCTTCGGCTGGGGCATCTTCGAACTGGGCGACGTTGCGCGCATTGCATGGCACGAGGGGAACCTGCCCGGATACATAAGCTGGTACGGACACTTTCTGAACACGGACCGGACGCTGATCGTTTTGTGTTCCCGCGATGGGTTTGACGCAAGAGCCGTCGAGGGCTTCTTCAACGGGATGCTGATGATCGCGCTGGGGTATGAGGCGGAGCCCGTTCCGCTTACCGAAGAGCTTGCGATCGCCGACCCCGACAAAAGCGGCTGGGAGCGCTTCTGCGGCGCATACGAGACGGAAGGCAGCGGATATCTCATCGAAAAGATTTACGTGGAAAACGGAGATTTTTACGCGGCGATCCACGACACCGAATCCGGACGGCGCTTTGTCGTCAGACTGTATCCCTTCGGGGAGAACACCTTCGGGATCAAAGAAGATACCGACGAGATCGTCTTCGGGGACGGATTTTTGACCTTCGGAGAAAAGACCGGTAAAAAGCTTTGAGCGATACCGGATTCAACCGGTTACGGAGAGGATCGCCGGACTGTTCAACCGATGGTGTACAGAAAAGCATCGGCACTCAACCGACGGTCGATGGTTCGGAAACAGACAGCATAGTATCATTTCATCAATGAACATACCGGACATACCGGACAAAGGAGAGTATCAATGGAAAAGAAAGAACTGAAGGCGCTGCGCCGCCCGTTTCTCAAGGAGCTGTTCAAAAAGAACAAGTTCAATTTTGCGATGACGCTGCTCGCTTCGCTGCTGTCGGCGGCTTCCGGTCTGATGATCTCGTGGACGCTCAAGGGGGTTTCCGACCTGATCTCCGGCGATGGCTCGATCGGCTTTTGGACGCTGCTTCTCGTCGCAGGCGTCGGCATTGCGCTGCTGATCCTGGCATGGGTGCTCGACCGGACCTTCCTCTCCGAGTTCCGTGCAAAGGCGATGAAACAGTACCGCGAATACGCCTTCGACCGGTTGATGGAAAAGGGCATTCAGGCATTCTCCGGCGAGAACACCTCGCTCTATATCTCCGCGCTTTCTAATGACCTGAACACGATCGAGCAGGATTATGTCAGGAAACTGCAAAAGGTAGTTGAGGTCGCCGTTACGTTTGTCGGCGCGCTGATCATGATGATTTGGTACAGCCCGCTTCTGACACTGATCGCGATCGGCTTCTCGCTGCTGCCGATCATCGTTTCCATCGTGCTCGGAAATAAAGCGGCGGTCGCGGAAAAGCGCGTTTCCGACAAAAAGGAATCCTACACCGGTTTGCTGAAGGACGCTCTTTCGGGCTTCTCGGTCATCAAGAGCTTCAAGGCGGAGAAAAACATCTCCCGCATCCATGACGAAAGCAACGAAGGCGTTGCGGACGCGTCGAAAAAGCGCACGCGGGTAAGTGTGCTCGTCGCCTACGCAACCGGCCTTGCGGGCGGGGTTTTGCAGTTCGGCGTGTTCTTCGTCGCCGCGGCGCTCGCGCTGTCCGGCAAGGGAGGCATCACCGCCGGTACCGCGATCGTCTTTGTGCAGCTATTAAACTACGTGCTCGGACCGATCGAGTTTTTCCCGGATTTCTTTGCCGGCATGAAATCCTCGTATGCGCTGATCGATAAGCTGGCGGCAGCGCTCAACAAGAACATCCCCGACGAGGGCGAGCTCATCGAGCCGAAGCTCGAAAACGGCATCGAGCTCCGCGATCTGAACTTTGCGTATGAGGAGGGAAAGACGGTTCTCCATGACGTCGATATGGATATGAAAGCGGGCGGCTGCTATGCGCTCGTCGGCGGCTCCGGCAGCGGCAAATCGACGATCTTGAACCTTCTGATGGCGTCGTCCGAAAACTACAACGGCGAGATCCTGTATGACGGCAGGGAGCTCAAAGGCATCTCAACAAGCTCGCTCTATGATCTCGTTTCCATCATTCAACAGAACGTGTTCGTGTTCAACAGCACGATCCGCGACAACATCACGATGTTTTCCGAATTCCCGAAGGAGGAGGTCGACCGCGCGGTGCGGCTTTCCGGTCTAAGTAAGCTCATTGCGGAAAAGGGCGAAGGGTATCTTTGCGGCGAAAACGGCTCCGGACTGTCCGGCGGCGAGCGGCAGAGGATCTCGATCGCGAGAGCGCTGCTCCGCAAAACGCCCGTGCTGTTCGTCGACGAGGCGACGGCGGCGCTCGATGCGGAGACGACCTTCGAGGTGCTCGACGCGATCCTGAACCTCGACGGCTATACCCGCGTGATCGTCACGCACGACCTCGACGAGAACATTCTCCGCCGCTGCACCGGCCTCTTCACGCTGAAAAACGGCGTGGTCGAGGAGCGCGGCACGTTCGAAGAGCTCATGGACGCGAAGGGATACTTCTACTCGCTGTTTACCGTATCGCAGCGGTAACGGACCGACGAACCCAAAGTTTGCCGCCCCTTCCTTTCGGGGCGGCTTTTTCTGTTGAACCGGCGGCGGAGATATGGTATGATGGATCCGTAAAATCGGGTGAATCAGGAGGAAAGCGCATGTTTGTATTCTGGGGAGACGGCTCGGAGGAGTCGAAGGCGCTGGTCGACGCCATCCGTGTGCGCAGCACGGAAAACTTCAACTGGACGTTCATCTTCATTCTGGCGGTGGTGTTCTACGTCTACTGGTCGGAGATCCACAAAAAGAACAAGGAGATCGTTTTTGCGGGGCTCGCGCTGTACGGCGTGCACTGGCTGTATGAGATCGCGAACGCAGTGATCGCAAAGATCTTCGGCTACCCCTTATGGGCGGTGTCGAACGAATCGACGACGTTCATCCTTCTGATCGGCGTGTGCTGGGAGCTTTCGATGATGTTCTCGCTCGCGGGGATCATTTCGTTCAAAATGCTTCCGCAGGACCGTAACAAGCGGTACTTTGCAAAGAACGGCAAGGGCGGCATCAGCTGCAAGCTTGTCGGCGCATTGGAGATGGCGCTGCTGTTTGCGCTGTTCGAGTCGTTCCTTGCGGGCACAAGCAACCGTTCCTTCATCTGGGTCTACAAGTGGTGGGGCGTTATCCCGGTGTTTATCACGACCTACGTGCCGTTCTTCCTTGCGAGCAACTACGTGCCGGACATGGCGCCGAAGAAGCGCAACGCGTTCCTCATCACGGAGTGGGCGCTCGTCGCCGTGCTGCTTGCGGTGCTGATCCCGCTCGGGATCATCTGATCCCGCAAAGCGGCATGTGAGGAACGGTATGCAATTCGACAACGCATATTTCATCACGGGCACGGCGTACGCGGGAAAATCGACGATGGTGAAGCTGCTTGCGGAACGGCACGGGGGAATACTGTGCGGGGAGAACTGGCACGATTTGTATCCGGAACCGCTCGACGCGAAGGAGTTTCCCGGGCTCTGCTATACCCGCGACCTGAAAGACTGGCACGATTTTATCCGCCGCACGCCCGAAGCGTACGAGACGTGGATCGACGAGACCGCAAAGGAATGCGAGATTTTGGAGCTTCGGATGCTGCCGGAGCTTTGCGCGCAGGGCAGGCCGGTCTTTGTCGACACGAATATTTCGGTCGAAACGCTCAAAAGGATCGCGGCGCCGGATCATGTGCTTATCATGCTTGCGGATCCGGACGTTTCCGTACGCCGGTTTTTCGAGCGTCCGGATGCGGAAAAGCAGTTTCTGTACCGGCTCATCCTGGAGGAACCGGATCCGGATGCGGCGATGGAAAACTTCCGGAAGTGCCTTTTGCGGATCAATTCGCGGGAGCGGTACGACCGGCTTCTTTCCGCCGGGTTTCCGGTGATTTTGCGGGACGAAACCAGAACCGCGGAGGAAACGCTTGCGCTTGCGGAGCGGATCTTCGGGCTGAACTGAGAAAGGAACGGAACATGGAAAAACCGGATTTGAGGGCATTGCATCAACAGATCTCCATAGAGATCGCTTCGCTGGATTTCGATCGGATCTGGCCGGGCTTCCGTCCGCTGAAGTTCGCGCTGTACAACGATACGGAATGCTTCTTCGACGGACGATACATCGAAAAGACCGTCGATTTCTGCGCGAACACCGCGATCCCGTACAAGGGAGAAACGATCGCGATCTGGTACGCGGCGGACAAGATGCCGATCGCCGTGTTTGCGTCGAAGCTCGTGCACGAGATGTTCCACGGATTCCAGAACGTACAGGGCTGGAATTGCTCCGTCGACGAGACCGACGCGCTCTTTCACTACGGGTACAGCGCCGAAAACCTGAGCCGGAAGCTGAAGGAAAACGAGCTTCTGACGGATCTTTCGGACGGGTTCGACGAATGGAAGTACCGCGCGCTGATGCAAAGCCGCAAATACCGCAGCGAACGGTTTCCGTATGAATTCATGTACGAGAGCTGCGTGGAGGAGATCGAGGGTTCGGCGAACTACGTCGAGTGGCAGGTTCTGAAGCAGCTGGATCCGGCGCAGGCGGAGCTGCTGGAACGGAAAATGCGGCAGACCGTCGTCTGCCCGGAAAGCTTCTTTCCGATCCGGAGAGCAAGCTACTTTACCGGCGCGCTGCTGATCCGCGCGATGCGTGCCGCCGGGGAATACCCGTTTGCGTCTGCGCGGCGTCCGGTCATTCTTCCGGTCCTGGAGCGGCTTCCGTCTTTGGAAGCGCCGCCGGTCGATCCGGCGATCTGCGGGAAGGTCGACCGCGCGCTGTCCGCGTTTTTACGGGAATCCGAGCGCATCGTGAGAACGGCGGTCGAAGAGAACGACGTCGTGCTGACCGGTCCGCGCGAGCTGGTTACCGTCAACGTCTATGACGCAAGATGCTTTGCGGGGCATCTGACCTCGCGGTTTTTCGTGATGTATCTTGAGGACGGCGCGCAAAAGCTGCTGCAGGGCAACTTCGTGGTGCAGATGCGCGACGCAAAAACGATCGAAAAGGTTTTCCGGTGGAACGAACGGGAGGAGAAGTTCAAATGAGCATTCGCCTGCGTCCGCATCACGGCATGTGCTTTCAGTTCTACGAAGGGAAAGGCTACAGCGCGGCGTTTACCGACCACATGGGTCGCGTGATCCGCGCGCTTTCCGAACGCCCGGATACGCCGGTAAAGCTGACGCTTTCGGCGGACGTCGTCTGCGAACATTGTCCGAACAATGTCGAGAGGATCTGTCAGAGCATTGAAAAGGTCATGCGCTACGACGCGGCGGTCCTGAACGCCTGCGGTTTACAGGACGGCGACGAGCTGCCCTACGCGCACTTTGCGGCGCGGGTCAAAGAACGCATCCTCGACGCGGGTCTGCGGTGCGGCATTTGCGGCGACTGCGAATGGGACGCGATCTGCGCAAAGCATCGGAGGGAACCATGATCGTACTGATCACCGGCGCGTCGCACACGGGCAAGACCGTGCTCGCGCAGCGTCTTCTGGAAAAGATGAAAATCCCGTATCTGTCGATCGACCATCTCAAGATGGGGTTGATTCGCAGCGGACAGACCGACCTCACCCCCGGGGACGACGAGAAGCTCACGGCGTACCTCTGGCCGATCGTGCGCGAGATCATCAAAACCGCGATCGAAAACCGGCAGGACCTGATCGTGGAGGGCTGCTACGTGCCGTTCGGCTGGCGGCGGGACTTTGACGAACCGTATCTTTCGTCGATCCGCTTCATTTGCCTTGCCGTGACGGACGCATACGTCGACGCGCATTTCGACGCGATTCTTTCGCACGCCTCGGACGTCGAAGCGCGGCTCGACGATTCCGACTGTACCGCGGAAAAGCTGAAAGCCGACAACCGCGCCGTGACCGAGGGCTTCCGAACGGCGGGCGAACCGGTCACGCGGATCGACGCGGACTGGGAGCAAACGGCTGCCGCGCTGACTGATGAACTGTGTAAGGAGTGAAAAACCGTGAACTGCCGCATCATCGACCGGAAAACCTATTACCGCAGGGACGCGTTCCGGCATTTTTCGGAGGACTGCAAGTGCTCCGTATCCATGACGGCGCGCATCGACGTAACGGAGCTGGCGTCTTTTTCCAAACAGACCGGCACGAAGTTCTATCTGAATTTCCTGTACCTGCTCGCAAAGGCGCTGAATTCGCGCGACGATTACAGGATGGGCTACTTTTACCAAACGGACGAGCTGGTCTGCTACGACGTGATCCACCCGATGCAGTATGTGTTTTCGGAGGACACCGAGACGTGTACGCCGGTCTATTCCGTGTACGACGCGGACTACCCGACGTTTTACCGCAACGCCCGTAAAGACATGGAGCAGGCAAAGCAGGGGCAAACCTCCGGACTGCACGACGATGCGCATCCGAACTGGTTTGACGCGTCCTACCTTCCGTGGGTCAGCTACGACGCGCTGCACATCGAGCTGCCGGACGGCTATCTGTACCTTGCCCCGATCGTCAACTGGGGCAGATACCGCGAGGAGAACGGAAGGCTTTTGATGCCGGTGACGGTGCGGCTGAACCACGCGGTCGCGGACGGGTTTTTGCTTGCCAACGTGTTCCGTCTGCTCGAAAAAGAGATCGCCGCGTTCGTAAACGGCGGCAAAAATGGCTGAAAACGCACTCTACTTTAGGTTGAGTTCTCCCCACTCAACCGCCGGTGTGTCGATTTTTGTGAAAAACCCCGTACAATGGATCGTGAAAGGAGGACTTGAACATGGATCAGGTCAGGATCGGCAGGTTCATCACCGAAAAGCGAAAGGCGCAGGGGCTCACGCAGGCGCAGCTTGCGGAAGCGCTCGGCATCACCGACCGTGCGGTATCGAAATGGGAGACCGGAAAATCGCTGCCGGACGCGTCGATCATGCTGGAGCTTTGCAGTCTCTTAAAGATCACAGTCAACGATTTATTGAACGGGGAGGTCGTCACAGTGGAAAAGTACAATGAAACAATGGAGAGGAATCTCCTGGAAATGGTAAAGCAAAAGGAAGAAAAGGATCGTCAGCTTCTGAAAATGGAGGTCGTGATCGGCGTCATGTCCACGCTGTTTCTGCTCGCGATGGTCGCGGTCGGCGCGGTGTTTATGAAGCAGGGACAGCCGAAATGGATCTTCTTCCTGCTGTTCGGTGTCGGGCTTGCGCAGTTTCTCGTCTGCATGCTGTTTGCGCTGCGCATCGAACAGACCGCGGGCTACTATGAATGCGCGGAATGCGGCCATCGCTACGTGCCGGGCTTTGCGGCCGTGACCTTTGCGATGCACATGAACCGCACGCGCTGCATGAAATGCCCCGCCTGCGGCAAGCGCAGCTGGCAGAAGAAGGTTTTGTCGAAGGAATAAGCATTCGGTTTTTACCGCCTCGCAAGGGGCGGTTTTCTGTTGTCAAGCGAGCGGAACTGTGGTACACTGTAGTATCGAATCCGGGAGGAATGCTATGAGACTGG
>JAEESS010000083.1 GCA_016286445.1 Bacillota bacterium
AACTCCTGCAATTTTGGCGTATTGTGCGCCTTGACGCGGAGGGGCTGTCATAGTAAAATGATAGCTGACAATGAAACGGGATCCCGTGACCGACGGAAACGCTGAAATTGCGTGTGGAGTACCACAGTGGAGCGGGAAACCGGAGCAATTTTCGCCGACCGTCTGGGCGCACTTGACCTGCCTTGGTTAAGTGCGCCCATATCTGTTTTCAAAGGAGAAAAACATGAAAAAAGTAGGGATCGTTATGGGCAGCGCCAGCGACCTGCCCGTTGTGAAGAAAGCGCAGGAGGTGCTGACTTCCCTGGGCATCCCCAATGAGATGCACATTTATTCCGCCCACCGGACGCCGGTGGAGGCACGGGATTTTGCCGAGACCGCAAGAGATAAAGGTTTTGGCGTGCTCATCGCCGCGGCGGGCATGGCTGCGCATCTGGCGGGCGCCATCGCTGCGGGGACGACCCTGCCGGTGATCGGCATCCCCATCAATTCCTCCCTGAACGGTCTGGACGCGCTGCTTGCCACGGTGCAGATGCCTTCCGGCATCCCCGTCGCCACCGTCGCTGTGGACGGGGCAAAAAACGCAGCGTGGCTGGCAGCGGAGATCCTTGCCGTCACGGATGCGGATCTGGCGCAGAAAATCGCAGATTCCCGCGCGAAAAACGCCGCGGATATCCTGGCAAAAGACAAAGAGCTCAACAAATAATTCTATATTTACTTACGGAGGGAAAAAATCATGGAACTCATTTACACCGGAAAGACCAAGAACGTTTTCAAGCTCGACAACGGCAACTACCTGCTGAAATTCAAGGACGACTGCACCGGCAAGGACGGCGTTTTCGATCCCGGCATGAACGAGGTCGGCCTCACGATCGAGGGTGTCGGCCGCGTCAATCTCCGCATGACCGAGTATTATTTTGAAAAGATCAACGCCGCCGGCATCCCGACGCACTTTATCGGCGCAAACCTGGACGACGTCACGATGGAGGTCAAGCCCGCGAAGGTCTTCGGCAAGGGCCTTGAGGTCATCTGCCGCTACAAGGCCGTCGGCAGCTTCTTCCGCCGCTACGGCGACTACATCGCCGAGGGCGCGGACCTGCCCGCCTATGTCGAGACCACCTTCAAGGACGACGCGAAGGGCGATCCGCTCGTGACCAAGGACGGCCTGATCGTCCTCGGCGTCATGACCGACGCGCAGTATGAGGCGATCAAGGAGCTGACCCAGAAGATCACGAAGATCGTCGCCGACGACATGAAGGCCAAGGGCCTCGACCTCTATGACATCAAGTTCGAGTTCGGCTACGACGCCGAGGGCAAGGTCATGCTGATCGACGAGATCGCTTCCGGCAACATGCGCGTGTATAAGGACGGCAAGTACGTCGATCCGATGACGCTTTCCAAGCTCTTCTTCGCGTAAGCAGTCGCAGGCGGGCTTTTGCCCCGCACACCGAATCCATTTTTCAGGAGGTTTCCACATGGGAGGCTTTTTCGGCATTACATCCCAAAAAGACTGCATGGCAGACGTCTTCTTCGGCACCGATTACCATTCCCACCTTGGCACCCGCCGCGGCGGGCTGGCGGCGTACGATCCCGAGATCGGTCTGCAGCGCAAGATCCATAGCATTGAAAACGCGCCTTTCCGCACCCGCTTCGAGCATATCTTTGAAGAGATGAAAGGCACCGCTGCGATCGGCTGCATCAGCGACAGCGAGCCGCAGCCGCTTTTGATCCGCTCCAATCACGGCACCTACGCCGTCTGCATGATCGGCAGGATCAACAACGCGGATTCGCTGATCGACCAGTTCCTCTCCTTTACCGGCGGTCACTTTGACGCCAAGACCGGCGGCACGGTTAAT
The DNA here is from genome assembly GCA_016286445.1 of Bacillota bacterium. GTDB lineage: Bacteria > Bacillota > Clostridia > Christensenellales > CAG-138 > UBA3792. The sequence goes on from JAEESS010000083.1 coordinate 1,854, forward strand.
ATCGTGGAGTTGCTTGCCGCGCTGATCGACCAGAAGACGGACTTTGCGGAAGGCATCCGCTTTGCCCAGAAATCCATCGACGGTACGGCTTCCATCCTGATCCTGAAGGAGGACGGCACGCTGATCGCCGCTCGCGACCGGTTGGGGCGGCTCCCCATCACCATAGGCAAACGCGAGGACGGCTATGCCGTTTCCTTCGAGTCCTTTGCCTATGAGAAACTGGGATTCACTTTTGAGAAGGAGCTCGGCCCCGGCGAGATCGTCGAGCTGACCCCGGACAAGCTGACGCAGCTTCGCGCGCCCGACAAGGAGAAGCGCATCTGCGCGTTCCTCTGGTCCTACTACGGCTATCCCACGTCCACCTATGAGGGCGTCAATGTGGAAGCCATGCGCTACCGCAACGGCGCGATCCTCGCCCGGGCGGACAGGGACAAGCCGGACGTGCAGCAGATCGACTACGTCGGCGGCGTTCCGGATTCCGGCACGCCCCATGCCATCGGCTACGCCAACGAGAGCGGCAAGCACTTTGCCCGCGCGTTCATCAAGTACACGCCGACCTGGGCGCGCAGCTTTATGCCGCCCGCACAGGTCGACCGGGAAACCATTGCCAAGATGAAGCAGATCCCGGTGACGGAGCTGATCCGGGACAAGGATCTGCTCTTTGTGGACGATTCCATCGTTCGCGGCACGCAGCTTCGGGAGACCGTCGAGTTTCTCTATGAAAACGGTGCCAGGTCCGTCCATATGCGTTCTGCCTGCCCGCCAATCATGTTCGGCTGCAAGTATCTGAACTTCTCCCGGGCGACGTCGGATCTGGAGCTCATTGCCCGCAGGGTGATCCTGGAGCTGGAAGGCGAAGAGGGCTTCCGCTTCCTTTCGGAATACGCCGACGGCAGCACCGAGCGCGGCAAAAAGCTCCGCGCCAATATCTGCGAGCGTTTCCATTTCTCCTCGCTGGAGTTTCAGTCGCTGGAGGGCGTGATCGAAGCGATCGGGCTGCCCGAATGCGAGCTTTGCACCTACTGCTGGAACGGAAAGGAATAAAGCATGAACGAGTTTTCCAAATCTGAAGCATACGCGGCTGCCGGGGTGGACATCACAGCCGGTTACCGCGCCGTGGAACTGATGAAGCGGCATATCGCCAAAACGGTCACGCCGGGCGTCTGCTCCGACGTGGGCGGATTCGGCGGACTGTTTGAACTGGATCTTACGGGGATCCGTCGCCCGGTCCTGGTCTCCGGCACCGACGGCGTCGGTACCAAGCTGAAGCTTGCCTTTCTGATGGACAAGCACGACACCGTCGGCGTCGACTGCGTTGCGATGTGCGTCAACGATATCATCTGCTGCGGGGCAAAGCCGCTGTTCTTTCTGGACTATATCGCCTGCGGAAAGAACGTTCCGGAGCGCATCGAGCAGATCGTCAAGGGCGTCTGCGACGGCTGCGTGCAGGCGGGCTGCGCGCTGATCGGCGGTGAGACCGCCGAGATGCCCGGCTTTTATCCCGAAAACGAATACGATCTCGCGGGCTATTCCACCGGCGCGGTGGACCGGGACCGCATTCTGAACAACGCCGAGACGGAGCCTGGGGACGTCGTCATCGCCCTGCCGTCAAGCGGCGTTCACTCCAACGGCTTTTCTCTGGTGCGCAAGGTGTTCGACGTGGAACACACCGATCTTGCCGCGCCTGTGGAAGCGCTCGGCGGAAAATCCCTGGGCGAAACCCTGCTCATGCCCACCCGCATCTATGTAAAGCCCGTGCTGGCGCTGATGGAGAAGATCCGGGTCAAGGGCGTCTCCCACATCACCGGCGGCGGCTTCTACGAGAACATCCCGCGCATGATCCCCGAAGGGCTCTGTGCAAGAATCCGCGAAAAGGACGTGCGCGTTCTGCCGATCTTCGACCTGATCGAAAGAGTCGGCGGCGTTTCCCGCCGCGATATGTTCAACACCTTCAACATGGGCGTCGGCATGTGCCTCACGGTGTCGGCAAAGGACGCCGACGCCGCGCTTGCCGTCCTGCGTGAGCAGGGCGAGGACGCCTATGCCCTCGGCGAGATCGTCCGGGGCGAGCGGAGGATCGAGCTATGCTGAACGGCAAGGTCCGCGTCGCGGTTCTGGTATCCGGCGGCGGAACGAATCTGCAGGCGATCCTGGACGCAAGGGGCGAAGTGATCCGAAGCGCCGAGATCGCGCTGGCGGTCTCCAATAAGCCGAACGCCTACGCGCTGGAGCGGGCAAAGACCGCAGGCATTCCCGCCCTTACGCTTTCCCCGAAAGCATTGGGCGGCAAAGAAGCCTTTGAACGGGAGCTTCAAAAAGCGCTGGAGCGCGAACAGATCGACCTCATCGTTTTGGCAGGTTTTCTTGTCATTCTTTCACCGGATTTCACGCGCCGCTGGGATCACCGCATCCTCAACATTCATCCGGCGCTGATCCCGTCCTTCTGCGGAAAGGATTATTACGGTCTGCACGTCCACGAGGCGGCGCTTGCACGCGGCGTCAAGGTCACCGGCGCGACCGTCCACTTCGTCAATGAGATCCCGGACGGCGGTGAGATCCTGCTGCAGAAGGCTGTGGAGGTTCTTCCTGACGATACGCCCGAAACGCTGCAGCGCCGCGTCATGGAGCAGGCGGAATGGATCCTGCTGCCGAAAGCGGTGGAACTGGTTTCCGAACAAATTCTTGCAGGAGCATAATATGGAACTTTACGAATCTCTTCCGATCGCGGATCGCATCCGCGGCAACGCTTACCCCGGTCGGGGCATCGTCCTGGGGCTTACGGAGGACGGAACGCGCGCCGTCGCGGCGTACTTCATCATGGGCCGCAGCGCCAATTCCCGGAACCGGATCTTTGCCGTTCGAAACGGCGAAGTCTTTACCGAGCCGTTCGACGCCTCAAAGGTGGAGGATCCGAGCCTCATCATCTACGCCGCGCTTCGGCAGTATGAAAACAGGCTGATTGTCACCAACGGCAATCAGACCGACACCGTTTTTGAGGGTCTGAAGGCGGGGAAATCCTTTTCCGAATCGCTGGAATCCCGCTGCTTCGAGCCGGACGCGCCGAACTTTACGCCGCGCATCAGCGGCGTGTTCACGCTGGATCCCCTGGCGCCGCGGTACGAAATGAGCATTCTGAAAAGCGTCGACGCTGCGGGAACCGACTGCGCGCGCTATACCTTTTCCTATCCCGCCGTGCCCGGGCTCGGACATTTTATCCACACCTACATCCGGGACGGCAAGCCGCTGCCCACGTTTTCGGGCGAACCGGAGCGTATCAGGCTCGGCAGCGACATCGACGTCTTCACCTCGTCGCTCTGGGACAATCTGGACCCGGACAACCGCATCTCCCTGTACGTTCGCTTCGTCGAACTGCAATCCGGAACGTACAAAGAGCGCATCATCAATCGCAATCGGTAAGGAGCAAGTATGAACGAATTTGAACTGAAATACGGCTGCAACCCCAATCAAAAGCCCGCCCGCATCTATATGGAGGACGGGAGCGACCTGCCCGTGGAGGTCCTCAACGGACGCCCGGGGTACATCAATTTTCTGGACGCGCTGAATTCCTGGCAGCTGGTGCGGGAGCTGAAGGAGGCATTGGGACTGCCCGCCGCGGCGTCCTTCAAACATGTCAGCCCGACCTCCGCCGCCGTCGGTCTGCCTTTGCCGGAGCGGCTCAAGAAAGCCTGCTTCGTGAACGACATTCCCGAACTGGATCAGAACCCGCTCGCCTGCGCGTATGCAAGAGCGCGCGGCGCCGACCGGCTCTGCTCGTTCGGCGACTGGGTGGCGCTCTCGGACGAATGCGACGCGTTGACCGCTTCGCTCATCAAGCGCGAGGTCTCCGACGGCGTGATCGCGCCGGGCTACACCCCCGAGGCGCTCGAGATCCTGAAGACCAAACGCAAGGGCGGCTACAACATCGTGAAGATCGATCCGGACTATGTTCCCGCCGCAAAGGAGCACAAGCAGGTCTTCGGCGTGACCTTTGAGCAGGGGCGCAACGACAGCAGGATCGACGCCTCCCAGCTTCACAACATTGTGACCGAAAACAAAGAACTGCCCGAAAGCGCGGTGCGCGATCTGATCGTTTCCATGATCACGCTCAAATATACGCAGTCCAATTCCGTCTGCTATGCCGTCGACGGGCAGGCGATCGGCGTCGGCGCGGGGCAGCAGTCCCGCATCCACTGCACGCGGCTTGCGGGCTCCAAAGCGGACACCTGGTTTTTGAGACAGGCGGACAAGGTCCTTTCGCTGCCGTTTTTGCCGAAGATGGCGCGTCCGGACCGCGACAACGTGATCGACGGATACATCAACCGGAACGAGGAAGACGTCTGCGCCGAGGGCGTCTGGCAGCGGTTCTTTACCCGCCGTCCGGAGCCCTTTACCCCGGAAGAACAGCGCGCGTACCTGAATACCGTGCAAAACGTTGCGCTCGGCTCCGACGCGTTCTTCCCGTTTTCGGACAACATCGAACGTGCATTTTTAAGCGGCGTGAAGTACGTCACACAGCCCGGCGGTTCCATTCGGGACGATGCGGTCATCGACTGCTGCAACAAGCACGGCATGGTCATGTGCTTTACGGGCTTAAGGCTGTTCCATCATTGAGGAGTACGATATGAAAATCATGGTGATCGGCGGCGGCGGGCGCGAGCACGCCATCGTCAAAAAGCTGAAGGAGAATCCGAACGTCACCGCGCTTTACTGCCTGCCCGGCAACGGCGGCATTGCAAGGAACGCGGTCTGCGTTCCCATTGCCGCAACGAACCTCGACAGCATTGTACGCTTTGCAAAGGAGCATTCAATCGACTACGCCGTGGTGGCGCCGGACGATCCGCTCGCGATGGGCGCGGTGGATCTTCTGGAAGCGATCGGCGTGCCCTGCTTCGGTCCGCGGAAGAACGCCGCGATCATCGAAGCGTCCAAGGTCTTTGCAAAGGAACTGATGAAGCGCTACGGCATTCCCACGGCACGCTATGAGACCTTCGACGATATGGACGCGGCGCTTCGCTATCTTGAAACCGCCCCCATGCCTGCGGTCATCAAGGCGGACGGGCTCGCGCTCGGCAAAGGCGTGATCATCGCGCAGACGCTTTCGGAGGCAAAGGAAGCCGTCCGCGCTATGATGGAGGACAAGCGCTTCGGCAAGAGCGGCGAGCGCATCGTGATCGAAGAATACCTCGAGGGACCGGAGATCTCCGTGCTCTCCTTCACGGACGGTAAAACCGTCGTCCCCATGGTCTCCTCCATGGATCACAAGCGCGCGGGAGACGGTGACACCGGATTGAACACCGGCGGCATGGGAACCGTTGCGCCGAATCCGTACTATACCCCGGAGGTTGCAGACCGCTGCATGCGCGAAATCTTCCTTCCCACGATCCGCGCCATGGCGGCGGAGGGACGTCCGTTCAAGGGTTGTCTCTATTTCGGGCTGATGCTGACCAAAGACGGCCCCAAGGTCATCGAGTATAACTGCCGCTTCGGCGATCCCGAGACGCAGGTGGTCCTGCCGCTTTTAAAGACCGATCTTCTGACGGTCATGCAGGCGGTGACGGAAGAACGGCTTGCGGACTGCCCGGTGACGTTCTCCGACGGCGCCGCAGCCTGCGTGATCCTGGCGTCCGAGGGGTACCCCGGATCCTATCAAAAGGGATTTCCCATCCGCATTCCGGACGATCTGAACGCCGAAATCTTTACAGCGGGCGTCAAGGAAACAGACGGACAGCTTGTGACGTCCGGCGGACGCGTCCTCGGCGTGACGGCAACCGCGCCGACGCTGAAGGAAGCGCTGCAAAAAGCATACGCTGCGGCGGAGCAGATCCGGTTTGAGAACGTCTATTACCGCCGGGACATCGGAAAGCGTGCGCTGGCGGCACTGGAGGATTGATATGGTCTATCGCATCTATGTAGAAAAAAAGCCCGGCTTTGCGCAGGAGGCGGAAGCATTGTGCACTGAGCTAAGGTCTTTTCTCGGGATCGCGGGGCTCAAAAAAGTCCGCATCCTGAACCGGTACGACGCCGAAGCGATCAGCCGGGAGCAGTTTGAAGCGGCAATTGCAACGGTCTTTTCCGAACCGCAGGTGGATACTGCCGCCGAGGCCGTCGATCTAAACGACGCCGACGCCGTTTTTGCCGTGGAATATCTTCCCGGTCAGTTCGACCAGCGCGCGGATTCCGCCGCGCAATGCATCCAGATCCTCTTCCAGTCCGAACGTCCCGTGATCCGCTCGGCAAAGGTCTACGCGCTTTGCGGCGCGCTG
>JAEESS010000023.1 GCA_016286445.1 Bacillota bacterium
TTCCTCCATCGCCTTGAGGTCCTGCGGATCGACGATGATGATGTTCCTGTAGCCGTAGGAGGCGAGGATGTCCTCGATCTTGAGCTTTTCGGCGATCTCGCCCTCGAGCGTGAAGCCGCTGCCGGGGTTGTCCTGGTGACCGGTCATGCCGGTGATCGAGTTGTCGAGCACGACGGGGATGACCTTGCCCTTGTTGTAGATGATCTCGGCGGCGCCGGTCATGCCGGAGTGGAAGAACGTGGAGTCGCCGACCACGCCGAAGACCTTCTTGTCGGTCTGACCGGACGCTTCGAACGCCTTTGCCATGCCCATCGCGACCGTGAATCCGCCGCCCATGCAGACGCACGAATCCAGCGCGTTCAAAGGCGGCGCGAAGCCGAGCGTGTAGCAGCCGATGTCGCCTGCCACGACGTAATTCTTGTGACGGCCGATCGTATAGAAGAAGCCGCGGTGCGGGCAGCCCGGGCAGAGTGCCGGCGGACGGGACACGGGCTTGACGCCGACGTCGACCGTGACCGGCTTTTCGCCGAACAGGCGTTCGCGGAGCAGCTGCGGATTGAGCTCGTAGAGGTTGCCGATCAGCTCCTTGCCGACGCACGCGATGCCCGCCGCCTTGATCTGCTCCTCCATGAACGGATCGAGCTCCTCGACGACGTAGAGCTTTTTGACCTTCTTTGCAAACGCCTTGATGAGGTCCATCGGCAGCGGATTGGTGAGACCGAGCTTCAAAAACGACGTGCCCTCCGGGAACGCGTCCTTCGCGTATTCGTACGCGATCGAAGCGGTGACGACGCCGATCTCATCCCCGTTGATCTCTTCCTTATTGAGCTTCGAAGTATTTGCGTATTCCTCGAGCGCCTTGAGGTTCTTTTCGACCTTCGCGTGGTTCTTGTACGCGTTTGCCGGGCTCGAGACGTATTTCATATTGCGCTTGTAGGCGGGAACCTCGCGCTCCGTGCGCTCGCCGAACGTGACGAGGCTCTTGGAATGCGCGACGCGGGTCGTGATGCGGTACAGCACCGGCATGTCGAACTTCTCGGAGATCTCGTACGCCTCCTTGAGGAAATCGAGACATTCCTGCGAATCGGAGGGCTCCACCATCGCCATCTTTGCCGCGCGGGCATAGTGCCGGTTGTCCTGCTCGTTCTGCGAGGAGTGCATGGACGGGTCGTCCGCCGAAACGATGACGAAGCCGCCGCAGACGCCGTTGTACGCCGCCGTAAAGATCGGGTCCGCCGCGACGTTCACGCCGACGTGCTTCATTGCCGAGAGAGAACGAACGCCCGCGATCGACGCGCCGTACGCGACCTCGACCGCGACCTTCTCGTTGGGCGCCCACTCGCAGTACAAAGCGTCTTTATACTGCGGGAGGTTTTCAAAGATTTCCGTGCTGGGCGTGCCCGGATACGCCGAGCAGACCCGAACGCCTGCTTCGTACGCGCCGCGCGCGATCGCTTCGTTGCCGGAAAGCAATACAGGATCCATGTTTCATTCCGCCTTTCTGAATTTTTCCGTTGATACGGTTTGGTTATATGATATATGAAAAGGACAGCCGAAGCTGTCCTTTCTCATCAATCATCGACGTCCAACGCCTCAAGCCCCTTCTTTCGGATCGGCTTGGCGTCGCCGTGCTTCACGAACAGCATCGTGAAGAACGCAAGTCCCGCCGCGATCGTCGCATAGGGGAACAGTGAGGTGAAGCCGAGCCGGTCCATAAACATGCCGGACAGGAACGGCGTGATCGCCTGCGCCGCCATGCTCGCGGCGTAATAGTAGCCGGTATACTTGCCGACGTTGCCGCCGCGGGAGAGTTCCACGACCATCGGGAAGGAGTTGACGTTGATCGTCGCCCAACCGATGCCCGCGAGCGCGAACATGACGTTCATCAGCATGGTCGGCGTGGTCGCGCGCATGAAGGATGCGCCGAGGAACGTGCCGGTGAGGATCACGACGCCGATCAGGATCGCTTTCTTTCTGCCGATCTTCGAGGAGAGCAGGCCGATCGGCAGATACGAGATGATCGCCGCCGCCTGCGCGATGATCAGCGTGAGGTTGTAGTCCTTGTCGAGCACACGACCCGCGTAAATCGAATACTTCGAGGTGACGGCATTATAGCCCATGTACCACAGCACGACCGACGCAAGAATCAGCAGCAGGGAGATCTTTTCGCCCTTTGAAAGCTTCTTGTCGCCGGACGCCGCGGTCTCGTCGTCGACGTCCTCGATGCCGAGCTCGCGGCTCGTTTTTTCCATGTCGCCTGCCCACTCCGGCTCCTTGACCGTCACCATGAAGACGACGAGCGCGATGAGCATGATGATGATGATCGCGCCGAAGAAGCCGATGTAGCTCATGAACGTGTTCTTGATCGCGCCGGTGTTGAAGAAGATCCCGAGACCCAGGACCAGCGCGCACACGCCGCCCGCGCTGCCCATCAGGTTGATGATCGCGTTCGCCTTAGAGCGAAGCGGCTTGATCGTAACGTCCGGCATCAGCGCGACTGCGGGCGAGCGGAAGATCGACATGCCGATCAGCACAACGAGCAGCACCGCGATGAACGCGATCAGCACGCCCGGGTTTGCGATCGTGATGCTCCACACATACGCCTGCCGCGCGGGAACGACGTAGTCGATGTAGTCGGGGTTGGTCTTGAACTTCACATTGCCGAACTCATCCTGCACATTGATCTGCGCAAGCTCGGCAAGGAACGCGTCTTCGGTCGGATATTTCTCGCTGAGCTTGAAGCTCACGCCGTCCGGCGTCTGCGGATCTCTGCCGCCCTTCAGAATGCTGTTGACGAACCAGCTGTCGGATTTCCCTTCGCCCTGATGCGCGTAGATCTCGCGGTACGCCTCTGTTGCCTTCGGGTTCGCCGCAAGACGCGCCGGCACGACGTAGGTCTGATACGCTTCGTTGTCGAGGTAGATGCGCTCGCCGTTCTCATAATGCTTGACGCGGCCCTCGGCGTCCGTTTCCACGATCTTGGCGGGGATCTTCACGAACGCGTCCTTGTCCGGATACTTTTCCTTCAGCGTGTAGATCTCGCCGTCCGCGGTGACCAGCTTTGTATCGCCGACCGTCTCATAGACATCTTCGAGCGACATCGTGTTGATCTCGGTGACGTTTTTGATGTTCTTGTCGAGCTGCATGTAGTCGACCGCGGCGAGCGCGAAGAACGCGACGACCGCGATCAGCGTGCCGACGAGCACATACGGCTTGCGGCGTCCCATTTTGCTTCTGCACTTGTCGGACAGTCCGCCGAACAGCGGCAGCAGGAACAGCGCAAGGATGTTGTCCAGCGCCATGATGATGCCGGACAGCGTCTGCGTCATGCCGAATTTATCGGTCAGAATCTTCGGAATGATCGTGTCGTATGCCTGCCAGAAGGTGCAGATGAGGAAGAATGCGAACCCGACGAGAATCGTGCGCTTGTAGTTCAGTTTCATATTTGCCCCCGATCGACCGAAAGTCATATTTTTACCTTTTCATTATAGCGGAAATGCGTTATAATCTCAATAGGCTATGATCTTATATTATCATCTTTTTCGCAAAGGAGAATGAAAATGGGCTTTTTGATCGCGGGGATCGTACTGTCGGTGCTGTTTGTCGTCTATCTGTTTCTGGTGATGCCGCAAAGAGCGGACAAAGCGAAGTTCGCGCCGTTTCAGGGCTTGATGGCGGCGCACCGGGGACTGTATGAAAAGGACCAGAGCGTGCCGGAAAATTCGCTCGAAGCTTTCCGCCGTGCGGCGGAAAACGGGTACGGCGTGGAGCTCGACGTGCAGCTTTCTAAGGACGGCGCGGTCGTCGTCTTCCATGACGATACCGTCGACCGCATGACGACCGAAAAAGGACGTGTGGACAGCTTTACGCTTGAAGAACTGCAGGCGATGCCCCTTAAGGGCACAGCGCACCGCATGCCGCTGTTTACCGACGTGATGGCGGTGCTCGACGGCAAGTCCCCCACGATCGTGGAATTGAAGTCCACGCCGAATTATCATGAGCTCTGCGAAAAGACGCTTGCGATCCTCAGAACGCTGAAAGGTCCGTACTGCGTCGAAAGCTTCGACCCGCGCATCGTGCGCTGGTTCTATAAAAACGCGCCGGACCTCGTGCGCGGGCAGCTCACCGAGGCGTATTCCTACTGGCGCAAAGAGGGACATCTGCCCGTTTGGCGCTGTCTTCTGATGCACACGCTGTTCATCAACTTTTTGACGCATCCGCAGTTTATCGCGTTCGGCAGAGGTCACCGTCCGCTGTGCATGCTCCTCGGCAGGCGGCTCGGCGCAAAGACGGTCTTTTGGACCGAGCGCCCGGATTCCGATCACGAAACGCTCGCCAAGCGTTACGACTGCCGCATCTTTGAGCACTGCCGCCCGGAAACGCACTATCGGGCGTGACCTTTTCATGGTCTTCGGCGCTTTTTCCGCGAGGGAAAGGCGTTTTTCGTTCGGCGCCGCGCAGGCGAAAAGCCCGCATTTTCACAGGATTCTTTCTCATGCCGTCTTGACCGACCGGTGCATCCTTGATACAATTATTTATTATAACAGAACCCGCGGAGGTTATTATGCACCTTGCCCCTGCCGCCGCTTCGTCGGCAACCTTATCACAGTTTTTCACCAACATGATCGGTACGCTTGCCGTCATTCTCGTGATCGCCGCGTTCATCGGCGGCAGCGAGATCCTGACCAAGTTTTTCGGTTCAAAGACGAACTGGAAGTATTCGTTGTTTGCCGGTCTTTTGGGCGGCATCTTCGGCATCTACGGAACGATGTCCGGGTTGGAGCTGAAGGGCGCGATCATTTCGGTGCGCGACATCGGTCCGATGCTTGCGGGCTTCACCGGCGGACCGCTCGGCGGTCTGATCGCAGGCGTGATCGCCGGCGTGCACCGGTTCCTGGTCGGTTCAAAGGCGTCCGAGACCGCCGTGCTCGTCACCTATGCCTGCATCATCGCAACGGTATGTATCGGCGTCATGTGCGGCATTCTGTCCCGGAAATTCCGTGAAAAGCTGAAAAAGCCCTGGTGGGCGCTGCTGACCGGCGTCTTAATGGAGATCTTTCATCTTTCGCTCGTTTTTCTCATCGTCCGGACGCCCGAGAATCCCCATGCGGGGCTCGACATCGTCAAGGCGATCGCCCTGCCCTTCATCCTTGTCAACGCCGTCGGCTTTACGCTGATGATCACCATGATCAATTATATCGAACGTCAGCGGGAGATCACGCTCGAACGCTCGCGTCTCAAGACGGAGCTGGAGGTCGCGACCGTCATCCAGCGTTCCCTGCTGCCGCCCGTCACGGAAACCTATCCCGGCAGGAAAGAATTGGCGATCGCCGCTTCCATGGACCCGGCAAAGGAGGTCGGCGGCGATTTCTACGACGTGTTCTTCGTGGACAAGGACCGCCTCGCCTTCGTTGTCGCGGACGTTTCCGGCAAGGGCATCCCCGCCGCGCTCTTTATGGCGACCTCCAAAACCACCATTCAGAACTGCGTGCGCGACTATCCCACGCTTTCCGAAGCGATCACCGTCGCAAACGACAGCCTTTGCAGCAACAACACGGCACAGATGTTCGTGACCGCGTGGATCGGCGTGCTTGATCTTTCGACCGGCGCGCTGACGTTTGTCTGCGCGGGGCACAACCCGCCCGTGCTGATCTCGGACGGAACGCCGGAATACATCAAGCGCCGCAGCGGTCTTGTGCTTGCCGGTATGGAAGGTGTGCCGTATCGGGAACAGACCTTAACGCTCAAGAAGGGCGACCGGCTGTTCCTCTATACCGACGGCGTAACCGAAGCCGAAAACAAAGCGCATGAACTGTTCGGCGAAGAACGGCTGCTGACCTGTCTGCAGGCTGTCTGCGATAAGAAGCCGGACGAGATCCTTGCCGACGTCAAGGCAGCCATCGACGCGCACGCAAACGGCGCGGATCAGTTTGACGATATCACCATGCTCTGCCTGCGCTATCTCGGCAGGGAACAGGTGCAGCAGAGCTGATCGCCGTTTTCGGCAGTGCAGGATGCTGCTTGATGTGCGGCACGCAGTCGGTCTGATGCCGATCGTCAGGAAACACGGAAAAACAGGAGCGACCGGGTCTGCCGGTCGCTCGTTTGCGCATAAGAGGATTCAGTTTTCGGGACGCGGCTTCACATGCAGATCGCCGTCCCAGTCGCGGTAGTAGGGAATGAACGGCTTGCCCGTGACGCTGTTGATATAGACCGCGTCCGCGACCCAGCCGGTCATGGGACCTTCCATAAACAGCTTTTCGTTCGCAAAATGCCGGATCTCCTTCAGCACGCCGTTGCGGAACTCGCACTCGTACCAGGTGCCATCCATAAGCTCAATGTCCATCGTGCAGACGACGTCGTCCGCGACCGCGTTGACGCTGACCCGCTTCAAGCCCTTACCGTGCGTGTTCGTTTCATCCGGACCGTAGACGCCGAGCGCGCAGATGAAATCCTGCGCAATGATCGTCGTCGCGTCCTCGTACTCCTTCTCGCCCCATCTTTCATACGGAATATCCTGAAGGCTCTTGCAGGGAATGGTGCCGGTAAACGAGATCACGTCGCGCGAATACGCCGAAACGATTATCGCGAACCCGTCGCCCTTAAGCTCCCAGCAGTCCTCGCGTACGCCGCTCTCGTCGCGGTAGAATGTCCATTGGATGTTTCCAACATGGAGCTGCTCGCCGGAAAGATCCTGATAGAGCGTGCAAAGCATGTCTTCGATCTTCATGACATCCGCCATTTTGCTTTCGTCCAATTCCGGCGGTTTCGCCTCGACGAAATGCTGCGGATATGCCTTTTCCGAAAAGCTGATCTGCAGGTCCGCAAGGAAGTACTCGCTTTCGAGCATCGCATCCTGGCTTGGGAAGACCGCAACCTGCCACAGCTTATCGCCGATGTACGCAAAGGTCAGACAGACGTCCGTGTCGGTCTTATACCCATAGATGATCTCGCTTGCGTATTCAAACTGCATTCCGGACAGCGTCTGGACCGGCTTCGCGTGGTATCCGAGCTGTTCCGCAAGCGCAATATTCTCCTTCTCACGGTCGACCCACTTGCCCTCCGGATAGGTCAGAAGATCCGCGCAGATCAGCGAATAATCCGATGCGCGCAACGCCAGGATGTACACGCCGGCGGGATCGCGCACATACAGGAATGCGTCGCGATCACCCGAAGCGTCGGTATAGAGCTCCGTATACGCATGGTCCGTTTCATACCCGGTCAATTCCTCATAGGATTGTCCGAACAGGATCTGCGTCAGCCGTTCCGCCTCTTCACAAACTGCCGCTCTCTGCTCTTCGGTCGGATCGCTCGCGGTCCACAGGAACCGGTTATCCGCGATCCAGACGTCGGAACGGATCGGGATCACGCGCTCTCTGCGCCTCTGCACGTCTTCGGTGATCCATTTGATCTGGTCCGCTGAGAGCTTTGCTCCCTGCGCTGCAGGCGAAGGCGTCGGTTCCGGCCTGTTTGCATCCGCAACGGATCCGTTTTCCGGGTCATGTTCCGCTTCGTTTTCGTTTGTCTGCATCTTTGCTTCCGTCTTTGCGTCGGCGACGGTCGCGAATGTGCTGCCGTTTTCGGACAGCTTGATCACGCCGCCGAGCATGAGCCCGGAAAGAATGCCAAGGCACAGAATGCCGGAAAGCGCGATCATCAGAATTGTGTGTTTTTTGAAGAATGTTTTCATGGCGTTTGCCTCCTTTCTACGACGCCATCGTAGCACGGAACTTGTAACAGAGTCTTCACAGAGTTGTATCGGAGTTGTAAAATCGTCGAAGCCTGCTCGGCTTTTCTTGCCTCCCCTGTGTAAGGGGAGGTGGGTGAACGCAGTGAACCCGGAAGGGTTGTTCACGCGGCTTTGCCGCAATTCACGTCCGTTGGACAATCCTTCACGAAATCCGATTCATTGACAACCCTCCCGGCTCGTTCCTCGCCACCCTCCCTTACACAGGGAGGGCAAGAATGCGCGCGAATCCCATAGGGGGAAGGCTTTTGGATGTGCGCGTTCAGAGGCTTCCCCCCAGGGGGAAGCTGTCACCGTCAGGTGACTGATGAGGGGGTATTCTCCGCAAGGAGAATCTTCCTGAACGTGCCCGCAGGGCACATTTCACATCCCGCAGGGATATATCGCCCGTGCGAAGCACGGATATCACTTGTCGCAAAGCGGCAAATATCACTGCGCCTCCGGCGCTCCGAACCGGACCGTCGCCGTCGTGCCCTTGCCGGGTTCGGAGGTAAACCGCAGCGTCGCGCCGTGCAGCGCGGATATCACTGCGCCATAGGCGCCGCATCCGCAAATCTTACCGTCGCCGTCGTGCCCTCGCCGGGTTCGGAGGTGAACCGCAGCGCCGCGCCGTGCAGCGCGGCGATCTCATGGCAGAGCGGCACGCCGAGCCCGCTGCGAATCGACGGGTTCTTCGCATGCGCGGGATCGTTGACGTAGCGAAGCTGTTCCGGGCTCATGCCGGAGCCTGTGTCGATGATCTCGATCACGCCGGGAATCGCCCGCATTCTGACCGGCGCGCCCGGTTCGGACGCCTTCACGGCGTTGCCGATCAGGTTTCCGAGCATGCTGAGGATCAGCGCGCGGTCGGCGGTGAGCGCGTCCCATGCGATCTCGGTATCGAGCGTCGGATACGTTGCCTTGAGATGTTCCGCAAGCTCCGAAAGCTTTACGCGCTCGGGACGGAACACGTTCTTGCGTGCGTCGGCAAGCGTCAGAAGCTTTTGCGAGATCTCGCCGAGCCGTTCGCTCTCCGAGACGATATAGCTTGCCGCCGTGTGCTGCTGCTCGGGCGTGAGCTTGGCGCGCTCCAGAAGCTCGCCGTAGCCGCGGATGACGGTCAGCGGCGTCCGGAGCTCATGCGCAAGGCGTTCGACCGGCTGATTGACGCGTTCGAGTATGATGTACAGCGCCGCCGCCACGCCGCCGATCAGCAGCGTGCAGAGGAGCATCGCGCCGGCGGTTTGCCGAACCGTGCGATGCACGACGTCAGTCACGTCCAGACCGTAGCGCAGCCAGACGCCGTCCGAAAGCGTATCTGCGATTGCAAGCACGGTGCGTCCGTCCTGCGTGATCCAGCGCATCTTGCCTGGCTCGACCTTCGGCGGGACCGGCTCGATCGCGACCAGTGTCTGCTCATCGCTGCCGAGCTCGAACGTTGCGTCTCCGCCGTCATACAATGCAAACCCGCGCAGATACGCGGCGCGGTTCTGCTCCGGTGTACGTTCCAGCATGCCGTCGATCGCAAGCGCAAGCGCTTTTTCCTCGCCGAGCGCGCGCGATTCCGCCGCACGGAACGCCGCACGGATGCTCGACAACAGCAGCCCCGTTGTGCAGACGTACAGCACCGCCGCCACGAGCAGGACCGTTATGAGATAGCTTTTCTGTCGAAGCTTCACGGCGTTTCCTCGAACCGGTATCCGAGCCGGTAAACCGTTTTGATCCGGTCGTCCAGACCGAGCTTTTTGCGCAGCCGCTGAATATGCACGTCGACCGTGCGCGTTTCGCCCATGAACGAGATATCCCACGCCTCGCGCATCAGCCGCTGCCGCGACAGTGCGATATTGCGGTTTTTCACCAGTACCTCCAAAAGCGTGTACTCCTGCATGGTGAGATCGACCGGAACGCCGCCCTTTGTGACCGATTTCGCCTCGAAATCGATCTCCAGATCGTCGATTTTATAGCGGCTGTCGCTCTTGTGCGTACGGCGCAGCACTGCCTCAACGCGCAGCAGAAGCTCCGTCATCTCGAACGGCTTGACGATATAATCGTCCGCGCCGCGTTCAAAGCCCTTGACCTTGTCCGCAGTCTCACCGAGCGCCGTCACGAAGATCGCCGGCGTACCCTTGAGCTTTTCGTATACCGTAAACCCGTCCGTGTCCGGAAGCATCACGTCGACGATCAGAAGATCGAACTGCGTCTTTTCCGCCGCTGCCAGCGCTTCCCGTCCGGTAAACGCCTGCACCGCCGTGTGCCCGACCATGCTGAGGTTCAGCGCAACGAGGTCGTTGATCGCTTTTTCATCCTCAATCACCAAAATTCTTGCCATACGCCCCTCCTCAAGTGTATTGTAACATATAAGTTGTAACAGAGTTGTAAAATCGTCGGAGCCTGCTCGGCTTTGTTCGCAACGGTGTTCCTGTTTTTCCGAATATCTGCTGTTTTTTCATAAAACGCCGTTGCTCACCCTCCTCGCGGCTCCTCCTCTCCGAAAACGATCTCGCCTGCGGCGCGATATTCATCCGCGAAAAGCGTACCGCTTTTCTGCGTGTACACCTCATCCGGCTCGCTGACGCTTCGCCACCTTCCCCTCAGAGGGGAAGGCTTTTGGGTGCACGTCATTCTTGCCTCCCCTGTGTAAGGGGGCGCCGATCCGAGCGCTCGCTGTGCGAGAAGGAGCGAGGTGAGGTGCGACCATGTTTCGGGATCGTTGGGTGACCCGGAAGGGTTGTTCACGCGACTTTGCCGCAATTCACGTCCGCAGGTCAATTCACGGCGAAGCCAATTCATTGACAACCCTCCCGGCTCGTTCCTCGCCACCCTCCCTTGCACAGGGAGGGCAAGAATGCGCGCGAATCCCGTAGATGCGCGGAGCTGAGCGCTCGCTGTGCAAGGAGGAACGAAGCGGAAAGATGATATCTTCCTTACGGATTCACCCCCGTAGGGGGCGTGTACTCCCCATCCGGTCCCTACGGGACCACCTTCCCTATAACGAGGGGAAGGCTTTTGGGTGCACGTCGTTCTTGCCTCCCCTGTGTAAGGGGAGGTGGGTGAACGCGGTGAACCCGGAAGGGTTGTTCACGCGGCTTTGCCGCAATTCATGTCCGCAGGTCAATTCACGGCGCAGCCAATTCATTGACAACCCTCCCGGCTCGTTCCTCGCCACCCTCCCTTACACAGGGAGGGCAAGAATGTGCGCGAATCCCGTAGATGCGCGGAGCTGAGCGCTCGCTGTGCAAGGAGGAACGAAGCGGAAAGATGATATCTTCCTTACGGATTCACCCCCGTAGGGGGCGTGTACTCCCCATCCGGTCCCTGCGGGACTACCTTCCCCATAATGAGGGGAAGGCTTTTGGGTGCACGTCATTCTTGCCTCCCCTGTGCAAGGGGGCGCCGATCCGAGCGCTCGCTGTGCGAGAAGGAGCGAGGTGAGGTGCGACCATGTTTCGGGATCGTTGGGTGACCCGGAAGGGTTGTTCACGCGGCTTTGCCGCAATTCACGTCCGCAGGACAATCCTTCACGAAAGCCAATTCATTGACAACCCTCCCGGCTCGTTCCTCGCCACCCTCCCTTACACAGGGAGGGCAAGAATGCGCGCGAATCCCATAGGGGGAAGGCTTATATGGAGGCTTCCCCTTGAGGGGAAGCTCCGCCGCAGGCGGTGATGAGGTGGTATCAATTCCGATTTTCCGCAGGAGAATCCTCCTGAACGTGCCCGCAGGGCACATATCACCCGCGAAGCGGATATCACTGCGCAGCCCCGGCGCTCAATATCCTTTCCGCACGTCGATCACCGTGCCGTCGATCGCGTTGATCGAGAGCATGGGCTCGTACGGATAGGTGCTTTCGGTCGTTTCGATATAGTCCTCGACCTCGGTGCGCGTGTTGACGCCGTAGAAGTTCCACACCGGCACGAGCAGCGCGCTGTCCCATTCGTTCGGCTCCTGAATGCGCTGCAATGTAAGCTCGATGCGGTCGATGTCGTATTGATTCTGCGTCGTTGCGCCATACTTCAGGTCCGGCTCGGTGATGTTCATTGCGGCGGCGTATTTTGTATTGACCATTTTGAGATAAATCTCCATGATCCTGTCGAACGGCAGCAGATTTGCGTTCTCCACGACCGTGTCGCACACTTGTATCGGCGCATGCCAGTCCATGCCGACAATGCCGTCGCGGTCCATCCAGAACGACAAGGTTTCATACTCCCATGTCGGGCCCCAGATATCCGTCGAGTCCCACGTTTGCCCCCACATGAACGACGTATTCACGCCGTTGACCGTGCGAACGCATTTCACCCAATACATCGGATCGTCCGGCTGTTCCTGGACCTTATCCGGCGCGTACAGGACCGACCAGACCGCAAAGTCGTCCATTCCGTTCTGTTTGAGGAACGCTTCGACGTCCGCTTTCGCCTGCTGCGGCGTGTAGCTGTCGTTTTGATATGTGTCGGGAACCGGGAAACACTCGATCTCATCCGGGCGGCTCTTGCTTTTTCCGTATATCAGATACGCACCCTTCCTGCTTCCCAACGGAGAATCCGGGTCCGTGTTCAGCAAAACGAACCAGCGGTCCATCGCCTTCGTATACGCCTCGATGCCCAGGGAGGTGGATTCGTGAGAAACCGGTCCGTTTGCGCCGTTTGTCACATAGTTGTGCGCCACCGTCTGCTGTTCGCCGTAACAGCGGACCGGCTCGATGGAATCCGGCGCGTCGGCATAGCTTGCTTTCAGCCGTTCGATCTCCGCCTTGACGTCGGCAAGGCTTTCCGCGCCGTGCTCACGGCTGTACGCCTGCTCGTCCGAAATGTTTTCCGAAAGGTATTTGATGCGCTCGGCGATCTGCGTCTTGGTATAGGTGCGGTCGAGATAATAGAACTCCGCATCGCCGCACAGGTTCTGAAACAGGGTGCGGATGAACGCCGGATCGAAACCGCTCCGTTCGACGCGCACGATCGGGATCTCCGAAACGTCCGGTACCAGCACCTTTGCGTCGACGTTCAGGACAAAATGCCCCTCCGCAAGATCGGCGTGATACCGATACGCCTCCGGGATCTGATACCGTTCGCGAAGCGACGGCAGGGGCAGCGCGGTATACCCGTCGCCGTCGGTCTGCATCCAACCGACCGTGTCCTCTTCGGGCGCAGGCGTGGTCTTCGCCATTTCAAGCATGGCGACCGTATCCTTTTGCGGCACAAAGTCCTCCGTCGGCGTGGGCACGCAGGCACAAAGCAGCGCAAGCACCGATAAGATCAAAATCATGCGTTTCATTTTCTCACCTCAATATCCTTTGTTCAGGTCGATAATGCTGCCGTCGATCGCGTTGATCGACAGAAGCGGCGAATCGCTCGCATAGTTGTGATGCGATTCCTCATACGTTTCCCGCGTTTTGACGTTCGTGCGTGTGGTAACCGCCGTGCCGTAGAAATTCCAGACCGGAACCAGAAGCCCCGAATCAAACTTGTTCTTTTCCATGACGCGCTGCAATCCAAGCTTAACGCGCGTGATCTTCACGCGCATATCGGACGGATAATCCGATTCGACCACCAGCGATTCGTCCAGGATCAGCCACGGCTTTTCCTCGATCCAGATCTGCTTTTTGAACCGTTCCAGAATCTCGTCGAACGGCAGCAGGTTCGTTTGCTCCAGCACGGTTTCCTTTACGGCAAGCGGCGCATACCACGACAGTTCATATACGCCCTGCTCGTCGATGCAGACGGAGATCACCTCGTACATCCATCGCGGCGCAAAGCCGGAAACGTCAACGCTGATCCCGCCGGACCGCATGTGCCCGAGATACGAACCGAAAACGCCTGCGACTGCGTGCACGCAGTTGACGCGATATCCGCATTGCCCGCTCTTGGCGTCCGGATAGCAGATGACCGAATCCGCGCGGATCTCCGGAAACCCGGCGGCGGCAAAAAATGTGTCCGTGTCCGCCATCGCCTGCGCGGGCGTATAGGTGATAAAGGAATACTCTGCAAGCTCCGCGGGATTCTGCGGATCAGCGATCGCAATCTTCGGGGTATGCAGATCGCCGTCGCCCTCGCCGCCGGTCAAAAGTGAGCGCGAGTTCATGTAAGTCAACAGCGTGTCCTCCAGCCGGTGGCTCATGATCTCCTCCTGTCCCGGAATCGTCAGATGAAAAATGATCCTCGGCTGCTCGTCGCGCGAGACTGCCTGGAAGCCGTAGCGCGTGTAGGTTTTCCCGTCGTCCTCGAGCGGCATCACGCCGATCGTGCCGTCGCAGACGTCTTCGTTCAGCTCATCCGGCGCGGTCTGCCACCGTTCCTTCAGATCCGCGATCCACTCCGGGATCATTGAAAGATCCTCTGCATTGAGCTCGGCGCGCAGTGCCGGATCGTTCAGTTCGCTTTCGAGCTGCGCGATCGCCTCCGCGATCTGCGATTTTGTCATCTGCCGGCTGTCGTGGTATAGCGTTCTTCCTTCGGTCAGCGCACGGAACAGGCGCGTGACCTCTTCCTGCGTAAACGTGCCGCGCTCGACCCGGATGATCGGGATCGCGGCAGTGTCCGGGACCTCAACGATCGCGTCGATGTTCACGGTAAAATGCCCGTCGGCTTCGGTGACGGTCTCGTTGAGCCTCTCCGGGATCTCGTAGCGCTCCCGGATATGCGGCGCTTCGGAAAGCGCTCCGGTCGGTCCCGTGCCGCCCGCAAAGCCCACCGCATCCTCGACGGGCTCCGCTGCCTTCGCAAGCATTTCGTCCGTGTCCTTGTGCGTTACAAATTCCTTCTCCGGCGTCGGCACGCAGGCAAGGAGCAACAAGACCGCAAGCAGTAAAACAAAGATTCGTTTCATGGCAGCGTTCCCCCATTCTGTTTATCAAGATGAGAATAGCATCGAAATGCGTCCAAAACGTCACAGAAGTGTCACCGAGTTGTAACAGAGTTGTAAAATCGGCAAAAGCGATCTTGTCTGCGGCGCGATAGATGCGGTCCCTCCGTTTCTGAGACGATCCGGACGGTTCGATTCTGTCAAAAGAAGCCTGTTGTTTTTGGTCGGTTTATGGTATACTGTGAAAAAACCTGAACGGGGGTCTTTTTTGATGCGAATCCGTTTTTATGCCATGCTGTTCATGCTCTGCCTGCTGCTTGCCGCCGCGGGCTGCGCCGGTACGGAACAAACGTCCGGCGTCCCCGTCCCTCAAACCGAAGCGCCGACGCCGGTCCCTACGCCGGAGCCCACGCCGATCGCAGTCAAGGGCGTTCTGCCGGAAAACGGCACGCTGCGCGCTGTAGTGGACGCGGAGGATTTTGCGCTGATCGAACAGCTGGAGGGGCTTCAGACCCTCGACGTGACCGGCAGCGTCTGTTATGACGCGATCCTTGCCTACCGGGACGCGCATCCGGACGTGCAGGTCGTTTACGCGGTTCTGATCGGCGACGAAGCCGTTTCGCCGGACGCCGAGCGTCTGACTTTGCCGCGCGTGCCGGATCCCTCCGTGCTCGCGTACCTGCCGAACCTGAAAGAACTCACCGTGGAAGAGCCGATGACGGCTGCGGAGGCAAGCGGAATGTGCGCAGCGCTGCCGGACGCGGCGCTTACATATACCGTATCGGTCGCGGGCATGAACCTTTCCCCGGACGTGGCGGCACTGGATCTTTCGGAGGTCTCTCCCACCCTTTCCGGCGAGCTTAAAGATGCGATCTCCGCGCTGCCGAACGTTGCGGACGTCGAGCTGGACCGCGCCGACGGCTCCTCCGACTGGACGATCGACGACGCCGGCGTGCTGCAGGCGGTCCGCGAGGATCTGCGCGTGCATCTGACGGTCACCGTGTTCGACCGCACGTTTTCTTTGACCGACGATGTTGTGAGCTTCAGCAATATCCCGCTTGAGGACCGCAAGGACGAGCTTCTTTCGGTGCTGCCGAAGCTTCGGAACGTCAGACTTCTGGAGATGGAGGATTGCGGACTGTCCGACGAGGAGATGGCGGAGCTGCGCGCCGCGTTCCCCTCGCCGAAGATCGCGTGGATGATCCATCTCGGCGCGTATGACTTCCGAAGCGATTCCAAGATGCTGCGGCTGAATCTGTACAACAATAAAACGATGCTGACGGACGACAACGTGCATCAGCTGATCTACTGCAACGAGGTCAAGTATCTCGATCTCGGACACAATCAGATCCAAAATCCGTACTTTATCGCCTACATGCCGGAGCTGGAGGTCGTAATCCTTGCGATCTATCAGCCGACGGACCTGTCCGCGTTCGCGAACTGCCCGAACCTTGAATATGCCGAGCTGTTCCACGGATCCGTAACGGATATTTCGCCGCTTGCGAACTGCAAGCATCTCAAGCATCTGAATCTGTGCATGAATCAGATCACCGATATCACGCCGCTCTACGGGCTCACGGAGCTCGAACGGCTTTGGATCTCCCGCAATCCCGGCATTCCGAAGGAGCAGATCGAAACATTCAAGGAGCTCGTGCCGAACTGTCTGGTCAATACGACCGTCGTCGATCCGACCGATCCCCCATGGCGCAAGGATCCCCGGCGCTATTCCGGTTTTTCGGAGCGATACGAGCTGCTGCGCAGGCAGTTCTGCTACAACAAGCGGCTCGTGTATTCGCTGGTCGAGCCGGATAAGATTCGCTGAAACCGGGCGGAACGCCGCCCGATCCGCTCCCTCGTGCCGCAGTTTTTTCCCGAATCCGTACGGCATTTTGAAAGAATTGTGACACGAAAGCAAACTCATTCTGAGATGTATTGCATTTTGCGTCAACTGTGCTATGATATGTTTAGCACTCGGAGGTTGAGAGTGCTAAACCGACAGAAACGGCGAATGCCGTTATGAATAGGAGGCGACGCATATGAATGCAAACCGATTCACACAAAAATCCCTGGAAGCGATCCAAAGCGCGCAGCAGTTCGCGGAGGCGAACCGCAACACGCAGGTGGAGCAGGCACATCTTCTGAAAGCGCTGATCGACGAAAGCGACGACCTCAACGCGCAGCTTCTGAGCTCGATGCAGGTGGACGTCGCCGGGCTTCGCGCCGCGGTCGACCGCGCGATCGGCGCGCTTCTCACCTACTCGGGCGATACGCAGCAGAGCTACGCTGCGCCGACGATCTCCCGCGCGATCACGGAAGCGGACGCTGCCGCGAAGCGCATGGGCGACGCGTATGTGTCCGTTGAGCACCTAATGCTCGGGCTTCTCGAAAAGCCGGACGAAACGATCAAAAAGCTCTTCCGGGAGTTTCATATCACCAAGGACGCGTACCTTGCGGCGCTGAAGGCGGTGCGTGGAAACCGGCAGGTCAATACCGACAACCCGGAAGGCACCTACGACGTGCTGAAAAAGTACGGGCAGGACCTTGTGGAGCTTGCGAAAGCGCATAAGCTGGACCCGGTTATCGGGCGTGACAACGAGATCCGCAGCGTGATCCGCATCCTCTCCCGCAAAACAAAAAACAATCCGTGTCTGATCGGCGAACCCGGCGTCGGCAAGACGGCGATCGTCGAAGGGCTTGCGCTGCGCATCGTGCGCGGCGACGTGCCGGATAACCTCAAGGACCGGAGCCTGTTCTCCCTCGACATGGGCGCTTTGGTCGCAGGCGCAAAGTACCGCGGCGAATTTGAGGAGCGCTTGAAGGCGGTCCTCGAAGAGATCAAGAAGAGCGACGGCAAGATCATCCTTTTCATCGACGAGCTGCACACCATCGTCGGCGCGGGCAAGACCGAAGGCGCAATGGACGCGGGCAATCTCTTAAAGCCGATGCTCGCGCGCGGCGAGCTGCACTGCATCGGCGCAACGACGCTCGACGAATACCGCAAGTACATCGAAAAGGACGCGGCTCTGGAGCGCCGGTTCCAGCCGGTCATGGTTGAAGAGCCTTCCGTTGAGGATACGATCTCGATCCTCCGCGGGCTTGAGGAGCGCTACGAGGTCTTCCACGGCGTGAAGATCCACGACGCGGCGCTGATCGCGGCGGCAACGCTTTCCGATCGCTACATCTCCGACCGGTTCCTGCCCGACAAGGCGATCGACCTTGTGGACGAGGCGTGCGCGCTCATTAAGACCGAGATGAACTCGATGCCGAGTGAGATGGACGAAAAGATGCGCCGCATCATGCAGCTGGAGATCGAGGAAACGTCCTTAAAGCAGGACGACGATCCGAAGTCCAAGGCACATCTTGAAGAGATCGAAAAGCAGCTTTCTGAACAGCGCGACGCGTTCAACGCCATGAAGGCGAAATGGGAAGCGGAAAAGGTTGAGATCAGCAAGGTGCAAAGCCTGCGTGAACAGATCGAGACCGTCAGCAATGAGATCACCGCGGCGGAAAACGCCTACGATCTCAACAAGGCGGCGGAATTGAAATACGGAAAGCTTCCGCAGCTGCAGAAGGAGCTTGCGGACGCCGAAGCGAAGAACGCGACCCGCGAGAACACGCTCCTGCGCGATCACGTCACCGAGGAGGAGATCGCAGAAATCGTCGCGCGCTGGACCGGCATCCCGGTCTCGAAGCTCCTCGAAAGCGAACGCAAGAAGCTCCTGCATCTCGACGAGGTTTTGCATCAGCGCATTGTCGGGCAGGATGACGCGGTGCAGCGCGTGTGCGACGCGATCCTTCGTTCCCGCGCGGGCATTCAGAACCCGAACCGCCCGATCGGCTCGTTCCTGTTCCTCGGACCCACCGGCGTCGGCAAGACGGAACTCTGCAAAGCGCTTGCCGAAGCGCTGTTCGACAGCGAGCGCAATATGGTGCGCATC
Source organism: Bacillota bacterium (assembly GCA_016286445.1). Classification (GTDB taxonomy): domain Bacteria; phylum Bacillota; class Clostridia; order Christensenellales; family CAG-138; genus UBA3792. The sequence continues at coordinate 18,460 of JAEESS010000023.1, forward strand.
GACATGAGCGAATACATGGAGCAATACTCCGTGTCGCGGCTTGTCGGAGCGCCTCCGGGCTACGTCGGCTACGACGAAGGCGGTCAGCTCACCGAAGCGGTGCGCAGAAAGCCGTATGCGGTGGTTCTGTTCGACGAGGTCGAAAAGGCGCATCCGGATGTACTGAACGTGCTGCTGCAGGTGCTCGACGACGGCAGGATCACCGACGGACAGGGTCGCACGGTCGATTTCAAGAACACGATCATCATTCTGACCTCGAACATCGGTTCCGATACGCTCTTGGAGGGCATGGACGCCGAAGGACGTTTGAAGCCCGGCGTTGAGGATTGGGTACGCAACGAGCTGAAGACGCACTTCCGTCCCGAGTTCATCAACCGTCTTGACGAGATCGCGTTCTTTAAGCCGCTCACCGGCGAGAACCTCAAAAACATCGTCGAGCTGCTGTTCAAGGACCTCGAAAAGCGGCTTGCGTCGAGAAGCTACGACCTCGAAGTCACGGATGCGGCGAAGGCGTACATCGTCGAAAACGGCTCCGACCCGCAATTCGGCGCAAGGCCTTTGAAGCGGTTTATCCAGTCGCACGCGGAATCGCTGCTTGCGCGGTACATCATCCGCGAATCCCCCGCCGAGGGCACGACGCTGACGCTTGACGCGGACGAAAACGGGCTTACCGTGCGATAATCCCAAAGGTACAAAACAGGGATGTTAAGAAAGTGTTTTGCATTTCTTACCATCCCCTATGAATTGCAGCATGGCTGTATGAATTGGCTGCGCCATGAATTGCCTTCGGCATGAATTGACAACTTTGTTGTCATTTAGGAAGGTTTTCCATCCGGAAAACCAACCTTCATGACGGCTGTGCCGTCAATTCATGTCCTTTGGACAATTCACGGAACGAAGCGAAAATTCATTGGGGCTGTTCAGAAACGAGTTTCTGAACAGCCCCTTTTTGCACTTTGGGATTCTGCCTTGATTATGAGGGTTTCATTACCGTGTAACGAACATCTCTTCACGGTATTCCCATTTATTCAGAAAATTCCCGTCATTATACACAATCGACACCTTTTTGCTTTCTCCGGAATTGAGTTCAACCGTGAACTCGGCGTCTCCGAACAAAGAACCGTATTTTTGACACGATAGTTTCGCGATATGCTTTTTCCCATCTGCGGGAACAACAAAGTCCTTATAGTACCCCCTGGTCAAACGCGCTGTTTGACCTTCAAATGAAACCGTTACGCTACAATTGCCAATCAGTTTGAGGAACGTATTAAATACCACTCGCAGGGTTCCATTTGCACCGGGACCGATCGGACAACCGCAGAACGGACAGCTTTTCGCTCGATCAGATACCTCTCTGCCGCAATCCGGACATTTCATCAAAGCCATACTGTTTCCCCCATCTTATTCCATTTGGACGAGTCCTGCATTCTTTGTTTCCACGCCTTTGGTCTCTGCTTTTCTGCGAATCAATATCCGTGATCGTCTAAATAATCCCCGACCAGGTCCTGAAACTCTTTTCCCGAAATGTTTCCGTCATGGTTTTTATCCGCATCATTCGCGTTATATGTCTTTCCGTAGCTGCCTGAACTGCTGAAGCAACCGAAGTTCATAATACCGATAGCCGCGACAAGAAGAATTACAATCAAGAAGAATGCAATTCCCGCTTTTCTGATTTTACAAGAGTTTTTCATGTTTTGCTCCCTTTCGCTTATTATTGTAACAGTTCTCTGCTCATCAAAATCACGATTTAGCAATCACAGAATACTGTTCTATTTAATTATAGTAAATATATTTACTAATGTCAATAGTAAACATATTTACTGGTGTATGCTGAAAAAAACATCGGAGGCCTTATGGACATGAACTATCGTAAGCGCATACGGGATCTCAGAGAGGATCACGACAAGACGCAAACGGAAATCGCCGAAATGCTCGGCACGTCGCAGACGATGTATGCACGTTATGAGCGCGGTGCAAGCGAACTGCCGATTCGGCATCTTGTACGGCTTGCCGATTATTATGACGTTTCGACCGATTACATTCTCTGCCGTACCGATCAACTCAAATAGAAAAAAGCGCCGCGTCTGCGGCGCTTTTCTTATATGCCTGTCAGCGGATCGGCCTGCCGATGCGCATGCTTTTACGCCAGTCAGGAGCGGGTCCGTCGTCCGCCCAGTATTCGTCGAGCCGTTTGATCCGATCGTTCTGCAGCGTGAAGAAGCTTGTAACGCGGCACACGGTCTCACCGGTTCTTGAAAACACCCGCACCGCGGTCACAAAGCCGTTTGCGGTCGGCTCGATCCGTTCGATCTCGCCGTCCCACGCGCCGGGATACGCGCAGTTTACGCGGATAAATTCGTCCGCGGTGAAGCGCTCGTTCGTACAGTGCCAGAACACCTCGGCGTCCGGCGTGAACCATTTCGGCAGCGCTTCCCGGTCCTGATCGAGCACATCCCGCCAAAACGCCGCGATGCACGCTTCGTCGATCCCGGGCTTTCTTGCGCGGGTCGCAAAAAACGACGGGATGTGCAGCTCGTGCAGCCGTCCCTCGCCGTTCGTATCCTCATAGAGATGCGTGAGGATGAAGCCCGCTTCGAGCTGTCCGCCGATCTGCTCCTCCGCGGTGTGCGAAAACTCCACGGCAAGGTCGCCGCGCATAAGCTGTTCCATCTGTTCCGGATTTTTCAGCGGATCGAACGGAAGGCTGTTCACGACCGTCGTCTCGTCCTCGCCGTCGAACAGGAAATTGATCCCGTTGTCGAGCCCCGAAAGCAGCGCGCCGCCGGGCTTCAGCACGCGAAAGCACTCTTTGAAAATCGGCTTGACCTCGTGAACGTAGCAGTTCGATACCGGATGAAAGATCAGATCGAAGGACGCGTCCGAAAACGGCAGCGGCTTTGTCATGTCCGCCTTGACGATCGCGATCGGATACCCCTCGCGCTCCGAAACGAGCCGTTCGGATTCGAGCTGCGCATCCGAATAATCGAGCACGGTGCAGTCCGCGCCGATCGCTGCAAAGATCGGCATCTGCTGTCCGCCGCCGCTCGCAAGCCCGAGGACCTTTTTGCCCCGAAGCGGACCGAACCAGTCGTGCGGCACGGGCACGGTCGGCGTCAGAAGCACGTTCCAGTCGCCGTTTTTCGCCTTTTCATAGGTTTCATGATCGATGGGAACGCCCCATTCCCAGCCTTCTTCGACCCAGCGGTCGATCGCTTTTGCGTTGATCTCCTGATAGTTCATGATCCCTCCGTATAAAAAAGGAGCACCGCAGGATGCTCCCCGAATCGTTTCAGTTTATGTTTCCGCCGAGCTCCTCGGTCCAGCGGAACGTGCCGGTCTTTCGGACGTTTTCGCCGTAGATGGTTTTGAAATCGTCGCGCATGGAGATCACGTTGAAGCCGAGCGCCTCCCATTTTTCGCGAAGCTCGTCCCCCTTCTCCGGATGTCCGTAATCGCGCACGTCGTCGTCCGCGATCAGCATGAACGCAAGGCTCTTATAGGGATTGTTGCTGATCGTGTAAAGATGCATGGCGGAATCGCCGCTGCTGTTTCCGAATGAAAGCACCGGCTGTTTGCCGATCTCGCGCACGATCGCCGTGACCTTGTTTGTTTTGAGGTTTTTCACCTGCAGCCGGTCGGTGCGGACCAGCTCGTCCCCGGGCTGAAACGTATAGTCAAGGCTGTCCTTGTCCTCCTGCCCGCTTGCTTCGAGCGCAACGTCCATGCCGATGAAATGGTCCGACGGCACGTCGACCATGCCGTCGAACAGCTCGCGGCAGATATAGCGGTCGCTGCCGCTGACGACGTAAACGGTAAAGTTGTTCTCCGTGAGGTAATCGATCACCTCGACGATCGGGCGATAGAACGCCTGTCCGTAGGTCATGCCCTCGAAGCCGTCCGCGTCGCGCACCAAAAACTGCGTCACATAGTTCTGGAACTCGGTCACGGTCATGCCCGCATACGCCTTCGCCGCAGCGTTTGCGTGACGAAGCGCCATGTCGCCCGCATAAGTGTGGGTCGGACCGCCCGCGCGGATCTCCTCCGCGACCGCTTTGAGCTCCTCGTCCGGCGTAAAGGTCGGATCGGCGAGAATGCGCCAAGCCAGCATATAGTATTCGAGATAGGTCGGGAACAGTTCCCCATAGATCGTGCCGTCCATGTCAAAAACCGCAACGCGGTTTCCGACCGGAATGAAGTCGGGCGAGCTTTCGTCCGTGACCGTTTCGACGTATTCGATCAGCAGATCCAGCGCAGGCGCGACGTCGTTCCACGACGCAAAGACCTCCTCCTCGACTTCGCCGTCCGTCAAAGAATCTACGATGGTTATCTCCGGGGTTTCCGTGTCCGGGTGTTCTTCCGTCGGTTCTTCGATCGCGGGCGCTTCGGTCGGCGCTTCGGTTGCGGGCACTTCGGTCGGCGCATCGGTCGGCGCAGACGTCGCTTCGGTATCGGGCGCAGTTCCCCGTCTGCATCCGGCAGCGCAGAGAACGAGCATTAGGATCGCAAGGATCAGAGCAATTTTCGTTTTCATAGAAATTCCTTTCATGTATCGTAAAAAATCGTAAGCTATTATAAAGCGTTTTTGTCCGGCGCGCAAGCGTTTGACGCCGGATTTTTGCCGATTGCGTAATAGGTGAGGTTGCGCAGCTCGCCTAAGTATTCAAATTCCCGCTCGGAAAAGCGCAGATACTCCATGCCGCACTTTTCCATCACGCGGCGCGACGCGTCGTTGCCGGTAAAATACGACGCCGTGACGGTTTTCATGCCCTTTTCGTCGAAGAGATAGGCAAGGAACCGCTTGACCGCTTCGGTCACATAGCCTCTGTTCCAGTGATCCGAGCCGATCCCGTAGCCGATCTCGCATTCGCCGTCGGCTTCGTCAAAATACAGAATGATCCCGATGAGCTTTCCGGTCGCTTTCAAACGGATCGCAAAGAGGTCGTCCCGCCCGAGATACGTTGAAAAATCGAAGGCGTCGAGGGATTCCGCATAGCGGCAGACAAAGGTTTCGAGCACCTTTTTGTCGTGCGAGATGTTGTTGAAATAATCCTCTTTGTCGGTCTCTCTGATCCGGTCGAGGATCAGCCGTTCGGTCTCCATGCGCTCGGGCTTTAACGCAAACTCGATCTCGTCAAGCCCGCCCGGGGTGATCTTGCGGTTTCCCGTCTCGAAAAAGCCGAGCCGTTCATAGAGCCGCCTTGCGCCCGCGTTGTTTTCGAGGATCCAAAGCGAGGGCGTGCCGGTCGAGACCGCCGCGGCAAACCGCAGAAGCTTCGTGCCGTATCCCTTCCCCTGTTCCTCCGACAGCACATACAGGTCCTCAATGAGGCTCCCCGTCACGGAAACGACGCCCTTCGGCTCCTCGTCAACGAGCAGAAAGACCCGGCTTTTTGCGTCCATCTTACGCTGAAGGTACGCCGCCTGCCGCTCCGTCGTATGGCTTTCTGTAAATTCCGGCGTGCAGAACGCGCGATGCGACTCCCGCCACGCCGCAGCGTGCACCGCCGCCGCTTCTAAAAGATTCGATGGATCGACCGGGATGATCATGGTTGTTCCTCCGTTTCATACTGTACGTTTGCGGGATCGGACGAACGCGCTGCGTTCGCTGTCCTTTCCACCTCATCCGGCTGACGCCACCTTCTCCTCGGAGGAGAAGGCTTTTGGTTGAGCCCTAACCAAATCGGATTATATACACAGGACTTTGGTATGCCGAGGCTTCTCCCCCTTTCAGGGTGGAGAAGCTCCGCGAAGCGGTGATGAGGGGGTTCATCGGATCCGCGAAAAGCTGTCGCTTTTCTGCGTGTACTCTTCATCCGATCCCTTCGGGATCACCTTCCCCATAACAAGGGGAAGGCTTTCCGGCGTGTTGTCCATCTTCTCGAAAGGCAGACAGGGCTTATTTCTTTATTCGGGCATCCGCGCAATGAGCGCCGCAACGACCTTCCGGATCGGGGGCGAGATCATCGAAAGATCGATCTCCTCCTTTGCGAAAAACCGCAGCGCTTCCATCTCCCCGTCGCGCGCCGACGGTTTTCCGTGCCATTTCCGGCAAAGATACACGATCTCGAAATTGGAGACCTCGTCGCCGTTCGGATAGACATAGTGCGCCTCCGGTCCGGAGTTCACGCAGAAGAACGTGAGCTCGTCCGCATGCAATCCCATCTCCTCGAACAGCTCCCGCTTTGCGCAGTCCTCAGCGCGTTCGTCGATCTCCGCCGCCCCGCCGGAATACCCCCACAGGTGATTGTCCGCGCGCTTTCCGAGCAAAATCCGCCCTTGTTCGTCGATGCACGCGACACTTGCCGCGCATTGCATCAGCGTCCGGTGTCCGACGAGCTTCCGCATTTCCGCAATGTAACCTGTCATGTTTGTTCCTCCGTATCAAGGTCCAGTTTCAGCGTCAGCGCGTCGTACTTCTGCCCGCGGACCGTGCGAAGATCCTTCATGCAGGCGTACGGAACGAAGCCGAGCTTTTGCGCGACGCGCAGCATGCGGGCGTTGCCCGACCACGTCTGCGTGTATACGCAGCGATACCCGCAGCGTGCGAGATATTCGATAAACTGCCGAAGCGCTTCCGTGCCGACGCCTGCTCCGCGCGCGTCGCGCTCCGGGACGTCGATGCCGACGGCGGGGATCTTTTCCGGATTCTCGACGTAATCGAGATCAAAGTAGCGGCTGACCCAGCCGACGTGTCTGCCGTCCAGTTCGATCTCGAATTTCCAACGCGGCGCGTCCTTCGGCAGTGCTTTCACCTGTTCAAAGTATTCCGTCCAGCTTTCGCGCTCCGCTTCCGGCGTCGTTTCCTCCTGTTCCCACGGCGCGTCCCAGTCCATCCATTCGGTCTCCGCGGTGAACCACCGCACATAGTCCTCGATATCCGATTCGATCATGTCACGCAGAATGACCATGCTCCCTCACTTTCCGTTCGTGCCGTTCACAATTGCGGCGTAGGTTTCCTCCGGGATCATCGGCGAACCGATTTTATGAAGCAAGGCTTCGGGGATCGCGCCGGTTTCGGCATACGCTTTGCCCGCCTGCCGTAAAAGCGCAAGGCGCGGTTCCGTCACGACGGCCGCGGAAGGCTCGTTGAACAGCGGACTTTCCGGCACGGTAAGAATGGTGTGATTGCACGGAAACAGAAGCTTAAACTGCGCGACCGCAGGCTCAAAATTGTGTTTGCTGTTCGGGAAGCCGCAGCCGCAGATCATGGCGTAGCGGAGATGCGAAAAGTCCGCCTGCCCGACGTGCTCGTACCGGTCGCCGACCTTTTCCATCGCCATGGAACTGAGCGGCAGGATGCGGTCGATCAGCGCCTTCAGCGGCGCCGGCATGCCGTAGCAGTAGAGCGGGAAGCTCAGAAGCAACAGATCGCTTTCGAGGATCGCTTCAAGGATCCCGCGCATATCGTCGTCGTGAATGCACGTCCCGCCGTTGCGCATGCAGGCAAAACAGCCGGTGCAGTATTCGATGTGTTTGTCGATGACGTGGATCGTTGTGACCTGCTGTTCACCCGCGTCGCGCATGCCGTCCAAAAACGCGCGGGTCATGTGCATAACGTCGCTTTTGTCGCGCTTCGGGCTGCCGTTCAGAACCAGGATCTTCATGATTGCACTTCCTTTTCCGTTTTTCAGCGCACAAACGGCGCGCGGTACGCCGCGTTGATCTCCGCGATCTCCTGTTCCCCGTCGATATAGGGCTGATAGATCGCTTCGATCCGTCCGCCGCCCAGGTTGTCACAGCCATTGCAGAATTCGCAGTCCGCGCCGCACGCGCCGTACAGCGCTTCCCGCACGATCCGCTCGCGCTGCTCGCGCGTGGTGTCCTTGATCAGAATCGACTTCATAGGTGCTCCTCCGTTACAGGTCCAGATTTTGCCGCGCTTCCGCGCTGCTGTCCGTGATCATGGCAAGCGTTTTGCACGCCGCTTTTTCAGCGCAGGCGCCGCAGGTTCCGATCTGCTTTCCGCGCGCGCATTGCCGGATCGGACAGAGCGAATCGCAAAAGACCGTCTTTGCGCCAGCGATACGGCAGCCCGTACAGTGGATCATCTCCGGCGTGATCGTGACGCCGTTCAGCTTTGACCACTCTTCGGCAACCTTTTTCCGCAGCGCGTCGTCGTTTCGTACCGTCGCAAGCCGCGCCTCGCACGTTTCGCAGTCCAGTCCGCAGTATGCAAGATAATTGTTCTTCGGATCGATCTCATGCGGATCGGAGCCGGTCCGGATCCAGTACCGCTGCTCGACCTTACGGTCCTCGTCCACAAACTCGTTTTCAAGCACGCCGCCGTTTCTTTGGATCGCCTTTGCGGAGCCGACGTTGTCCCGGTCGCAGACGACCAGCGCGCGCTCGATCCCGAGCGCTTTGCATTCGATAAGCGCAAGGCGCAGAAGCTCCGTGGCATAGCCCTTCCTGCACTCGCTCGGACGGATGCCGTCGCCGATGTGCCCGCCCTCTCCGAGAAGATACGCGTTCAGATAATGCCGGATATTCACCGCGCCTAAGAGCCGGTCGCGGTCCTCGTCCAGCAGGAAGAACGTCGAATCCGGGACCTTGCCGTCTTCTGGCGCTTTGATCTCCAGTTCCCGAAGATAGCGGTCAAAATCGTGATAATCGTTTTTGAAGATCGCCCACGGGGAGCCGTTCGTGCGGTTTTTCACCTGGTCCGCCTTCCACTCGTCGATCATTTCGCCGAGCTGCTTTTCGTATGCCCTTGTGAGTCTGATGAGTTTCAGCGCCATGTTGCCCTCCGCTTTCGTTTTGACCATCATATCACAACCGTGCCGCCGTGTCACGGGTTTCTTCGCCGATTCCGTATTGAAAGGCGTCCGAAAATATGGTATACTTATGATTTGAGCGAGCGCCGGAGAAACGGCGCGAACGAAAGGAGAAATCATATGAAATTTTCGGAAATGCCCTACAAGCGCCCCGATCCCGAAGCGCTCATCAAGCGTGTGCAGGAACTGACCGAACAGCTCAAAAACGCAAAGAGCTATGAAGAAGCGAAGGCCGTCTTTCTCAAGTATGAGGAGGAGGAAAAGGCCAGTGACACGATGGCGTCGCTGGCGTACATCCGTCACTCGATCGACACGCGCGACGAGTTCTACGACGGCGAGATCGAATTCTGGGACGAATTCGGACCGGAGATCGAGGAATACGCGCAGGAATGGCTCGAAGCGATGCTCTCCTCGCCCTTCCGCAAGGACTTCGAGGCGGAGTACGGCGATCTGCTCTTCGTGAACGCCGAGATGGACAAAAAGACCTTCTCCCCCGAGATCATCGAGGACATGCAGAAGGAGAACGAGCTCGTCACCGAATACGACAAGCTGATCGCGTCCGCGCAGATCCCGTTCGAGGGCGGCGTGTACACGCTGTCGCAGCTGACGCCGTTCAAGACCGACGCGAACGACGAACGCCGTCTTGCGGCGTGGAAGGCCGAGGGCAAGTGGTACAAGGAGAATCAGGAGCGTTTCGACGCGCTCTATGACGAGCTCGTGCACCTCCGCGATACGATGGGTAAAAAGCTCGGCTACGGCGGCTATACGCAGCTCGGCTACTACCGCATGGAGCGCAACTGCTACACGAAGGAGGACGTCGAACAGTTCCGCGCGGCGGTGCAGAAGTATCTCGTGCCGCTTGCGGACAAGATCATGCGCGCGAAGGCGAAGCGGCTCGGGAAAACCTATCCGCTGTCGTTTGCGGACGCCGCGCTGGATTTCAGAAGCGGCAACCCGCGTCCCCAGGGCACGCCGGACGACATCCTGAACGAGGGCAGAAAGTTCTATGACGCGCTTTCGCCGGAGACTTCGGAATTCTTCCGCACGATGCTCGACGAAGAGCTGATGGACGTTCTGTCCACCGAGGGCAAGGAAGGCGGCGGCTACCAGACCGATCTCGCCGCGTATGAGCGTCCGTTCATCTTCGCGAACTTCAACGGCACGCAGGGCGACGTCGAGGTCATCACGCACGAGGCGGGTCACGCCTTTGCATACTGGATGAACCGCAAGCGCGTTCCGAGCGAGTACATCGGACCGAGCGCGGAGGCGTGCGAGGTGCATTCGATGAGCATGGAGTTCTTCGGCTGGCGGAACGCGGACGGTTTCTTCGGTCCAGACGCGAGAAAGTTCAAGTACAGCCACCTCTCCGGCGCGCTGACCTTCATCCCGTACGGCACGATGGTCGACCATTTCCAGCACATCGTCTATGAAAAGCCGGAGATGACGCCCGCGGAACGTCACGCGGAGTGGAAGCGGCTGCTCGGCGTCTACATGCCTTGGATGAAGCTTGACGGCGAGATCCCGTTCTACAGCGAGGGCGAGGGCTGGCAGCGGCAGAGCCACATCTATGAGGTGCCGTTCTACTACATCGACTACTGTCTCGCGCAGACGGTCGCTCTGGAGTTCTGGGCGATGATCCAGAAGGATCGCGAAAATGCCTGGAAGCACTATATGGCGTACACGAAGCAGGGCGGCAGCCGCACGTTCGTCGATCTTCTGAAGAACGCCGATCTCGTCACCCCGTTCGACGAAGCGTGCCTGAAGGAAGTCTGCGAGACCGCGACCAAGTGGCTGGAAAGCTTTGATCTGACCGGCATTGAATAACACATTCCGAGACGAACAAAGGATGTTCGGAAATCCGACACGGTTTCCGAACATCCTTTTTTGATGCTGCTTTGTTTGTCCGATGGTGATTACAGACGCTCGGGGACCTTGGCGTTGACCGCCGCGATCAGCTCCTTGACCTTCGCTTCGACGGTCGCCGCAGCGCCTTCGATGGCGATGTCTTCGCGGAAGGACTTGTCGCGCGCGGCAAGCTCGAACGCGTTTCTTGATAGCGTCTTCGGCGAAATGACCACGCGCACCGGCGCGCCCAAAAGATCCGCGTCGGAGAACATGACGCCCGCGGAAACGGGACGATCGTCGAACAGCACCTCGACGCCCGCTTCTTCGAGCTCGCGATACAGCGTTTCGGCAGCGTTTCTCACGTCCTCGTTGTCGATGCGCAGCGCGCAGATCTCGACCTGCCACGGCGCGATCGTGATCGGCCAGACAGGACCGTAATCGTCGTGATGCGCTTCGCACACGGACGCGATGAGCCGTCCGACGCCGATGCCGTAGCAGCCCATGATCGGGTTCTTGCGTTCGCCGTTTTCCGCGTCGTAGGTCATGCCCATCGCTTCGGTGTAGCGCTTGCCGAGCTGGAAGATGTTGCCGACCTCGATGCCGCGGCGCACCTTCAGACTGTGCTTACCGCAGTTCGGGCAGATGCCGCCCTCGACCGCTTTGGAAAGGTCGAGGTATTCGGTCGTTTCCTTTAGATCGCGCGTCGGCGTGAAGCCGGTCAGGTGATACTCAGGCTTGTTCGCGCCGCAGACAAGGTTCGTCGCGCCGAAGATCGAGCGGTCGAACAGGACCGTCGCCTTGGTTTCGAGGTTCACGGGACCGATGTTGCCCGCGGAAAGATTTGCGTTTTCGACGTCGAGCGCCGGATGGATCTCGGCTTTCAGATAGTTCGTGAGCTTTGTCTCGTTGACTTCCCTGTCGCCGCGCACGAAGATCAGCACATACGAGTCGTCCGCGTTGCGCTGATAGACGACCGCCTTGCAGGTCTTTGCGTTGTCGACCGAAAGGAGCTTTCCGACCTCCTCGATCGTCTTGGCGTCGCCGGTGAAGACCTCGGTGAGCGGTTCGAGCGTTTCGTCCGCGACGTTTTCGGTGATCGCGTCGCATGCCTCCATGTTCGCGCGGAAGCCGCACTCGGGGCAGAGCACGATGGAATCCTCGCCGATGTCGGTAAGCAGCATGAACTCATGGCTGACCTTGCCGCCCATCATGCCGGAATCCGACTTGACCGCGAGCACCTCGGGCACGCCCGCGCGGGCGTAGATGCGCTCATACGCACGGTAGGCGCGCTCGTAGTACGCCTCGAGGTCCTCCTGCGAGGTATGGAACGAATACGCGTCCTTCATCGTGAACTCACGCACGCGGATGAGACCGCCCCTTGCGCGCGGCTCGTCACGGAACTTGGTCTGGATCTGATAGATCATGAACGGGTACTTCTGATAGGTCCCTGCCACGTTCATCGCCATCTGCACCGCCGCCTCCTCGTGCGTCATGCCGAGGACCATGTCGGTGCCGCCGCGATCCTTGAACCGTAAAAGCTCCTTGCCGATGGAGTCGAATCTGCCCGAGCTCTGCCAAAGCGTTGCGGGCATGACGACCGGGAACAGGACCTCCTGTCCGTCGATCGCGTCCATCTCTTCGCGAAGGATCCTTTCGATCTTGTTCTGAATGCGCTTTGCCGGCGTGAACAGCGAGTAGATACCGTTGCCGACCTGCTTCATATAGCCGCCGCGCGTCATCAGATTCTGGCTCTCGATGTCGAACGCGCGCTCCTTGAACCGTTCGCCCAAAATGTTCTTTACCTTCATGTTTTCCTCCAAATGTATGTCAATTTAATCTCTTTCTTCGTACATCCAAAAGAGCTCGTTGTCCGAAACGACCATGCCCAGGCTTTCCTGGAGCTTCCGGGACGCGTCGTTGGTCGTGTAGATCTGTCCGTACGGCGTCCATCCGCGGCTTAAAGCGAGGTTATGCAGCGCGATCTCCAGCGCGGAGCCGATGCCGAGCCTTCGGAACTCGGGTAAAACCTCCAGCATGCCGCCGGAGCCGTCGCCGTGGAAGCCGATGAACCCCGCAAGCGCGCCGTCCCGATACGCCGCAAGCACGTCGCCATTTTTCACGCGATCCAGATAGCGTTCTGGGTCGCCCTCCGGATCGTAAACCGAGAGCAGAAACGGCAGCTCCTCCGCCGGGAACGGCCGGATCTCGCATACCGGCGGCACGGGGATCGGGTCTTTGCCGGGATAGTACGCCTGCCAGCACGCCGCGGCATGGTTGATGTTCGGATACGTTTGAAACACCGCGTCGCGCGAAGGCTCGTTATGCGCCACGAACAGGCGAACGCCCTCCGGAACCGTTTTCAAAGCGCGCTTGCCCGCTTCGACCGTGTCGGACACGAGCAGACAATAGCGGTCCTGCTTCATGAGAAGCACCGCATCGGCTTCGGCGTACAGGATCTTTGCGCCGCCGCGCCGGATCGCTTCGATCATGTCGATGCGGATCGTGCGATCCCGATCGAGATATGCAAGGATCTCCCGTTCGTTCATGGCGTGACTCCCTTCACATCCTTGGAAAAGTGCTGATAATCCTTCTGCCCCTTGAAGTGCCCGCCCCACTTCCAGCCGTGCTCTTTGAACAGCTTATAGCAGAGATCGTCCTCGGTGATCATGCCGGGGCGAAGATCCTTGCGGTCCAGATACGGCTCGCTCTCCTTCGGCGAGAAGCTGCCGTCCGGCTTGATGTACGGATTCTCGACCGGATTGACGTCGATCGCCGTGCCGTAGCTGTGCCGCGAAAAGGTCTTTTTGCCGGTGACCTTGCGGCAGCAGTATGCCGAGGTGTTGTCCGCCGACATCGAAAGCCCGTCGTCGAACGGCTGTCCGAAATCGTCCAGAAGCCGCACCGAGCGCAGCGGATACTGTGCATTGAAGAGCGCTTCAAAGATCTCGATCACATCGTTTGCGACCTTTTTGTGCACCAGCAGCGCGCCCTCGTGCTCTGCGCCGTCGAAGTCGACGTACCGGATATGCACATAGCGCAGATCGTCGAGCTTGACCGGCGCGTCCTTCGGATCCTCCGGATAGCTCATGCCGATGACATAGCTTTTGAGCGCTTCGGTCGGCGCACAGTACCAGAAATCCGGATTCGTTTTCGATTCCGTGATCTGTTCCCCGCGATACGGATCCGGCGTCGGCGTAGGCTCCGGGGTCGGGACCGGCGTCGGCGTCGGCGTGGGCGCGGGCGTCGGGACCGGCGGAAGCGTTTCCGGCGCCTGCGTTTCCGTGACGATCACATCATCCTCGATCGCAGGCTCCTCCGTCGGAATCGCCGTTGCGGGCGGTTCCGTCGTCTCGCTCATTTGATTCGGTTGTACCGTGCAGGCGAGCATCAGCATCGCGCAAAACAGCGGTAAAAGGCGTTTCATAAATGTGAGTATAACGCAAATGATCGCGCTTGTACAGAGCTTTTTTCATATAAAAAGCAGCCGCGCTGCTCTTGCACGGCTGCCCGATCGACAGTTTTGTCTCTACTCCAGCTTTTTCAGCTGCTGCTTGGCGAGGCGTTCCCTTTTGCGCTGTCCGCTGACGACGACGTAGACCATCATGATGATCGTGATGACGTACGGGATCGCGGAGGTCAGGTCGGCGTCGACGAGCTTCGAGCTCTGCATCTGGAGCCCGATCGCGTCGAAGAAGCCGAACATCAGCGCGGCAAGAAACACCTTGACCGGGTTTGCGCCACCGAAGATGACGCAGGCGAACGCGATATAGCCTCTGCCCGCGACCATGCGCTGACCGAACTGCCCGTTGAGATTTCCGAGCGACAGATGCGCGCCGGCAAGCCCGCAGAACACGCCGCACAGGATCGAAGCGATCCACTTCATCTTCTCGGGGTCCTTGCCCGCCGTACGCAGCGTTTCGGGCGATTCGCCGGAAGCGCGGATCCAGAAGCCGACCGGCGTGCGGTAGACGAACAGCCACATGAGCGCCACGAGCACCCAGGTGAGATACACGAACAGGCTGTGTCCGCTGATGACGCTGCCGAGGAACGGAATATCCTTGATGAGCGGGATCGCGATGTTATGAAGATGCGGAGCGTTTGAAATGCCCGCGGAGTCGAACAGCGAACGGGAAAGGTACACCGTGATGCCCATCGCGAACGTGTTCAGCGCGCAGCCGATGATGAACTCGTCGGAACGAAGCTTGACCGCAAACAGCGCAAAGAACAGCCCGACGAGAACGCCGAAAACGATCGAGGCGAGAATGCCGAGCGCGGCGCTCGCAAGCGCGGTACTGACCGCCGCCGCGGTGAACGCGCCCATCAGGATCATGCCGTCCATGCCGATGTTCATGATGCCCGCATGCTCGGTCATCAGTCCGCCCAGAGCGGCGAGCGCGACCGGCGTGGCGCTTCTCAGCATCTGGTTCAGCGTGCTGGATGCGACCGTCCAGAAGTTCCAGGTATTCTCATTCATGCGCGGCACCTCCTTCCCTGCGTGCAAGGATATCGCGCTGCGCCCTTCGCCGCTCCCGCGCTTTGCGGATCGCGGCGCGAACGCCCTTTTCGCCCGCCATGCAGAAGATGACCGCGGTCTGAATGATCCAGTAGATCTGAATCGGCACGCCGACGGTATCCTCCATGAAGATCGCGCCCCAGCGGAGGATCGCAAAGATCAGCGAGATGATGATCGTCGGGATCGGCTGATACTGCGCGATCATCGCGACCATCAGCCCCTCGAAGTAATACTCGTTCGAGATCGAGGACTGGTACTTGCCTGCGGCGCCGTATACGCGGAACATGCCGACAAGACCGCACATCATGCCGGAAACGACCATGGCGATGATGACGATCCGGTCCGCCTTGAGCCCCGCAAACCGGGCAAAACGCGGGTTGTCGCCCGTCAGACGCATCTCATACCCCTTGGTGGTCTTCTGTAAAATGTACCACACGAGGAACGTCAGCACCGCGGAGATCAGGATCGCGGTGGACAGGTTCGAGCTCGGGATGAGCTTTTCGAACATAAACGACTGGTTCAGCGGACTCGTGTCGCTGATTACGCGCGGATTCGGGTTCTTCCACGGACCCTTTGAAAAATAGCCGCAGAGATACACCGCCACCGAGTTCAGCATGATCGTGGTGATGACCTCGTTGACCTTCAGCTTGACCTTCAGCACGCCCGGAATGAACGCATAGAATCCGCCGACGAGAATCGCGCCGAGCGCGGCGCACGGGATCGCGATCCACGGGGATGCGTCCTTGAGCCAGACGCCGATCTGCGCGGCAAACAGCGCGCCTAAGATGAGCTGCCCTTCGCCGCCGACGTTGAAGATGCCGGCGCGGCTTCCGACGTCGCACGCAAGTCCGCACAGGCACAGCACCATGGCGTATTCGAGCATGTTGCCGAAATACAGCTTGGACGAGAAGGAGCCGCCGAGCAGCGCGCCGAGCGCTTTGCCGGTGTCGAAGCCGGTGATGGCAAGGATGACCGTGCCGATGAGAAGCGCGACCGTAAGACTGATCACAAGCGCGACAAGGTAGCCGAGATCGACCTTGCGCTTCAGCCATGCAAACGCGTTTTTCATGCCTTCGCCCCCTCTCCCGTGCCGGTCATGTAGAGACCGATCTCCTCTTTTGTGATCTCGGACGCTGTGAACTCGCCGGTGATCTTTCCTTCATACAGCGTGATGATGCGGTCCGAAAGGCGGAAAACCTCGTCGAGGTCCGCGGAGCTTAAAAGGATCGCCGCGCCTGCGTTGCGCTGCTCAATGATGCGCGTGTGGAAAAACTCCATCGCGCCGATGTCCACGCCGCGCGTAGGCTGCGAAATCACCAGCACCGGCGTATCGAAGCTGAATTCACGCGCGACGACGACCTTCTGCATGTTGCCGCCGGACATCGAACCGACCTCGGTATGGATGCCCGCGCCGCGGATGTCGAATTTTT
>JAEESS010000084.1 GCA_016286445.1 Bacillota bacterium
TCCGCGGCGGCGCGTCCCTCGGGACACAGCGGCTCGTCGGAAATGCCGACGTAGCGGCGCGCGGCGTTGCCCGCCGTCGTGCCGTGACGGATCAGTCGGATATGCATGGCGGTTCTCCTTTCAGAACGACCGGGATCCCCGAAACGACGCGTACGACCGCTGTCGCTTCCTTTGCAAGCGCACAGCAGAGCCGTCCCGTCGCCTCGCGCCACGCGCGTTCGTTCGGATCCATCGGGATCACGCCGCTGCCGACCTCGCGGCAGACAACGAACGCCTTTTTTAGGCACTTTCCGAAAAGCGTCTCCGAAGAGGCGGGATCGGTCCTGACCGCCGCTTCGAGATCGACGAGCACCGGCGCGTCCGCGTCCGGATCGTTCGACAACTGCGCGTCCGTGAAGCCGAGCGATCTCAAATAGCGCTTCTTGCCCGCGCCGAGACCGCCGAGGATCAGAACCATAAAGCCACCGCCCTTTCCGCAAGCACCAGCCCGATCAGCATCGCGATCGCCGAAAGCGTGATCCCCGCCCCCGCGAGATCGCCGGACATGCCGCCGAACTGCTTCCTTGCCGTATGCATGATATAGAGGAACACGAGCCCGCCCGCAAGGAGCATGGCAATCGCCGCCGCCGGCGAAAGAACTGCCGCGCCGCCGAGCGACAGCGCGACCCAGACAAGCAGGATCCAGAGCGAGCCCTTCGATGCGGAATCGTGAAACGCTTTCTGCATGCCCTCGCCCGCGCCGGACGGAAGCAGGCTTAAAAGCGAACCGATCGCGCGGGACAGCACATGCGTGATCGCAAGCAGTCCCGCCGTTTTCCAATCGAACGGCAGCGCTGCCGAGAGCCCGAAGTACAGCAGCAGATAGCAGGAAACGCCGATCACGGCAAACGCGCCGCAATGCGGGTCCTTCAAAATCGCGCGTTTCTTTTCCGGCGCGGCATGGCTCGACAGCGCGTCGGTCATGTCCGCAAAGCCGTCCATGTGGATGCCGCCGGACAGCGCGATCGGCAACAGCGTAAAGAGGACCGCGACGAGGATCGCGGGAAGCGACAGAAGCGTCGAAAGCCAATGGCAGAGACACAGCGCTCCGCCGATTACAACGCCCACGAGCGGCAGCGCGGCAAGGACGTTTTTCAAAGAGTACGCGTTCCATTCGATCCGCGGCGTCGGCAGGACCGAGAACGTCGAAAACGCGGCGATCACCGCGGTCCACAGCGTTTTCATGCGGGCAATTCTCCTTTCAGCGGGATCGGGATCCCTGCGACGACCTCGATCACGGCGTCCGCACGCGCGGCAAGCGCACGGTTCAGCGCCCCGAGCGCTTCGATATACGCCGTCGTTGCGGGATCGTAGTCCGTCCCGTCGCTTCCGATCTCGTCGGTCACGACAACGACGCGTTCGCATTGCGTCAAAAGCGCTTCCACGCCGTTGATCACCGCGCCGCACGGATCGCGCGGCGGCTCCGTTTGAAACATTTCGTTTGCGGCAAGGTTGCCGAGATCCTCCAAGAGGACGCAGCGACACGGCGGAAGCAAAAGCGCTGCAAGGTCCGTGAACCGCTCGACGGTGATAAAGCCCTTGTCTTTCCGCATGGCGCGATGCCTTTGGATCCGCTTCGCGCCCTCCTCGCCGAACGGCTGCATGCAGGCAAGATAGACCCGCGGCGAAGCCCAAAGGCACAGCGATTCGGCGTATGCGCTTTTGCCGGACGCGGATCCGCCGGTGACCAGGATCAGCATGCGCCGCCTCCCTGCGGGGTGTACTGTTCGATGCCGGTCTCCGAAAACGAGACCGAGCCGTGATAGACCGCAAGCGCCATGTCGAGCAGCGGCAGCATGCACACCGCGCCGGTGCCCTCGCCGAGCTTCATGTCCGCATACAGGATCGCGGAAAGTCCAAGCTCGTTCAGGATCGCCTGCGCGACCGGTTCCTTCGAGCAGTGGCTTGCGAGCATCGCCGTGACGCAATTCGGCACGAGCCGCGCCGCAACGAGCGCCGCGACCGAGCTGATCAGTCCGTCGATCAAAATCGGCAGCCGGCAAAGCGCCGCGCCGATGTACAGCCCGACCAGTCCCGCAAGATCGAACCCGCCGAGCTTAACCAGCACGTCGAACGCGTCGGTCGGATCCGGTCTGTTCACGTTGATCGCGCGGGCGATCGCCTCCCGCTTGCGCAAAAGTCCCGCGTCGGAAAGCCCCGCGCCGCGGCCGGTGACGGCTTCGACCGGAAGGCGTAAAAGCACCGATGCGATCGCGGAGGAGGTCGAGGTATTGCCGATCCCCATTTCGCCGGTGACAAGGATCGAATCCCCCGCCGCCTTGCGTTCCTTCGCAAGCAGAATGCCGGCTTCAATCGCCTGCATCGCCTGCGCTTCGGTCATGGCGGGTCCCTCCGCCATGTTGTTTGTGCCGTCGGCAACGTGCAGATCGCGGACGCCTTCGACGCGCGAAAGCATGCCGAGATCGACCGGGATCACGTCCGCATGCGCGGTCTTTGCCATAAGACAGACCGAGGAACGATGCTCGAAGATGCGCCGCGCCATCGTTGCGGTCACGGACGCGTCCGTCTGCGTGACGCCTTCTTTGACGATCCCGTTGTCCGCGCAGAGCACCAGCACCGTGCGGCTGCCGATCGACACGTTCTCGTCGCCGGTCAGCCCCGCGATGCGTTCGATCGCGGTCTCCAGCTTGCCGAGCCCGTTCAAAGGCTTTGCCACCCCGTCCCAATGCGCCTTCGCGCGCGCCGCTGCCGCCGTATCCTGCGGCGCGATCGCTTTGTTCCATGTCAAAAACGGTTCTCTCATATGTTCATCCGATCCTGTTTCGATAGATCGATTATACCATCCGCGCGGGGTTCGGTCAATGCCGCGGCGCAGTTTTTGATGCGGCGCCGCACGGCAAATATCCTGCCGTTATTTCGGATATTCGGCGGAAATAACCGCCGCCATTCGGGACCGATGCGGCTGGAAAATCGGACGCGATCGGTGTATTGTATATGTATCAAATAAAAGCACCGGCGCTTTTCACCATAAGAACTTCACGCAAAGGAGGAACCGCACATGAAAAAAGGATTTATGACCCTGCTGATCATCATGCTTGTGCTGATCACGGCATTCGTCGCCTGCTCCGGAAACGCACGGACCTCAAACCGTTCCGGCTGCAGCGGCTGCGGGCTCGGCTGCGCCGCCTGCACCGCCTGCGTTGCCGCCGGCTGTGCGCTCTCCTGCGCACGGGGACTCTTCGACACCGCGCAGGACGTTTACACCGGCGCAGATTATCATTGAAAAAGCACCACACAAAAAGGAGCCTCGCTGAGAAAGGCTCCTTTTTCTGCTGTCTTTATTCCTCGACCGGGAAGCGGTCGATCAGCTTGACCACATAGCGCAGAATCAGTGCCGCATCCTCCGCGGACAGCGCTTCACTGCCGGATACCTGCGCGTTTTTCACGCCCTGTTCGGAGAGCGTATCGAGCCCCACCAGCGCACGCAGCACAAGCGCCGCATCCGCCGCCGTGACCTTGCCGTCGCAGTTTGTGTCGCCGTACAGCGTCTTCGGCTCCGCCGTGGGCGTCGGCGTCGGTGTGGGCGTCGGGGTCGGCGTCGGCGTGGGGGTCGGCGTCGGGGTTGCCGTGGGCGTGGGCGACGGAGACGGTGACGCCGCATACGCAAGCTCCGTGGTGTAATACAAGCTGCTTTCGGACACCGCATAGACCGTCAGCTGCTCGCCCGTGTTGTTTTTTTTGCAGGTGAAGCAGCCGCGTTCCCGATCGTAGCACAGCGTTGCGGTCGGCGTCTGCACATTTGCGATGACAGGCTTGCCGTTTTTCCAGGAAAGCGTCCAGTATGCCGGATTCTTGGCGGACGTCAGCAGCTCCTTCGTTGCGGAAAGCTTGTTCGTGCTGCTCGTGTAGCACAGATACAGACCGGACTCCTTCATGCGGATCGTGTACATGTCGTTTCCGACCGCTTCGAGCACATAGATATAACCGTCGGAGACGTTTGCCAGCGCGTCGCCTGCGACTGTGATGCCGGTGCTGCCGATCGCCGCCGCATCTGTCGCCGTGCCGACGCTGTTCGCGGCGCCATCCGAGCGGAGAACGACCTTGCCGTCATAGGTCAGGACCGCCTCGCCAGACCAGTCCTCCGGCTCTGCAATAAGCAGCAGGAACGTTCCCTGCGGCACCGGCGCGCCGTCCTGCACCACGTAAGAATAGAGCGCGTAAAATGTCTTATTCTCCCGGAGCACAAACGTATCGTCCGCAAACAGGCAGTCGGGACGCACATCGGTATCGGAAACGCGCTGTTCGACCCAGCCGTAGAACGCGTACGCCTGCGCGTTTGCCTTCGGCTTGCCGGTCGGGCGCGGCAGGGTGATCGTATCGCCGGTGTAGCCGCTGATCGCGGCGCAGCTTACGCCTTCCGGCGTCACAAACGTCGCCTTGACCGCCGTACGCCGCGCGAAATCGATGCGGATCGTGCAATCCTCCTCCGCGCGCACCGAGAACAGCGTTCTCGAAAGCCCGTCGCCGTTCTGCGTGACCGTCGCCGTACCGGAGACCACTTCATATCCCGTGACCGCGCAGCCCTCCTTCGGCGTCGCAATGACCGTCGTGCCGGAGGTTTCGAC
Organism: Bacillota bacterium; assembly: GCA_016286445.1. Lineage (GTDB taxonomy): Bacteria > Bacillota > Clostridia > Christensenellales > CAG-138 > UBA3792. Next base: position 4,626 of record JAEESS010000084.1, read on the forward strand.
CGTGCCGAGACTCACGTCGTTCGAAACCGCCGTCACCTCGAACTGCGGAAACAGCGTCCACGAGGAATACACGTCCTGCCGCGCGTCGACGTTGCCCTGCCCGGGATACTCATCCTCGGACGAAACGACGATCGGATAGGCAGGGTATCTGGATTCGTAAGGATCCTTGTATCCGCCCATCGTCTTCATGTATGCGACCGCTTCCGCAATGTCGGCACCGTCTTTCATCTTGTTCCAGAAGTATGCCTCCCAACGGTAGTCGCCCGCGAAGGTGACGGACTGGGAATAGCCGTAAACCGCCTCGACGCCCTGTGCGCGCAGCGGCGCTTCCATGCCGTCAGTCGCCATGCCGAGGCAGATCGCCATCCACAGGAAGCTGTTCGGCGCGGTCTCGGTCATGTGGTTTCTGATCGCCGTGCCATCGACGAAAGCGCCGCTGCCGCTTCGGAACGCATGCTGATAGTTGCCGAACGGACCCTGCACCGTGGCGGTATCCGCGCTCGTCAGACCCTCGTAGCTGGTGAGACAGAGATAGGAAGTGTTCGCTTTCGACGTATAGTCGCCGGACGCCGAGGAATAGTCGGTGTTGCCGTGCGAGTCGAAGATGACCGTGCCGCAGGTCTCGAGCGCGTGCGCGACCGTTTCAATCGTCGCCGCGCTGCCCGAATAAACCGTGCAGGAGCCGCCGGTCGCCTGCGCGATCGAGTTTGCCTCGTTCCGGTACTGATTCGTGAAGCTCGAGTCCACGCCGTAATACGGTCCGATCAGCGCGACGTCCGAGGAATAGGGATAGCCGCCCTTGCTCGCGTACGAGACCGTTTCGATTGACGCGACCTCCTTCGGATCCCTGCCGGTCAGGTTGGCGCGCTGCTTCTGACGCGCGTTCGGGACCCAGCCGTTGCCGATGCCGTCCGTATCGTGCCAGAAGACGGACTGTCCGTTCAGATACAGCGAGCCCGCTTCATAGCCGCTCCAGCCTTCGACAAGTGCGACGACGCCGTCCGTCATGGTCATATAATCGGTTGCGGAGGCGGTCGAGACGCTGACGCCGCGCTCCGAAAGGCACGCGTCCTCATACCGCTTGATCTGCTCCCAGAGATCCGGCTCCGCATCGGCGCTCGTGCCGTCGGAAAGCCGGACGATCCCCAGCGGCAGCAGCAAAACTGCCGAGAGCAAAAGCGCAGCCAGTCGTTTCAGTTTCATATCGGTTCTCCTTTCGGGAATGCTCATTCGTATTTTTTATTATATCATATTCATATACCGTTTTCAATTGATTTTTGCGGGAAACGGGCGCGTGCGCGGCAAAAAATAACCGATGGACGCGGACCGCATTCGGTATTATAATGAGGAACAGAACATGCGGGAGGGATCGAGATGGAAGTACGGGATCAGAACGGCTTGACCGAACGGGAATTTCTGGCGGCATACAGGGACAGGCACTACCCCGCGCCGTATCTGACGGCGGACGTCGTGCTGCTGTCGGGCGGCAGGGACGTCCTTTTGATCCGGCGCAAGGGACATCCGTTCTTAGGCTGCTGGGCGCTGCCGGGCGGGTTTGTGGAGCCGAATGAAAGCGCCGCAGAAGGCGCTTTGAGAGAGCTACGGGAGGAAACGAACGTGACCGGATACACGGTCGACGACATCTTCGAGATCGGGCTGTTCAGTAAGCCCGGACGCGACCCGCGCGGCTGGATCGTTTCTGATGCGTTCCTCGTTCCGGTCGACCGCGAAACGATCGACTTCTGCGCAGGCGACGACGCGGCGGACGCGGCGTGGATCCCGGTGGAACGGACCGCAGACGGAATCCGGCTTCCGGAGGGCGTCACGCTTGCGTTCGACCATGCGGACGTGCTGAAAAAAGCCTTCGCGCTGTACGACGTGATCCGCGGATAATATACTCCGCGAAGGTGTTGACACGGCGGCGCGTTCGCGTTACATTTAACATAGTGGAAAAGGCGCGTTTTTGCGCTTGATAAGCTCATAAAAAACCAATTTACAGGAGGAAGACACATGGTTAATGAGGCACTGAAACAGCTTTTGCAGTATGATCCCGAGATCGGCGCGGCAATGCAGGACGAGCTCAACCGTCAGCGCGGGAACCTGGAGCTGATCGCATCCGAAAACATCGTTTCCGAAGCGGTCCTGATGGCGATGGGCAGCGTGCTCACCAACAAGTACGCAGAGGGCTACCCCGGCAAGCGTTACTACGGCGGCTGCCAGTTTGTGGACGTCGTGGAAAATCTCGCGATCGAGCGCGCCAAGAAGCTGTTCGGCTGCGATTACGCCAACGTACAGCCGCATTCCGGCGCACAGGCGAACATGGCGGTGTTCTTTGCGGTGCTGAACCCGGGCGACACGTTCATGGGCATGGACCTTTCTAACGGCGGTCACCTCACCCACGGCAGCCCGGTCAATATGTCCGGCAAGTATTATAAGTGCGTTTCCTACGGTGTGGACGAGCACGGCGTCATCGACTACGAGGACGTGCGCAAAAAGGCGCTTGAGTTCCGTCCGAAGCTGATCGTCGCAGGCGCAAGCGCGTACTGCCGCACGATCGACTTCCCGAAGTTCCGCGAGATCTGCGACGAGGTCGGCGCGGTCCTGATGGTCGACATGGCACACATCGCGGGTCTTGTTGCCGCGGGCGAGCATCCCTCTCCCTTCCCCTATGCGGACGTCGTCACCACCACCACGCACAAGACGCTGCGCGGTCCGCGCGGCGGTCTGATCCTTGCGAACCAGGAAGCGGCGGATAAGTTCAACTTCAACAAGGCGATCTTCCCGGGCATCCAGGGCGGTCCTCTGATGCACGTCATCGCTGGCAAGGCGGTCGCGCTTGCGGAAGCGCTGAAGCCCGAATTCAAAGCGTATCAGCACCAGGTCGTTCTGAACGCGAAGGCGCTTGCGGAAGCGCTGAAGGCGGAAGGTCTCAAGATCGTCTCCGGCGGCACGGACAACCACCTCATGCTGCTCGACCTGATCGGTCTCGACGTATCCGGCAAGGCGCTGCAGAACCGTCTGGACGAGGTCCACATCACGGTCAACAAGAACACGGTCCCCGGCGAGCCCAGAAGCCCGTTCGTGACCTCCGGCGTCCGCATCGGTACGCCTGCCGTCACGACCCGCGGTCTCAAGGAAGAGGACATGAAGACGATCGCGCACTGCATCGCGCTCGCGATCAACGACTTCGAGAACTCCAAGGAGTACATCGACGGCGAAGTCAAGAAGCTCTGCGACAAGTACCCGATCTATCAGGACTGAGCCATGGCGGAGATCCTCAAGGGCAAGCCGGTCGCGGACGC
>JAEESS010000085.1 GCA_016286445.1 Bacillota bacterium
GCACAGATGGGTGTACGGTCACGCGCTGGTCACGGTGCGGCAGCTTCTTCGGAACGGAATGCGCAAGTCGCAGAAGGGGTACATCGCCGAGGAGAAACGGTACTTCAAAGCGAACAAGAAGTATCTTCGGGGTCTGCCGTTCCGGTACAGGGTCATGTACGGTCAGGTCATGTACGGCTCGTTTTTGATCCGAGGATATTTTTCGGCAAAGGAGAACGCATAACAGGTATGCAGACGGAAAAGGCAATACCGGCGAAAAAACAGAAAATGCTCGTTGCGGTGGATTCGCTCATGATGGGCGGCATCGCAAAGAGCCTTGCCGCGTTCGTCGCATATTGCAGGGAAACGTGCGACATCGACGTACTGATCTGGCGCAGCTCCCTTCCGGAGGAGGTCAGGCTTCCGGACGGCGTCAACCGGATCTGTCTGCCGGGCACGGAAAGCGTTCGGACCGCATATAAAAGCCGAGGCGTACTGAGCCGCGGGTTTGCTGTATCGCTTTGCGGCGCGCTCCGAAAGAAGCGGTGGCTTGCGGTTCCGCGGATCCGCAAAGCGTACGATATTGCGATTGCGTATTCGCATGTCAGCAATCTGAAGTATTACGTGATCGACCGGGTGCGGGCAAAGCGGAAATACACGTTTTACCATCATGGGGCGTATACCTTCCCGGAATCGGTGAAACGGCTCGACGCGGAGTACTATCCCCGATACGACCGCGTCTTTGCGGTATCGGAAGCGGCGCGCACGGTTCTGCGGGAAGCGTTCCCCGCGCTTGAAAACGTCTCCGTTCTGCCGAACCTGATCGATATCGAAGGGATCCGGCAGAGTGCGAAGGCGCCGTGTCCGGAGTACCCGGACGGCTGCGGAATCAGGCTTTTGACCGTCGGACGGCTCAGCCCGGAAAAGGACCCGCTGCGGATCGTCGAGACCGCAAAGCTTCTGGACGCGCAGGGTGTACCGTTTCGCTGGATCGTAGTCGGGGACGGCGAGTTGGCCGGCGCGATGAAAGAGACGATCCTTGAAAACGGGCTCCGCGAAAAGGTGATCCCGGTCGGGAATCAGGAGAATCCGTACCGATTCATGGGGAATTGCGACTGTTACGTCCAGTTCAGCAGGTATGAGGCGGATCCGCTGACGGTGAAGGAAGCGGCTGCGCTCGGAAAGCCGATGGTGCTGACCGACATCCCGCCGTTCAGAGACTGCAGCAGGGATCTTCGCAACGTGACGCTGTTCAACGACGAGGAAGAAGCGGCCAGTTTGATTCGGAAGATCCGAGGCATGACGATCGAAGAAACCGATCCGCAGACGATCAACCGGAAAGCGCGCCGGGGGATCGATGCACTTTTGCATGCAAAACCCGCAGGGAGCGAGCAGAAAGCCGGAACACCGGCGAACGACCGGGAGGAGGATCTGCGATGAAAAAACACAGAAGCATTAAAAGCCATATTGCAGGGAGACTGTATACGATCGCAAACCGGCTGCCGCGTTCGACGGCCAGACACGGACGCCGTTATCAAAAACTGCGGGAACGTATTGCAAGAGGATTCATTGCATACTGCGGACACAACGTGAATCTGGAGCCGCATATTTATTTCGATCTTGCCCTGAAGATCGATGATTATTCCGGGATCGGAGAGCATTCCGAACTGTACGGCGACGTTACGATCGGGAAATACGTTATGATGGGGACGGGCGTCAAGATCTATACCCGCAACCATGCGTTTTCCGACCTTGCGATCCCGATGTGTCAACAGGGATTTCAGGAGACCAAACCGGTCGTGATCGAAGATGACGTATGGATCGGCGCGAACGTGATCATCCTTCCGGGCGTGCACGTCAATAAAGGCGCAATCATCGGCGCGGGATCGATCGTCACAAAGGACGTTCCCGGATATGCGATCGTTGCGGGGAATCCGGCAAAGACGATCCGTTACAGGGATCGGCGGGAGACGAGCGAGTGAACGGCTTTTATCGGGGAATGCAGCTGCGGCTGCGGAAAGCGCATGAGGGGAACAAGACAGAATGACTGCGGAGCGGCACATATGAAAAACACCGGATTTCAGACAACGATCACATCCGAGCATAAGCTCATGGATCTGCATATCAAAGAGACGTTCCGGTACCGGGATCTCATCTTTCTGTTCGTGAAGCGGGATTTCACCGCGATGTACAAGCAGACGGTGCTCGGTCCGCTTTGGGCGATTATTCAGCCGCTTTTGACGACGCTCGTCTTCACGGTGATCTTCGGGAAGCTTGCAAAGCTGACTACGGCGGATGCGCCGGGAGAGATCCTGCTGCCGGGATTTCTGTTCTATATGGCGGGCAACATCTGCTGGAGTCTGTTTTCAACGACCGTGGAGGCGACGAGCAACACGTTTCTGAAAAACCGGACCACGATGGGAAAGGTATACTACCCGCGTCTGGTCGCGCCGATCTCGACGGCGCTGTCGAACCTGATCTCCTTTGTGATCCAATTCGTGCTGCTGATCGGGTTTCTGCTGTTCTTCGTTTTCACCGGCAAGGCGGAGATCCGCGTCACGCCCGTGCTCGCGCTGCTGCCGCTTCTGATCGTGCAGCTTCTGATCCTTGCCGTCGGCTGCGGAATCATCATATCGTCGGTCACGACGAAATACCGCGATCTCGCGATGCTTGTGGGCTTCGGGCTGCATCTGTGGCAGTATGCTTCGCCGATCGCATACGGTCTCGAGCTGATCCCGGAATCATGGCGGATGGCGTATCTTTTGAATCCTGTGACGCCGATCGTCACGACGTTCCGCTATGCGCTGTTCGGCTCCGGTTATTTCAATCTCTGGTTTTACCTGATCAGCTGGGGAATGACGCTGCTGATTTTCTTTATCGGGCTGATCCTGTTCAGCAGGATCGAGCGGACGTTCATGGATACGATCTGATCTTTTGTACGGACTATGATGCAGCGAGGTGATAACGATATGCCGGACGTCGATCTGGTTGTGATGTGGGTCGATGGGAGCGATCCTCTTTGGCTTGCGGAAAAAAACAAATACTGCGCAGCCTCGCCTTCGGAAAGCGAGGCCGGTTACCGGTTTCGCGATCACGGAATGATGCAATACTGGTTTCGTTCCGTCGAACGGTATCTGCCGTGGTTCCGGAAGATCCATTTCGTGACGTGGGGGCATCTGCCGCCGTTTCTCGACACGTCGAATCCGAAGCTGCACGTCGTCCGCCATCAGGATTTCATGCCGGAGGGGACGCTGCCCTGCTTCAATTCGACCGCGCTTGAGATCAATCTGTTCCGGATCGAAGGCCTTGCGGAGCATTTTGTGTATTTCAACGACGATATGTTTGTACTGCGGCCCATGCGGAAGAGCGATTTCTTTACGGAGGATGGATTGCCCTGCCAGCAGTTTACGGAGACCCCGCCGGTTTTCAACGGCAATATGGGGACGTGGCAGATGCACGTTGTGAACGATCTGAGCATCATCAATCAGCATTTTCAAAAAAAGAACTGCCAGCGCGGACGCTTTCGGCAGTATTTCAGCCTGAAATATCCGTGGTACGACAACGTGCGTTCCCTGGCGATGCGGTTTCTGTATCCGAACTGCTTTACCGGGTTCAAAACGGCTCACATACCTCAACCGTTCTGCAAGAAGACGTTCGAGACCGTCTGGAACGCGGAGCCGGCGTATCTAAAAGAGACGTCCCGCCACAAGTTCCGGGATTACAGGGACGTCAATCAGTATCTGGCGGTGTGGTGGCAGCTTGCGGAGGGCAATTTCGCGCCGAGAAAAACGGACGCGAAGACCATGATAGTCAACCGGGATACGATCGACAACGTTCATCGATGCATCACGGAACGGGCCGTGGAGACGGTCTGCATCAACGACGGCGCGTTCGATCCGGAATATCCGGCGATCCGGGCAAAGCTTGCCGATGCGTTTGACAGTATTCTGCCGGACAAGAGCAGCTTTGAACTATAATTCAAGACAGCCGGAGGATTTATGGAGTTTACCGAGAAGATCAGCGTCGTCATGCCGACGTACAATATCGCCGTTCCCATTCTCAAAGAAGCGGTCGACAGCATTCTTACGCAGACGTTCGGCGCATTTGAGTTTATCATCATTGACGACTGTTCCACGAATGAAAGCCGCGCGTATCTGCAGGATCTTTCCGATCCGCGGATCCGCCTGATCCGTAACGAGACCAATCTCGGCGTAACAAAATCGCTGAATATCGGCTTAGCCGCCGCAAAGGGGAAGTACATTGCACGGATGGATGCCGATGATATTTCGCTGCCGACACGGTTTGAAAAGCAATTCGCGTTCATGGAGCGGCATTCGGATGTGATCGTATGCGGATCCGCCTGCAAAAACTTCGGCGCCGACACTCGCCTGATCCCTGCCCCCAAAACGAATATTGATATGGAAACGTATCGCATTTCCGCTTTGTTTCGCAACCCGGGACCGATGCATCCGACCGCCTTTTTCAACCACGCGCTGTTTTTGAAATACGGCCTGAAATACAACGAAAACCTCGTTTTTGCGCAGGATTACGGTCTGTGGGTCGAGATCGGAAAGATCGGACGCGTCTGCATGCTGAAAGACGTGCTTCTGCTCCGCAGGGTACATGAAAACCAGATCTCCGGGAAGCTTCGGAAGGAACAGATCCGGTGCGACATGATAACGCGAGAAAAGCTGCTGCGGAAGCTGATCGGAAACGTGACCGCCGAGGAGGCGGATCGTCACTATCGGTTTTCGTCCGGGTACTGTGACGTTCCGATTTGTCCCGAAATGACGGAATGGTATCGGAGGCTTATAGAAGCGAACGACCGGGTCGGGATTTACGATCGAAAGAAGTTCAAAGGTTATATCGACAATACGATCATCAAGCAGGCGGTCATCCGGTCCTTCACGCCGGAAATGCCGATGAAAAAAAGAGTCGGTCGGTTCTTTCACTATTTGCCGCGGACATTGGCTTTGAGAGCTTCCGCTGGGTATATCAAAAGAGAATTGACGCGGCGCTTGCGGAAAAAATAACGACGGAGGATGATCCATGGCGGAAGAGATTATGATCAAAATCGACCACATCTCCAAGGAGTATATGCTCGGACAGATCGGCGGAACGACGCTCCGGGACGAGCTGCAGCGGTTCGGCGCGCGTATTCGCAGAAAAGAGGATCCGACGAAAAAGATCGGCGCGCGGGAATACAAAAACGGCGAGACCTTTCTCGCATTGGACGACGTGTCCTTCGATGTGGCGCCGGGCGAGCGCATCGGCATCATCGGACGAAACGGCGCAGGCAAGTCCACGCTGCTGAAGCTGATCTCGCGGGTCACCGCGCCGACTGCCGGCATGATCGGTCTGAACGGACGCGTTGCTTCCATGCTCGAGGTCGGGACAGGCTTTCACGGGGAGCTGACGGGACGCGAGAATATTTATATGAACGGCGCGATCCTCGGCATGACCAAGCGCGAGATCGACGCCAAGATCGAGGACATCATCGATTTCTCCGAATGCCGTCAGTTCATCGACACGCCGGTCAAACGGTACTCCAGCGGTATGTATGTGAAGCTCGCGTTTTCCGTGGCGGCGCATCTCGATTCGGAGATCATGATCATGGATGAGGTCCTGGCGGTCGGCGATATGGCGTTTCAGAAGAAATGCCTGGGAAAGATGAACGACGTTTCAAATGCGCAGGGACGCACGATCCTGTATGTCAGCCACAATATGAACACGATTCGGCAACTGTGTACCCGCTGTATTCTGCTCGATCGCGGCCATCTGCTTTTTGACGGCGAGGTGGAGGAGGCGATCGCGCGGTATATGGACGCGGGCGGGGTTTCCTTTGAAAAGGAGATCGATCTCCGGAATGTACCGAGACCCAGCTGGATCTCCAAAAAAGTCCTGTTTGAAAAGGCGGAGATCCAAAGAGAAAACAACGTGTATTCTTCGGAAGAATCCCTGGATCTTATCTATACGCTGGACGCCGCCGATGATTGTGACGGGGTGCGGTTCATGATGGTCCTGTTTCATCAGGACAGCACGCGGATCGGCAAGACGGAGTCGGAGGGATTTGAAGTTCACCGCGGCAGAAACGAGATCGCGGTCTCCATTCCGCTTGAGGGGCTTGCCGACGGACAGTATTACTTTGAGATCAGTGTGCTGCAGCGCAATCGCTCTTTTGCAAGGGAAAAATGCGACTGCATTCGGAACATGATCCCGATCACGATCTGCAATACCGAGGTATTCGGGATCAAGGGCGAGCACTGGCGCAACGATTACTGGGGATACGTGATGCTGAAGCCGATCCGGGTCAATGATTGCAGGTAACGGATTGAACCCGTATTTCTTCGCGTGCAGTTATTTCTTTTTCCGTCCGTGCACGCCCATCTCTTCGTCCGTCAGCTCCTGCGTATAATTGCCTTGCCACGGGAACATGATCTTCTTTCGGGTGAGACAGTACTTGCAGAACGGAATCTCCCGATGCAGTCTCCGCAACAGTTCGTATCCGTCTTTTACGTTGTAAAGATCGGTCCAGCATTCTTCGCCGACCTCTCTTTGCACGTGCAGATGCGTCATGTTCTTTTGATACACCATAGGAGGATCGCACAGGCACAGTCTGCCGTCGTCGCCCAGAATGTGACAATAGATAAACGGGCAATGCCGATAGTTGCTTGTTCCGTTCCCCGGGGTTTCGCCTACCTCATACTGGAAATACCGGATCGGTTTGGAAAAAGTATACGGGACCTTGTAATCGTCGAGCTTCTCTTTGATTTTTTCGGTCATTTTGACTGTCGGAGGATAATAGGAAATATGCACGACAGCTTTGCTTTCCCGGATGGTATCAAGGATTTCTCCTTTTACGTGCGGGATTAATAAACCGTTTGACACAACGTACAGCGTCGTGTCGGGAAACGCCTCCCTCACAGCGGCGGCAAACTGCCCGACGTCAGGATTCAGGAACGGTTCTCCGCCCACCAACCGGAAGACCTCGATATGGTCGAATATTTCACGAAGCCGCACCAGATGTTCCCGGAATTTGCTCAGATCTCCCCAGACAGGTTCCTTCTGAAGATTGCTGTAATGCGAGCATCCTTTGCATCTCAGATTGCAGTGACCCGAAACGTCAAATTCGAGATATCCCAAAACAGGCTTCCCGAACTTCATTATTCTGTCGCTTTTTACATCGTAGAAAAAGATCCGGTCGTTAAGGTGCTGCTTCTCCAACAGGATCTGAACCTCTTCATGAAGCCATCCATCGCCGGTTTTCAATTGATCGATCAGCAGGTACAGACAAATCCGGCCGTCCGCTTTCTTCTCGCGTTGCAGCCTTCTTTTCGCTGAAAATAAAAGAAACTTGATCCGTCGCTTTATTTTTTGGGTCTGCGTGATCCTTTCCGACAGCCTGTATCTGATAAACCGAAGCATCAATCCGTTCATGCTCCCGGCCGGACGAACCCGGAAACCGCATTTCTGAAGAACAGCCTCCAGCTCCCGCACCCGCCGATCGTCGGTCAACTGATAGTTGACAATGCATATATCCTTGATTCCGGTTGCCTGCAGCAATTCGATGTTTTTCATATTCTATCCTTGTTCCGTAAGTTTTGATGAAACCTGTCCGAATCTTTTTTCTTTTGTTATTTTGAGTCGGCAAACCTCTTATCCGCCTGAGCCTGCATGGACTCAGGCGTGATTTCCATGATTTCGATCCGGGCTCCATTCGGATCGTGTGTCCAGAATCTGAGGCATTGGGACCGTCCACGTTCGATTCCGGAATCAACCGGTCCCCCGGAAGCCAGGATCGTGTTATATGCGTGTTGAATATCCTCTGCGATGAGGCAAATATGGCTGATTTCACTATAGCCGGAAAGCTTATGAAATACGGAACGCAGTCGTTTCGGAAAACGGAAGCGCTTTTTCCC
>JAEESS010000024.1 GCA_016286445.1 Bacillota bacterium
TTCCGGGTCCACCGGTGAGCGTTTCAGATACTATAAGACCACTACTGTCAATGGTGGTGCTTCTACGTATCTGCTGCCCAATCTGTATAAAAAGAATGCCGGCGGTACCGTCGAACCGACACCCACATCCGATCCGACGCCCACACCCGAGCCTGAAGGCAAGACGGCAGTTCTTATGACGTCGCTTCCGGCAGACGGCGACAAGATTGTTATTCACGATACGCAATACAACATGGCAATGGACGGCTGCGAAACCAGCGGTTACTACAATGCCGGTGTTGCAATGACGCCTGCTGATGACAAGCTTACCGATGTTACCGATAACATCATTTGGGACGTCACTGTTACAGAAGATGGCTACTACCGTTTCTCTCAGAACGGCAAGTTCCTCTCCATGGGTGATTCCTACACCAGCATGCCGTATGACAGCACAAACAAGGACTGGACGATCGAAACCTTCGGTGAAGGTTATAAAATCGGAAACGTCGGTCGCGAAGGTTACTACATCGAATGGTACACAAGAAGCAGCAACTTCAGCGCATATAACCAGGGCATCGATACGACTCCGGCGCTGTTCACGTTCCGTTTCTTCAAAGTAACGGATGAAGTCCCCCCGACGCCCGCCTCCGGCGATACGATCGTTCTGTTCACGAACGACGTGCACTGCGGTATCCGCGACGGCTGGGGCTACGCAGGCGTTGCAGACCTCAAGAAGACGCTCGAAGCGGAAGGCAACGAAGTCATCCTCGTTGACGCGGGCGACCACAGCCAGGGCGGCCCGATCGGCTCGCTCACGCAGGGCACCGCGATCATCGACATCATGAACGCCGTCGGTTACGATCTCGCGATCCCCGGCAACCATGAGTTCGACTACGGCATGACCCAGTTCCTCAACGTCCTCGCGGTCCGTGCGAACTATCCGTACGTTTCCGCGAACTTCATGGATCTCACCACGAACACCCCGGTGTTCGATGCGTACAAGATCATCGAAGCAAACGGCAAGAAGATCGCGTTCGTCGGTCTTTCCACTCCCGAATCGATCACCAAGTCCACCCCCGCGTACTTCATGAATGAAGAACGCACCGAGTACATCTACGGCTTCTGCCAGGATGATTCCGGCGCAGGCGTCTACACCGCGGCACAGAACGCGGTCGACGCGGCAAAGGCAGCGGGTGCGGACTACGTCATCATCGTCGGTCATATGGGTATCGACGAGCAGTCCAGCCCGTGGATGTCCACCGAAGTGATCGAGAACGTCTCCGGCGTCAACGCGTTCATCGACGGTCACAGCCATTCCGTCATCAACGCGACGGTCAAGGATAAGGACGGCAAGGACGTGCTCCACGGTCAGACCGGCACGAAGCTCGCGAACGTCGGCAAGCTGACGATCGCTGCGGACGGCACGCTCACGATGGAGCTCCTCCCCGCTTCCGAGAAAGTCCAGGACGATCCGGAGACCGATACGTTCATCAAGGGCATCGAAGATGAGTTCGAAGCGCTTCTGAACACCGTCGTTGCACACACCGATCACCTGCTGACGATCAACGATGCAGACGGCAATCGCTGGGTCCGCAAGCATGAGACCAACCTCGGCGACCTCTGCGCAGACGCATATCGCTTCATGTTCGATGCGGATGTCGCGTTTGTCAACGGCGGCGGTGTCCGTGCGAACATCCCCGAAGGCGACATCACCTTCCAGCAGATCATCAACGTCCATCCGTTCGGCAACACCGCGGTGCTCGCAGAGGTCACGGGTCAGCAGATCCTTGACGCACTCGAAATGGGCGCGCGCGTATGCCCGAATGAAAACGGCGGCTTCCTGCAGGTTGCGGGCCTGAAGTACGAGATCCACAACTATATTGAGCCGAACTGCGTTGTCGGAACGGATAAGATGTGGGCAGGTCCCGTCGATGCGTCGCTTCCGTACCGCGTCCAGAACGTCCGTATTCTGAACAAGGAGACCGGTGAATACGAAGACCTCGACCTCACCAAGAAGTACACGCTCGCATCGCACAACTACATGCTCATGGATATGGGCGACGGCTTTGCGATGTTTGGACCGAACATTACCATCCTTGAGGATTCCGGCAAGCTCGACAACCAGGTCCTGATCGACTACATCCAGTCGATGCCCGAAGTCGACGGCGTCCACCAGGTCGAAGGCTATGAGAATCCGGAAGGTGAAGGTCGTATCACCATCGTTCCCGAGAAGGTCGCTACCTTCTACGGTGACGACGTCATGGCTGCCGATGTCCTCACGGAAGTCGACGGCGCAGAAATCTACCGTTACGACGTCAAGGTCAAGAACATCGATGCGGAAACCGCAGTCGTCGGCATGCAGGCGTTCGTCCAGTATGACAAGGATGCGCTTGTGTTCGTCGAAGCGAAGTCTGTGCTCGAAGGCAGCACCGGCGTCAACGACGACAACGGCTTAGTTTCCTTCGCTTGGGCAAGCAACGGTGAAGGCATCACGGTCGAAGACGACAGCGTCATCGTTTCCCTGTACTTCGCGCTCCTTGAGCCCGCAACGGACGGCATGGTCCTGAACTTCTCCTTCGTCACCGCAGCAAACGGCGCAAAGACCGGATACTCCTATGTGGACGGCGCGACCGTTGTTGAAGCAGACAAGGTTGAAACCAAGGACGGCAGCATTACGTTCATCGCTCCGAACGAGCTGACCATCTACGGCGAAGACGTGAATGCTGCGGATATCATGGTAACCGAAGACGGCAAGCTGCTTTATTGCTATGACATTCGCGTGAAGGATCTGCCCGAAGCCGGCCTTAAGGTCAACAGTATGCAGATCTTCCTGAGCTGCGATGAAGTCCTTGAATACTACAAGGCGGAAGGCGCAGTAGATTGGATAGCCGGCGAAAAGAACGGCAAGCTGATGTTTGTTTGGGCGTCCGAGACTTCGGTCATTCTCAACAACAATGACGTCATTCTGTCGATCTACTTCGCAGCGCCGAGAGCGAACGGCGAGACCGCAAACATTGTGTTCACCACGAACACGCTGAACACGGCAAGCGCGATGTCGTTTGAGTATGCCGGCAAGATCTACGAAGTCGAGGCCGACACGATCGACGGCAGCATCACGTTTGCGGAAGTTCTGTTCGGCGATGCAAACTGCGACGGTCACGTTACGGCAGCTGACGCGGCGCTGATCCTCCGCTCCCTCGTCGGTCTCAACGACCTCACTGCACAGGGCGCGCTGAATGCAGACGTCGACGGCGACAGCGAGGTCTCTGCAGAAGATGCGGCGATCATCCTCCGCTATGTTGTCATGCTGATCGAGAAATTCCCGGTCGAAGAATAACTCCTTACTGATGCAAAGAGGACCGTCAACCGACGGTCCTCTTTCTTTTTCTCCAAATACCGCATTGCTTTTTCGTCCCGCACAAGATATAATAAAAGCAAGCTCTATGAAAGGTTCAATCGCTATGGTTAAGTATCGGGTTTCCTTCTGAACGGCAGAAGGAAAATCCATTTCATTCCTTCTGTCGCAAAGCTGACAGGAGGTACATATGAGAACATACCAAAAGCGCAATCGCGCCGCTTTTTTCGGCGCGCTGGTTTGTATTCTTTGCAGCAACGCATTTGCTGTCGTGCTGCAGTTTTTCAAAGGCGATGTGCTGGATTATGCCATTGCCGGCGAGATCCGAACTACAATCAAATACGTTCTGCTGCTCATCTCGTTTATCTTGGGCGAGGTGCTATTCTACTATTTCTATAAGCGGTGCAGCGCGAAATACGTCACCGGATGTACGAGAATGCTGAAACGCGACGTCTTTGAAAGCATATTGCGCCGGTCTTACATGGATTACAAATCGCAGCAGCAGGGCGAATACCTTGCAAAGCTGACAAACGATGCGGACGCCATTCAGAATCGCAGATTCCGGATGCTGCCGCTGTTCTTTGATATTCTGTCAAAGATCGTCTTTGTCAGCGCCGCGCTGTTTCTGTTGGACTGGCGGCTTGCGCTCGTGACGATCGCGCTGTTATCCACACCGCTGTACGTTCCCAAGCTGATCGAAAAACATTTACAGAACGCACAGACGGCGTATCTTAAAGCGGTCGAGGAGCATCTTGCAAAGGTCAATGACTGGCTGAGCGGATTTGAGATCATCAAAAACTTCTCCGTGGAACGACAGATTCTCCGGAGGTTTGACGATTCAAACGATTCCGTCATGGACAAGCTCCTAAAGGATTCCCTGCTCGGCTCGGTATCGCAGCTGATCACGACGCTGATTTCGTATCTGTCATACTTCATCGTGCTGGTCTTTGCCGCATGGCTCGTGCTTCGGGGCGACTTTACCGCAGGCAATTTCTTCGTAGCCATCGGGATGATCGACCAACTGTCCTATCCGCTGATCTCGCTTGCGGAAATCATCCGTCAGCTTGTAGCCATCAAACCCGCCTGCGATGTAATGGAACGGTTTATTGCATACGGTGCATCGAAAGGCGGAAAACCGTTGCAGCACGCGGAAGAAATACGATATGAAGACGTTACCTTTGCCTACTCGGACACAGCGCCGGTTTTGAATCGCTTTGATCTGACGGCTAAACGTGGACAAAGAATTCTCATCAAGGGTCCGAGCGGTTGCGGCAAAACGACCGCGGTGAATCTGCTGCTGCGCTATTTTGACGTCAGCAGCGGAGAGATCACCGTTGACGGCGTACCGATATCGGAATACGGCAGCACCTATGACTGCATAACGGTCGTGCGGCAGGAGGCGGTGCTGTTTCGCGATACGCTTCGGAACAACCTGACGATGTTCCGCGACATCCCGGATGAAGCGCTGATCGCCATGCTGAAAACCCTCGGGCTGTCCAAGTATGCCAATCCGAATGCGCTTGATTCACTGATTACAGAGAATGGCGCGAATCTGTCCGGCGGTGAAAAGAAGCGCGTCTGTCTTGCCCGTGCGCTGCTCCGCGACACGGACGTGCTGATTCTGGACGAACCGATTGCTAATCTGGACGATGCAACCGCCGGAAAGATCGAAGACCTGCTGCTGTCGATCAAGGGGAAGCTTTTGCTTGTTGTTTCCCATCAGTTTACTGAAGAAAAGCTGAACCAATTTGATCGTATACTGGAAATGCACACATAAAAAACCGGCGGAGAGAATCACTTCTCTCCGCTGGTTTCCTTTACAATCAGAACGCTTTCATCCGCTCATTCAGTCTTTGATACACCGGTTTCATCCAAGGCTCCGAGCATGCGCGGATCGCTTCCTCCGGTGTGAACCATCGAACTGCGCTGTTTTCGTCTGCTTTGACGCGCAGCGGTTCCGACTCATCCGCGATCAACAGATACGTTCCGTTCAGATGCAGATGCGCCGGAACGAATCTGCCGCGTTTCATGTGCGGATTGACCGTCAGCGTTTCGATCGAAAGCAGCCGATCCGACGCCGGACGGACCGACAAAAGCCCCGTCTCCTCCGTTGCCTCCTTCAATGCAACCTTCAGAAGATCGCGCTCGCCGTCTGCGTGACCGCCGGTCCACGCCCAGGAATCATAGATGTTATGATAGACCATCAGCACGCGATCGCGCGATTCGTTCGTGATCCATGCCGACGCCGTCACATGAAAGAGCAGATTGCTGCGTTCATAAACGTCCGCGCAGCACTCCAGGCAGTCCAGCATGACCGCCTTGTCCGTCTGTTCCTGCCCGTCCTTCGGGCAATATTGCTTTAATGCTTCGTAAAATTCCATGGTGACAGTATACACGAATCTCTTCTTGTCTGCAAGCGGACTTTGGTGTATACTGTAGAAAAAAGTCGGAGGCGCATATGGTACACATCGGAAATGACTGGGACGCATTGCTTGCGGATTATTTTGCATCGGAGCAGTATCAAACGCTTCGGCGGTTTCTTGCGGAAGAATACCGTACGCATACGATCTATCCGAATATGTACGATATCTTCAATGCGCTGAAATACACCGGCTATGCGGATACCAAGGTCGTCATCATCGGGCAGGACCCGTATCACGGTCCCGGGCAGGCGCACGGGCTTTGCTTCTCCGTGAAGAAGGGCGTAGAGCCGCCTCCTTCGCTAAAAAACATCTTTCAGGAGCTGCACAGCGATCTCGGTATCACACCGCCGAACCACGGCGAATTGACCGCGTGGGCGCGTCAGGGCGTGCTCCTTTTAAACACCGTGCTGACCGTACGCGAGCATATGCCGAACTCGCATAAGGGACATGGCTGGGAAGCTTTTACCGACCGTGTGATTGAGCTTCTGAACGAAAAGCAAACGCCGATCGTTTTTTTGCTGTGGGGTGCGAACGCCCGCAATAAAGCAAGGATCGTCACGAATCCGATTCACATCAAGCTGGAAGCGCCGCATCCGAGCCCGCTTTCCGCGTATAATGGGTTCTTTGGCTGTCGGCATTTCTCCAAAACAAACGACTGGCTGGTAAAAACCGGTCAAACGCCGATTGACTGGCATCTGGATTGATGCCGATACACAAAAAATCTTTTTGAAATTGTAAAAAAAGGATTGACAAAACCGACAATCTTCGGTATTATATCTCTTGCGTGCTCGGTTCGTCTAGTGGCCTAGGACACCGCCCTCTCACGGCGGTAACACGGGTTCGACTCCCGTACCGGGTACCAAAGAAGCCCCAAATATGGGGCTTTTTCTTTATTTCCGAGCGGTGTGCGACGACGTAACCTCTTGTCCGCTTTGATTGTGTGTGATATAATTGATTCGATCATTACCCGAATGAAAAGGAGAATCACATGCTTGAACCCGGAATCAAAGGAAAGATCGAACTGACGGTAACGATGGACAAATGCGCCGGCGCCATTGGCAGCGGCGAACTTGACGTGTTCGCTACACCCGCGATGATCGCGCTGATTGAGGAGACATGCTGGAGAAGCGTCTCGCCGTATCTCGAACCCGGCGAAGGAACCGTCGGCACCGCTCTGAACGTCCGTCACGTCGCGGCGACGCCTGTGGGACTGACGGTGACTTGCGAAACCGAATTGACGCTTGTGGATCGCAGACGCCTGGTATTCGACGTCAAGGTGTATGATCCCTTCGGCTTGGTCGGCGAAGGAACGCACGAGCGCTTTGTCATCCAGTACGAAAAGTTTTTGAAAAAGGTCGACGAAAAGCGAAATCAGAGTAACGCTTGATTCCTTCTTTCATTGAAACGCAAAGGTCCCGAGAATCCCCCGGGACCTTTTTGTATGGTTATTCGTTGGCGTTTCTTGTTCCGTACCGCTTTTCAAACGCTTCCACAATCGCAAGCAGATCAGGATCATTTTGTGCTGTCGCGTACAGATACTGCGTCCTGCAGCCAAGTCTGAACTGGCTGATCGCCTGTCTTTTAAGCTCCACCGGAATGCCGTAAAAGGCTTCAGCAATGCTGCCGGTGATCGCGGCGAGCGTATCGCTATCGCCGCCGATCGAGATCGCATTGCGGATCGCGTCCTCGAAGGAAGTCGATTCGAGGAACGCTTCGATCGCCTGCGGAACGGAGCCCTGACAGGTCACGTCGTACCGGTAGGTCGGACGGATCTCGTCAATGGTGAAATCGAGCGTGTAATAGTTCTCCTCGATAAAGGAGCGGATCTCCTCCTTGCTGTGTCCGGTACGCGCGAGGAAGATAGCGCACGCCGTCGCTTCCGCGCCCTTGACGCCTTCTGGATGATTGTGCGTGACGACTGTGACGGTGTGAGAAAGCGCCTTGACTTCTTCGAGCGTCTTCCCCGCCCATCCGCAGGCGCTGACGCGCATCGCCGCGCCGTTGCCGAAGCTGTTGTAAGGATGCGGATTTCTCGCATACATCCATTCATAGAAGCGTCCGCCGTAGCCGCAGTTCGGATATTGCCGCCCGATTTTCTGCATCCATTCGACAGTTTTGTCCTCCAGTCCTTCCGTCTTGCCGTCGTTTTCCAGAATCGCTTTTGCAACCGCGATCGTCATGATGCTGTCATCCGTCGGCCAGCACCTGCCGCTGAAGAACGGAAACTCCTTGCTCCTGTGGTTGTGAAACTCGTAGATGGATCCAACCATATCTCCGATGATTGCGCCTAACATTGTTTTCTCCTCCGTTCTGTTTTCTGACTTCATTATACGGCACAGGAAGCCCCGCTTGGTCAACTCACAGGCGACAAAAGGTTTTACACTCTCGTCAGCTTTACGCGGAACGCGATCGTGCGCGGCGTCGGGAGGGTGTCGAACTGGATCACGTATGCGTTGTTGTCCTTGTCCAGATCGAGCACCGTTCCGGCTCCCAAAATCGCGTGCTGCACGCGTGTGCCAACCGGGTAAAGCTCCGGATCGTTTTGATCCAAAAGCCGCTGTTCGGCGTTGCGGATGTAGTTCGACGCGTCGCGAATCAGCCCGTCCTGCGGCGGTTTTGTGTATTCCAGAAGGCTTTGGTCGATATCGAGCAGGAACCGGGACGGATAGCGCGGCGAGCTGTCGATGTTGATGCCGTCCGCTTCGGACAGAAACAGTCGCTTTTCGGCGCGGGTCATCGCCACGAACGCAAGCCGGCGCTCCTCCTCCATCCCCTCGATCGTCCGCACCTTACGCGACGGGAAAACGCCCTCGTTCATGCCGATCAGAAACACGTACGGGAACTCCAGGCCCTTTGCGGCGTGCACTGTCATCAGCTTGACTTTGTCGCCCGCTTCGATCGCGTCCGTGTTCGTAAACAGCGCGACATGGCTCAGATAATGCTCCAGCGTGACCTCTTCGCCGCAGGTCGTCTCGTAGTCGTAGACGGACTGCTTGAGTTCGGCAAGGTTGTCCAGCCGTTCCTGGCTGCCCTCCGTGCGCAGCGCCGCCTCATAGCCGCTTTCGTCGAGGATCGCGGAGAGCACCTCGGACACCGGGCGATTGGCATAGGTCGCTGCGAAACGCTCAATGAGCTTGACGAACTTGTCCGCCTTGGTGCCCTTCATGATTTCGTGGTCGAGATTTTTGAGCAGCGCGTCGTACAGGGTGCAGTTGTTCGCCTGCGCGTACTCCTCCAAAAACTTCATGCGGCGCTGTCCCATGTTTCTTTTGGGCGTGTTGACGACGCGGCAGAACGACAGATCGTCCTTGTACGCAATCATGCGAAGATATGAGAGCGAGTCCTTGATCTCCATGCGTGCAAAGAACTGCACGCCGCTGTAGATCGCATAAGGCAGCTTCTCCTTCAAAAGCACTTCCTCCACCTGCCGCGTCAGATAGTGCGCGCGGTACAGCACCGTCATGTCCTTATACGGCACGCCCTGCTCGGAAAGCTGGTGCATCTGCCCGACAACCCATTTTGCTTCTTCCTCGGCGTTTCGCGCGTGGTGGCACAGCACCGATTCGCCATGCGGCTGCATCGAAACGAGGTCCTTTTTGATGCGGTTTTTGTTCTTCCTGATCAAGGAATTGCAGACGGCGAGGATCTCCGGCGTGGAGCGGTAGTTTTCATTCATCATCACCGTCTTGGTGCCGGGAAACTGCGTGTCAAAGCCGTTCAGGTACTTGACGTTTGCGCCGCGCCAGGTGTAAATCGTTTGGTCCGGATCGCCGACGATGAACAGGTTTTTGTGGTACCCGCACAGAACTTCCATCAGCTCGTACTGCAAGCCGTCGATGTCCTGAAACTCGTCGATCATGATGTATTCGAGCCGCTTTTGCCACTTCAAACGGATGTCTTCGTGCTCACGGAAGATGTACAAACTGAACTTAATGAGGTCGTTATAGTCGAGTCCGAAGCACTTTTTCTGTTGATACAGGTAGCCGTAGAACAGGATATCGTTCGTGCCGACGGCGTTCAGATACTTCTCATGCAGCGCGTCGAGCGACAGATTGATGAGGTCGAGATAGTATTCCGGCTTCTTGAACAGCTTCTGGATCTCGAACATATCCCGCGCGTTTGCAAACGTCATGTCCCGCAGCGTCAGTCCGCGCTCCTCATAGATGATGCGGAGCATGTCGTCGATGTCGGAATTGTCGAGCACCAGAAAGCTCTTCGGGTACTGCACGGCATAGCTGTCCTCCTGCAGAACCGATACGCAGAATCCGTGGAACGTGTTGATATAGCCGGTGTCGTTGTCGCCGGTGAGGTTGTGGATGCGCTGCCGCATCTCGTTCGCGGCTTTGTTGGTGAACGTAACGCACAGGATATTGCCCGGCAGAATGCCGAAGTCATTCACAAGATACGCGAACCGGTGGGACAGTGCGCGCGTCTTGCCCGATCCCGCGCCCGCGATCACGCGGATAAATCCCTCCGTCGACGTCACGGCCTCCCGCTGCGATTGATTCAGTTTCATTTCGTCCATAAGCGCCTCCCCGGCTTGTATTCTGTCTCGTTTACCCGATTCTCCGATAATACTGGTCCAGTTTTTCGTCGCAAACAGCTTCGATCCGAGTCTTTTCTTCGTCAGACAGTTTACGCCAAACCGTGCTGTCCACTTCAATAATTCCAAGTGTTTTCGTGTGTCTCATCATGTTCATATCCTCGAATCGCTTGAAAGGATTCGATAGGATATTGCGCTCGGCTTCTTTATCCGTATATCCGCCTTTACAGAAAATGCTGTTTGACTTTTCCACCGTTTTTCCTTCACTACGGCGTCTTTCGTAGAATTCGCGGAAGTATGTCACGATATCGCTGATCTTCACCCGTCCGGATTTATTAGCATACCGAAGAATCGCTTTCAACAGCACAGGTTTATATGAATAGCTCATGTCCATCTGTTTGACCATTTTCAAGAACAGTTCTTTTCTGTTGTTATCGTCGATCAGCTTCCACCCATATTGTTCTGCGTATGATTGCAGGGTCTCTTCCTTGAAATACTTGAAAACCCGATGTTCGCTCATGGGAACAATTAAATCCGGAATCAATTTCCCTTCGCGTACATATCTCTCAACAGTTTCCGTCTGTACGTCCACTCTCCGCACAAATTCCATCTGCGAGATCATACCGGCTGCTTCTTCCTGCCAGCTAAAGATATCAACAAGCTCATAGTCGGAAGCATTTACCGGATAGTCAATTACTGCATCTGGTTTCTCTCCCTTTCTGTACAAATCCTCTTCCGCCTTACGCTGTCCGCTCTTTCCGACAACTGTTTCCCCCGGATGATAGTCCTTTAGTCTAAACAGCCGGTGCAGTGAATAAGGTGTATTATACTGACTTGCATTATCAACAAAGTCAAAGACCATCAGATAATCCTTCCCTTCCGACAGTCTCATTCCTCTCCCCAACTGCTGCGTATAAAGCACCTTAGACATTGTTGGTCTCGCCATGAACAGAACCTCTGTCTGTGGGCAATCCCATCCCTCGTTCAGCAAGTCGCAAGCGCAAAGCACTTTGATTTCACCGGTAGCAAATTTAGACAGTATTTCATTGCGTTCGGAAGTTTTCATGCTTCCGGAAACTGCTGCAGAAGGTATGTCTGCGGCATGGAACATTTCAGCGATCTGTTCCGCATGCTTTACAGAGGCACAGAAAATAACTGTTCGCTTGTCCTTCACATAATTTAGCCAAGTATCAAGAATCAATTGGTTTCGTTCTGTTACACATATCTTCACATCAAGATCGCGGATATTGTATTGAACACTGTTGAACCGGACCTTTGTCATATCGATGTTCGTGTGAATACGAATACCGCGAACAGGAACCAACGCGCCTATCTCTACTGCGGTTTGAATATCCAACTTGTGTGCAGTGTTCTTAAATATCTCCAAAATATTCACATCATCTGCGCGCTCCGGTGTAGCAGTTAATCCTAATGTAAACTTCGGTTTGAAATAAGCAAGAACCTTCTGATATGTATCCGCAGATGCATGATGTGCTTCGTCGATAATCACATAATCAAAATCATTTTCCTTGAACTCATCTGTGTGCAGCGCGATACTTTGAATACTTCCGCATACAACATAAGCATCCGGTTCTTTCATATGATCCACATATTTCCCAACACTTACCTCCGGCCACAAGTCGCAAAACGTTCTGTATGCCTGGTTTACAAGTTCCATCGTATGAGCCACGAACAAAACCCGCCCACCACATCTCTTCGCATCCATGACGGCAGTCACGGTTTTCCCTGTACCGGTTGCATGATAAAGCAACGCAATCGTTTCATGCGCTTTTCTCATGGCTTCCAAAGCCTTCAGCGCATCCTCCTGATATTCGCGTAATTCAAGTTGCTCTGCATTTAGGGATCGTGCACGCTGCGTCGGAAGATAATCGTCGATTTCTTTGAAATGCGCTGCATCCCCGAGAAAGACTCTCAATTCATCTTTGACTGTTTCCGGCTGTTTTTGCATCTGCCGTACAGCCCATCGAAACACAGCCCATCCAAGGTGGACCATGCTGTTCTGCTTCAACAAATCATCATAGAACTTGTCCTGCGAAATAATCGTGCGATTGTGAGATGCTTCGTCATCAATTTCGATGGCTATCCGATAAGAGCCGTTCTCTAAGACAAAATCAGCGAAACGAGCATTTTGATAAATATCATAAAACGGATACTGCGAATACAGATACCCTGCTTTTTCCGCTCCAAAGGTATCCGCAAACAGTTCAATGAACAGGTCTTCGGCAATGCTGCCGGATGCTGATCGGTATGTTGACAAAACAATTCACCTCACTATTGTATGACATCTATCAGAAAGATATGCTTGTCAAAGCCACCTCTTTCTGCACGTTTCTTTTCACGGATCGAAATAAGGTCTTCCCAAGAATAGCCTCTCGCAGATACTACCGCGTGCATGACTTCCAGTAGATCAGCCAATTCCTCTATCGACTTGCTTTCTTGATACTCGGCAAGCTCTTCATTTAGCTTTTCATCTAACTTCTCAAGATAAGCGTCTCCGGAAAGGATTTCACAAAAGCACTGTTTTCCATCCTCTTCTATGATTTCAGGAATACGATCCCTAACCAATTTGTTGTAATGGTATTTCATCGCTTTTCTCCATTCTGTACGTTTACGCTTGTCGGTGCATTTGCTTTTCCGTGATCTGATATCGTCCATTGCTTATCCTCCGCTGCACTTCTTTTTGCACATACGCAACTTCGGCATCTGTGAGATCGCCCCTCTCGATGCTGATTGAAGTCTCCCCTCGCCGCGCGGCAGCAAGGCATTCCTCGATCTTGTCCTCGACGACCATGTTGCGGTAGCCCATAAAGCTCATAAAGCTGTCGTTTCCAAGGTTCATTCCGGTTTCTCCTTCTGATTCGTATCGCCCTTTGGATTCTCAAACTTAAACACGACTTTGTTCTGCTCGTCAAGGATCAGATGTGCCCGAAAGGACTTTCCAGCCTTGCTCCTGAAGCCGGAGATCAGGCCGGTGTCGCGTTCGGTGATGAGCTTTCTGAACTGCGCTTCCGTCAGAATCTTTTTACAGATGGTACCGACGGAGAATTTGCAGCCGTCCTTGTAGCCCGAGCAGCCATAGCCCCAGCTCTGCTTTTTCATTGGTCTGCCGCAGACGGGACACGGCACCGGTGGGTTCAGTTCCGTATTCTGCAATGTCGGCGCAACCGGTGAAACGCCGATCTCCTTACACCAGACTGTAACGGTTTTCTCGATGTCGCTTTGGAACTTCGCCGCGTCCTCGTTGCCGCGTTCGATCTCGTGCAGCCGCTTCTCCCACTTCGCAGTCAATGCGGGCGATTTGATGGATTCCACCGTCAGCCCCTGGATCAGCCCGATGCCCTTATCCGTGGCGGACAGCGTCTTTTTGCTGCGCTCCGCATAGCCGCGTTTCAGCAGCGTTTCGATAATTGCATCGCGAGTCGCCGGCGTGCCGATGCCCGCCACACTCGGATCGGCGAGGATCTTTTTAAGCTCCTCATCCTCGAGGTCCTTGCCTGCGGAGATCATCGCCGCAAGCATCGTTTTGTCCGTATAGCGCTTCGGCGGCTCGGTTTCTTTCTCTTTGACTTCGTATGTGCCGGACACTGCTTCGCCCTTTGTCAGCATCGGCAGGTAGTTTTCCTTGTCCTTTCCGGTTACCGCCATAAAGCCGGGCTCGAGGATCGTGCTGCCACTTGACGTGAACGCCTCACCCTCCACCGTCGTTGTGACGTTGGTCCGGCTGATGACGGCGTCTCCGTACAGCATGCAGATCACGTTTTTGGCGATCAGATCGTAGACTTTGGCCTGATAGCCCGTAAGCCCCTTCGGCTTGCTCGTCGTGGGGATGATAGCAAAGTGGCTTTCCACCTTCTTATCGTCAAAATAGCGCCATTTTGTGAAGCTGCGCTTGCGTCCGTCGATCAGCGCCGTATAGTCCGGATTCTCCGCAAGTTTATCGAGCACGCGGTTCACCGTCGGCACCATGTCCTCGGTGAGATAGCGCGAGTCGGTACGCGGATACGTCGTCAGACCCGCGTCGTAGAGCGCTTGCGCCGCGTCAAGCGTTTGCTTCAGCGTCATGCCGAACTTAGCGTTTGCGTCCATCTGGAGCGCCGAGAGACTATAAAGCTGCGGCGGATGCTTCTCCTCTTTCTTCTCGGTGATCTCGGAAACTGTGCCGTTCTTACCGTTGATCTTTTTCAGAATGTCTGCAACGGCGTTCTTATCGTTGAATCGCTTGCCCTTGTGCGTCGCGGTATACGTTTCGCCCTTGTCGGTCTGGAACGTCGCTTCCAGTGTCCAGTATTTTTCGGGCTTAAAGTTGCGGATCGCAAGCTCGCGATCGACGAGCATTTTGAGCGTCGGCGTCTGCACACGCCCGATGCTCAGCACCTCGCCTTTAGCATGCTGGTGCAGCGTCATGGCAACCGTCAGATTGATGCCGACCACCCAGTCGGCGATCCCGCGCATCCGTCCAGCAGTCTCGATGTTCTTGACTTCCTCATACGTTTTGAGCTTTGAGAACGCATCGAGAATGCCCTCCTTCGTCTGCGACGCAAAGCAGACGCGCTTCACCGGTGCCCTGCTTCCCGTGAGTTCATAAATGTATGAAAAGATGACTTCGCCCTCGCGATCGAAGTCCGTTGCATTGATGATATAGTCGCTTTTCAAAAACATCCGCTTGATCAGCTCGAACTGCTTTTTCGTGCGGGCATCGAACGACGAGCCGTCCGTCCGCAGCCGCAGCTCGTACGGGTTCGGCAGAAACGGCAGCGGCATCTTGCGCCAGTTCTTATAATCCGGATTGTAATCCGCCGCGTCCTTGAGCTGTCCGAGATGCCCGAAGCCCCAGGTCACAAAGCAGTCCTCTCCGGCGTAATGGATCCGCAAGAATCCGTCCTTTGCCTGCTGTGCCTTGACTGCCTTTTCATTCGACTTAAGCGCTGAGAACGTAATATCCTTTCCGTTCGCCAGCGTGATCTTATCCAGCGCCGCCGCGATCTTATTACCGACGTCCGGCTTCTCCGCAAGTATCGTGATCATATCCTGTCCCTGTCTGCTTCTGAAATCTGTGCTGTTATTGTATCATATCATACGTCGCTTGAAAAGCCGAATGGAAACATCACTTTGACATTCTGACTTCTCACCATCCACCTTTACCATCTACCTTTACCATCTATATAAAATCATATGATCTGTCCCATAAATCGGAGTTCATAAAATCTGTATACGAAAAGGATATTGCAGCCTTTGCCGAAGTGATTTTTGCCTTTATGCTTCGCCACGACAAATCATATACAAAAACCGATTGTTTTCTTGTGAAATCGATTCCGGTATGGTATACTGTAGGAGATCTCTGCCGCGAAAGAAGGAGCGCCATGAATCAGAATACCGATACAACCGATTACAAAGCCGGTGCCGAAGCTGTGATCGAGCAGCTCGGCGGACGCGACAACATCGAATCCATCTCCAACTGCATGACGCGGCTGCGCGTCGTCGTCAAGGCGGAAGAACCGGTCAACGACGCCGGGATCCGTGCGCTCCGGGATGTGCTTGCGATCGTGCACGACCGTTCGTGTTCCTATGAAATCGTAGTCGGTCCCGGAAAATGCCGGAAATACGCCGACGCCTGCCGCGCGCTGGGATTCGGCAGTCCCGACGGATCCAAAAAGGATCCGCCACCGGATCCGAAAGCAAAATGGGAAGCGAGCAAGACGAAGCAGAAGAACAACGTTGTCAAAACCGCGCTGAAAACGCTCGGCGATATCTTTGTGCCGCTGATCCCGGGTGTGATCGCCGCGGGGCTGTGCGCCGGATTTGCCTCGCTGATTGCGCAGGCTGTTCCGAATTATGAAAGCGTTCCCGCGTGGAATCTCATCTTCACGCTGCTCTCGCTGATCAAATCCGCCTTCATGACCTTCATCACCGCATGGGTGGGCTATCGCGCCGCCGAGCGCTTCGGCGCAACGCCGATCCTCGGCGGCATGCTCGGCATGATCACCTCACTGGACGGCATCAACGACATTGCTTCGATCCTCGGTCTGTCGAACGAAAGCGCTCCGCTGACCTCCGTTCTGCAGTCCGGAAAGGGCGGCGTTCTGGCGGTCATTTTCGGCGTGCTTCTCCTGTCCTTTGTGGAAAAGAAGATCCGTTCCCGCATGCCGGAGCGCATCGATATGATCTTTACGCCGATCCTGTCCCTGCTGATCTGCGCGGTGCCGTACATCCTTCTGATCATGCCGCTGTTCGGATATGTTTCGAGCGGGATCGCGTGGGTGTTCGGCAAACTGTGCCTTTCCGAAAGCGTGGTCGTTCGGATACTCACGGGTTTTCTGTCCTCTGCATTGTTTCTTCCGCTTGTCGCAACCGGCATGCACCACGGTCTCGTTGCTCTGTATACGGTACAGCTTCAGGAGCTTGGGTATATCACGCTGTACCCCGCCCTTGCGATGGCAGGCGCAGGGCAGGTCGGCGCTGCGCTTGCTGTTTATCGAAAGGCGAAAAAGTCCGGCAATCAAAAGCTGTGTTCCGTGATCTCCGGCGCGCTTCCCGCAGGGTTCCTCGGTGTCGGCGAGCCGTTGATCTATGGCGTCACGCTGCCTTTGGGCAAGCCGTTTATCACCGCCGGGATCGGCGCAGGCTTCGGCGGCGCCCTGGTCATGGCTTTGCGCGTTGCATCCACCACCTGGGGGCCATCCGGTCTGCTCGGCGTCTTCGTCATGACCGAAGGTCCGCTCGGCGCATTTCGCAGCGTATTGATCTATCTTCTGGGTCTCGTCGTATCGTACGTCTGCAGCTATGTCATTACATGGCTGACGTTCAGTGCAAAGGATCTGCGTTCGGACGGCGATACGGATCGCGCATAGGTCATCTGCCGATCATCGGGATGCAAAAACGGCGCTTCCGTTCCTCGACGAAAGCGCCGTTTTGTTGATTGTGCTATACCCGGTCGATCACGCCGGATTCGGTAAACTCCAGTACGCGGTCGCAGATATCGAGCGCCGCCGGACGGTGTGTAACGATGATGACCGTTTTGTCCGTCATGCTGCGCAGGTTCTCCAGAAGCCGTTTTTCCGAATCTGCATCCAATGCGCTCGTCGCTTCATCGAGCAGAAGGATCGGGCTTTGCGAATAGATCGCCCGCGCGATCGCGATGCGCTGCATCTGCCCCTCCGACAGTCCTGCGCCGCGTTCGCCGAGCAGCGTATCGACGCCACGGTCAAGCTCGGAAACAAACGAATCCGCACAGGCGATTTTCAGCGCGTGATACAGCCGTTCATCGTCCCTGACCGCATCGGACTCCGCGAAACCGACGATCTCCCGGATCGTGCCGCTCATCAGATAATTGCCCTGCGGAACGTACGCAAACAAGCGGCGATATGCCGATGTCAGCTCGCAGTCGGTTCCCTGCTCATCCGTATAATACCGGAATCCCGCATCGGGATGCATGACGCACATGAAAAGCTTGAGCGCCGTAGATTTTCCGCACCCGCTCGCGCCCGTAAACGCCGTATAGTCGCCTTTTCGGATCCTGATGGAGAGATTCTCCAAAACGATCGGCATATCCGTCTTTTCGATCCCCTGCGCGTCGTCGGAGACCGGATAATAGGTAAAGAAAACGTCCCGCATTCCGATCGCGGACAGGCTGTTCTGATAGAACCGGATGATCTCCGAAAGCGGCTTTGCCTTTGCGCCGTCCTCCGGAAACTGTTCCGCTTCCATCAAGCGCTCCGCGCTTGCCAGCATGGCGTAATACCGCGGCAGAAAGCCTGTGATATTCGCCATCGGCGCCTGTACCTGCGATACAAGCTGCATGATTGCCGTAAGCGTTCCGAAGCTGATCGTCCCGATCAGGATTCCGTAACCGCACCAACCGACGCCGAGCAGATACATCCCGGTCATTGCAGTGCCGAAGCCGATGTTGCAGAGGTTGGAAAACCGGTTCCGGCGCATTCGTGCAGCTTTGTGCGCCTGCATCTTCTCCTCTGTCCTTGCAAGCGTCTGCTCCTCTGCCGCAAAGGATTTCAGCATCAGAACACTTGCGATCCGCTCCTGTAAAAAGACCCGCAGCTTTCCGTCCGATTCCTGTACCTTCTTGTGCAGCCGCTTCATGATACGGCGGAACAGCGCCGTAAGGAGCGCCAGAACGATGCCGCCGGGAATCAGGATCACGGCGAGCATCGGTTCGATCACAATGATCATAACAAGTGCACTGATGAGCTTGACTGCCATTCCGACCAGTCCCGGTATGATTTCCACATATCCGTTTGCGACAACGACCGTGTCGTTCGTCAGCCTGTTCAACCATTCGCCGGAATGCACCGCGCTGACGCGCAGATAATCCTTCTTCAGCAGCGTCTCGGTCAACCGTCTCTTGAATGTGTTCTCAAACGACGATTTGGAAAGCTCCGTCAGCCATCGAACCACGGCGCGCAGTGCAAGCTGTCCCGCCGAAAGTGCAATGATGAGGATCAAAAACCGCCAGAACGCCGGCTGATCTTTGCCGACCGCAGCATCCACAACGCCGCGCAGAAACAGCGCGTACAGCACGCCGGACCCTCCGAGCAATGCCTGCACGAGCGTCAGCGCCGCGATATACCATTTTCGATTGCCGGGTACTGCTAAGAGCCACCGACCGGCAGACTGCTTCACGATCCCGATCCTTTCATAGCCCGATATGCAATTTCAGCAGCTTCCGGATCCATATTGCACCCAAGCCGCCAAAGCGCGACAACGCCGGACAACCGGTCGACCAACTGTATCGTTGTGCGCATCGCTTCCGTATCCGAAGGTCGATAGATCTGCTGCAGCAGGCAGGGATATGCTTCCGCCGGATTGATACGGCGGATACGGTTTTGCTCCGCGCGTTCCAGCACGCAGATTGCCTTCAACGGTACAGCGCAGTTTGTGCTCAGATGGTGCTTACCGTCCCACGGCGTACCGTAAACGGTCGCGCCTTCTTTCGCAATGCAAATCAACGGTTTGTCGTCGTTGACCATGATCGCACGTTCTCCGAGCAGCTCACGCCAAAGCCGTGCGTGCGTGCTCTTGCCCGTGCCGCTTTTGGCGGTGAACAGATATGCTTCGCCGTCGACGGAAATGCACGATCCGTGCATCAGCACGGTATCGAAGAAGGGCGCTTGTTCAGCGATTTTCCGATAGACCGCAAGCGATTCCAAATACGCGTCCCGATATTCTGCCGTTCGCTGTTTTTCATCACGCAGAGAACACGAGCGCTCGGCGTCGATATCGCGCTGCGCGATCGTAACGGCAATATCGGCAGCTTCGTCCGAAATCCGATATTCCGTACATTGCCGATGGACCTGTTCATGCAATGAACAGATCCGGACAACCATATTCGCAATGCGATAGGTTCCTGTCATTCCCATTTGCAGAGAAGCGGGGCGAAAACCGGCGTCTTCGCCCCGTTGCGTTGTTTGTTGTGTCAGTTGGTCAGTTTCCCTTGTACGCGTCCGCCGCTGCGGAGTAGTAATAGATCGCTGCGGCTGCGTTCTGTGCGGCTGTATTGCCGGCATACGCGTTCTGCATCAGCTTCACATAGGACAGCGCGGAAGCGCTGATCGTCGCCGTACTGTTGACCGTAACCGTATACGTCGTGGACAGCTGATGCGCCGAGATGTTCGGGATCTCCACAACCCAGCGGGCGCCCTTCTTGGTTACCGTCGCGTCCTTGCCGTCCGAGCAGGTTGCCGTGACTTCGTCGACGCCTTCGTTCGGCGTAAGGTACAGGCGAATCGCGGTTTCGGAATCCAGCACAAGCGAGAACGAAACCTTGCTGAAGAGGTCGCCGATATCGGGGCAGTTGATCGCATAGTCCGAAACGTCAAACGGATCGAACGCATCGTTATAGTGCTTATCCATCTTCGCGTAGCGCGGGTTTTCTCCACCAAGCTCCCAATTCTTCTGCGCCGCAAGGAACGCCTGCGTATAGTAGCCGTAGTCCGCCGTCGCTTCGATCAGCGCTTGCGTCTTATCATTGAACTGATCCTTATTGTCATCGTACGACTCAAAGTAATTCTTGGCAGAGCGTGTGATCTCGACCGTCTTTTCGACGCCGTTCTGCGTATAGTGGAACGTTGCCGTGATCGGCTCCGCCATCTGGATCGCGTTGATGTAGCAGGTGAACGAATCGGAGCCTTCCGTGTACGCCGCTTCCGCCGTGCATTCGCCGTGCGGGATCGTGAACGTCATTTTGCTCGTCGAATAATCCACGCCCTGAATTGCCGGCAGGTTCATATTGAACATCACGCCGATCTTGCCGGAAAGCTCCAGCTGCAATCCGCGGAACGAAGGCGCTTCGGGCGTTTCCTCCACAAGCTTGTAGAGATAGACAGCGCCGGTAATTGTGGACGTTTCCGCATAGCAGGAGAAGATACCGCTATTGTCATTATAGTGCATATAGCCGCGCGTGTTCTCACCTTGCGCAACGGGGACCGTCGCACCGTCGTCGCCTTCATACACAATGACGAACTGACCGTTATCGTCAAGATCGGTCTCGGTGCGCAGCCAGTTCTTTTTGTTTGTCTCATTTCCTGCCGCATACAGATAGCCGCCCGTCACTTTGTCATGGAACGCCCAGCCGTTTTCCGCGGTCTCGAGCGTAAACTCAAAGACAAGATCATCCGCCTCATTCATCGCGATCCAGCTCTCGTCCAGCGTCAGCGTCGTGCCTTCCACACCGGTCACCTTGTACTGCGCGCGGTTGTTGGTGGTCTGCTTGGACATGAGATAGAGCTCATCCACAAAGAGCTCGCTCGCGATCAGGTATGTGCCGCCGTCGACAAGCCCGTCCTCGGAGGTCACAAGCTCGTACGTTCTGGCTTCAAGCTCCTTCCAAAGCGCCGTGAAGGTCGCGTCGTCCGTAAGCTCGATCTCGGTGCCCGCCGCGAAGACGTCGCCGTCCTCCGCTTCCCATCCGTCAAAGACATATCCTTCCGGCGCCGTAAACGGACAATCCGGCAGCGTGTAGGGGCTGGTGACTTCTTCGATCGTCTGCGGATCGCCTTCCGCGTCGCCCGGATACAGGGTCACGGTGTAGGTCGTCTCGGGCGTCGGACCTTCGCCGTCCTCAGAGAAGAACTGGAATGTGAAGATCGGCGTGTTCGAAGTATTCAGGGAATACACGGTGAAATATCCGCCGTAGTATTCGATGTACTGCGCGCTGCCGTTATAGGTCGCACTGTCGCACTTGATATAATAGTTGTCCGTACCGGCAGCCGCGGTCTCGAGCTGGAACAGCGTGTTCGCGCTCTGCGCGGAAACGAGCTGTACGTTGGTGCCGTCCGCTTCAAGGTACTTGCCGTCAGCAGTTTCGAAGGTGTATTTGCCGTCAGCGACCGAGACCGTCAGGCGAACTGCCTCGTCGGGCACCGCAAGGACGTTGTCGGTCAGCGTCGCGTCGGCAGCGGCAAGCTCGTACTTCTTGTTGTTGTAATAGTAGCTCTCTGCGGTCATAACCTTGCTCGCCTTCGGATAGTAGATGACGACCGTGTCGCCGTTTGCCGGTACACGCTTCAGCATCATGTCGGTGTAGTTGACGACCGGAAGATCCTTCCACTGCGCGATGAACGTCGTGTTACCGGTCAGCGTATAGGAATTGCCGGGGGCGTACATGCCCTCGTCTCCATCGACCGCCCAATAATCGAACTCCTTGCCCTCCGGCGCGGTGAATCCGCAGTTCGGAAGCGTATAGGGGCTTGTGGTCGTCACGTTCGCCATCGTGCCGGTGCCGCCGTTCGCATCAAAGGAAACGGTGTAGGTCGGCGTAGGCGTACCGGAAGCGGTTTTGTAAAACTTCGCAGATACAAATTCAACATATTTGTTGGAACTCTGACCATTCGTGACGTTGAATACAAACTTGTAGTATGCATTCGTCCATTCCTTACCTTCATCCGGCGTGAAGATATATGTGTTATTCTGTTCAACAGCTGTAATTGTCTGTTCTTCGATAATTATTTTCAAACGAATCGTCACTGGCTACAACAAACTTGAGTGAGTTGACCGTCAAGTTTATTGTTCCGAGTTCCAGCTCCACCTTCGTGACGGTTTCATCCATGGAATTTATGGAATAAATCGGGCGATCCTCTCCGGAAAGATTCTTTCCGCCGATACGCCACGGGCCTATGGTCGTGTTGCCGGTCACCATCCAAGTAATATTGTTTTGAGTAATCTCGCTTTCGGTAGCGTAGCCATTGGACCCGCCGGTTTCTGTACCGTCCAAAGTGTAGTACACTTCATCCTCCGCCGCCGCGACTGCGGGCAGCATGGCAAGGACCATCAGGACCGCCAGCAAAAGTGCCAAAAGTTTCTTTTGATTCATTCGTATTTCTCCTCTCATCCCTATATGATATGATTCCCTTACGGAAGCTCAGGCAAAACGATGGGACTGTCGTCCGGCGTCGGGTCGGGCTCTTCGGATTCCTCCGGCTGTCCGGAAGGTTTCTCCGTCGGCTTTTCCGTTTCCTCCGGTTTCGGCGTCGTTTCGGGTCCGGCGGTCTCCGTCGGCGGTTCGGTCTTATCCGGTGTGGTGATCGGAACGGGCAGCTCTTCCAATCCGTCTGTCGGATCGGACTCGGTCGACGGGGCCTTTGTATTGCTCGGCGTCGTCGGATCGGGCTCGTTCTGCGGCTCCGGCGTATCCGTAACGGCGGGCTCCGTCGAATCGGGCTCTTCCTGCGGTTCCGGCGTATCCGTAACGGTCGAAGCCGTCGAATCAGGTTCATCCTGCTGTTCCGGTTCCGTGCTTTGGGTCGGCTTCGGGATCGGTGCCGCGCTTGAAGGGAGATCCTTCACGGGATCGTTCTTGCCGCCGCACTTGCTGACGCTGACCAGAACGATGATCCCGATCAGCACGGTCAGACACACGCAAGCAGCGCAGATCCATATGGTTTTTTTGCTCATGATAATTTTCTCCTTTTTGAAAACGGCTCGCATTTATCAAACAGCCTATCCGATCGCCGGATATACGGCTGTATATACAGCAATACCTTCTTATATTGTAGCATGCCGCCTGAAAAAGCGCAATAGAAAAATAGACAGGATCATCGCTTTTACGCTATATTTGCGGAAATGAAAATACCCACTTTTTATTCGCCGCATTGTATGCTATAATACCGATACGGAGGATCAAAAAACTGCTATGAAACGAATCCTTTCCCTGCTGACCGCGCTGCTGCTGCTCGTCTCGCTGTTCGGCTGTACCGGACTGACCGTTCCGGTCCGAAGTCCGCAGCCGCAAAGTGAGATCGAAGCGCCGGTCTTTACTTTGGAGCCGACCGAGGCCGCTGCGTCCGAATCCGCCGAAGCGCCGACACAAGAGCTTTCCGAAGCGCCGACGCCCGCGCTCACAGACGCGCCGACGCCTGCGCCGACCGATACGCCCTGTCCCGTTTCGGAGGACGGTGAATATTGGACCAAGGACGAGGTCGCGCTGTACATCCATCTGTTCGGGCATCTGCCGAAAAACTACATCACCAAAAGCAAAGCGCAGGACCTCGGCTGGTCCGGCGGATCGGTTGAACCGTATGCCCCCGGCTATTCGATCGGCGGCGATTATTACGGCAATTACGAAGGACTTTTACCGAAAAAGAAGGGACGCAAGTATACCGAATGCGATATCGACACACGCGGAAAGAAAAAGCGTGGCGATAAGCGCATCGTGTTCAGCAACGACGGTCTGATCTACTATACGGACGACCATTATAATTCGTTTACTCTTTTATACGGGGAGGAATAACATGGAATTCATCATCATCGACGGGCGGCGCATGACTTCGATCGAGGCAACGCACGAATATCTTGCGAAGACGCTGCGTCTGCCGGAATACTATGGAAAGAACCTTGACGCGCTGCACGACTGTCTTACCGATCTTTCCCGCGACGTCTGGATCATCCTCATCAACGGCGATTTCATAGACGAAGCGCTTGGCAGCTATGCCGGGAAGCTGCGCCGCGTTCTGACCGATGTCGGGAACCTTCCATATGCCTGTCACTTTACAGAGCATTTGTCATAATTCGATATGCAAAAGCCGCCGGGATCGTCTCCCGACGGCTTTTCATATGCCGCGTGTCAGTCTGCATACAGCAGTTCGTACTCAAAATAATCATCCTGCCGAATGCCGTTGATCAGATAAGGCCAATCGTCTTCATCCATTGTAAACGTGATCAACGCGGTCACGCCGTCCAGCGTGCGGACCTCTGCCATCGTGCGCGACTCGTGGAAGCGGGTCATGTACAGGATCGTCCCGACCGGAAGCATTGACGGTTCTCCGTCAATTGTGCAGGGCAACTCGCGCTTAACCTGCAAAAACCAGCCATAATCGCCCAGATGCTCCTGATAATTCTGGAGATGCTCTTCGGTCGGCAGGCTGACGTCCAGCCACTCATCGTCCGGCGTAAAGCTCTCGCCGTGACAGGCGCGTATTCCGGTTTGTGTACCGAGCAGATCGGTGCCTTCGCAGCGGTAAAGTACGCCGTCGCTTCCGACGTAGACCGAGATCCCGTTCAGAGATTCGCCGCGGACAAACTTGCCGTTCTCGATATGCAGCGGAATGGTGATATAGTCGTCCGATCCGGCGTCGATCAAAACGACCAGATCCGTATACGGTGTAGCCGGATCGAGGTCGATCAGCATTGCGTTTACCATCTCGGCGCCGTCTTTCAGCTTGATTTTGGTCTCGCCCGCCGTGATCGTCGTCCTGTTTTTCTTTGAGTCGAGCTTAAACGAGATCTTTTCCGCCTTGCCGTCTCCGTTCAGATCGAAGGTGAACATCTGCGCTTCCTTCTTTCCCTTCGGGTTCATTTTATACATGCTATACACGACCGGCAGGTTGGACTTCTCGATCTTCTTTGTCGGTTTGAAGCTTTGCGGCGCGCCGTAGACCTGCTGCGGCGTGGGCTTCGGCGTCGGTGTGGGCACTTCGGTCGGTTCCGGCGTCGGCGCTTCGGTCGGTTCCGGCGTCGGCGCTTCGGTCGGTTCCAGTGTATTCTCAACGGATCCGTTCTCTCCGGGCTCGCCCGTCTCCTGATTTTCCGGCTGTATCAGTATGTTTTCTTCCGTGGGCTGCGTCGTTCCCGCCGCAGGCGCGCCCGGCGTCTTCTCCGTTTCCTGTGCGATCACGTCCGGCTGCTGTGCAGAGCATGCGAGACCCGTGCATATCGCAAGGCACAGGATCAGAACAACAAGCTTTTTCATACCGCTCCTCCGTTATTCGATGATCTTTGTTTACAGTATACCATGTTCCGCGTTTGTATGCAACGTTCCTTTGCTGTCCCGTTTATCGGAAAGATGCCGCGCTATACTGAGGTCGTAAAAACAAACGGGAGGACAGGATCATGATCGAACGGATTCGGTACAGACTCTTGATGCGGCAGCTTCGGAAGGAGATCGCCGCTGTTGCAAACGGCGGACGGGACAAATGTGCGGAAAAGATGAAATCTGCAGCGGTGACCGCTTGCAAAGCGTTTGCAAGTATTGTATAATATGCGCATGAGAAAGCTGCTTCGACCTCTTGCGTTTTTCCTTGCGCTGCTGCTTGTGTCGGCGTTCGGCTGTTCGCCGCTGCACAGCTGTCTGCATGTGGATGCGCCGGAAGCGCTCGATGCGGAAAAGCAGGCGCTTTTGGAAGCGCTCGTTTCGGCGCGTCCGGAACCGTCGAAGCGCTCGGGTCCGTCGCTCGACGTCATCGTGATCGACGTCGGACAGGGCGACAGCATCCTGCTCATCTCGCCGGAAGGCAAAACAATGCTTGTGGACGCCGGTCCGAAGGACGCGTTTGACCGCATCCGGACCGTGCTCGACGCGCACGGCGTGACGTCGCTTGACATGATCGTCGCCACGCATCCGCACGCGGACCACATCGGTTCAATGACGGACGTGCTCAACGCTTATCCGGTCGGAACATACGTTACGATCCCGCAGGATCCGCCGGGCACCGTCGGTGCCGCGCTTTCCGAGAACGGCTGCACCGTTTCCTTTGCGGAGGGCGGAACGACGATCCCGTGGGCGGAGAGCTGCACCGTGACGGTTCTGAACCCGGTCCCCGGCTACGATGCGGAACCGGAGGAGCTGAACGACTGCTCCGTTGTGCTGCACGTCCGTTACGGAGAAACTGCAGTGCTTTTGGCAGGCGACGCCGAAGCGCTCGCGGAAAAACGGATGCTTGATACGTTCCCGCGGTCCATGCTGCGGGCAAACGTGCTGAAGCTCGGGCATCACGGCTCTTCGAGCTCAACGGGCTTCTCGTTCTTCCTCGCTGTCGATCCGGATTTTGCGATCGCCTCGTGCGGCGTGCATAACGATTACGGTCATCCGCACAAAGAAACGCTTTCGCTGCTGTATGATACCCATACAGCGTTTTACAGCACCGATACGGACGGAACCGTGACGTTTCATCTTGACGGTGAAACGGTATCCGTCGATCTATCTTGAAAGGAGTCGCTATGAAAACCTGTCCCGTTTGTCAAAAAGTCCTGACCGATCAGGCAAAATTCTGTTTCTTCTGCGGCGCATCACTTCTGAGTCCCGAAGCGGAGCCGGTCATTCCTGCAGTCGATCCCGAACCGGCGCCCGAAGAGGAGCCGGAAACTATCCTCGCGTCCGAACCGATCGTCGAGGCGGAGCCCGCGCCGGTCATTGAATCGGAACCCGTTCCCGAACCGGAGCCCGCTCCCGAACCGGAGTCCATCCCCGAACCGGAGCCCATTTCCGAGCCAGAGCCCATTTCCGAGCCCGAACCGGAACCTATGCCTGTTCCCGAACCCGCGCCGGTCGCGGCTGCGCCGGAGCCGATCGCTGTCCCGCAGTCCGAACCCGTCAATTCCGAAGCGGCTGCCGAGCCGAAGCCCGAACAGCCGATCGTGCTTGCGACGGATTCCCGCTCGCTGATGACGACTGCCGGCTATATCTTTACGACGATCCTGTTCCACATCCCGCTGATCGGCATGATCTTCATGCTTGTCTGGGGCTGCGGCAAGACGAAGAACCTGTCCCGCAAACGCTTCTCCCTCGCGTGCCTCATCATGCGGCTTCTCTATTACATCGTTGTGCTTGCCTGCGCGGTTTTCCTGCTGATCTGCTTCTCCGGCAAGTTCCCGGCGCTGTGGAACGCCGTACAGCCGATCCTGTTCCCGTAATCGTATGACCTTCTCCCTTCGGCGCGTTCCGAAGGGAGTTTTTGTATGCAAAAAAGAGACGGTCCAGCCGTCTCTTTTGTGTTTGGGGTTGAATTATTTGATCTCGCAGGTTGCGCCGACTGCCTTGAACGCTTCGACGATCTTCTCTGCGTCTTCCTTGGAGATGCCTTCCTTGACAGCCTTGGGCGCGTTGTCGACGACGTCCTTTGCTTCCTTCAGGCCCAGACCGGTCTGCTCGCGGACGACCTTGATGACCTTGATCTTCTCCGGTCCGATCTCCTTGAGGATGACGTCGAACTCGGTCTTCTCTTCGACTTCTTCAGCTGCGGCAACGGGACCTGCAACTGCGACTGCGGTAGCTGCTGCGGAAACGCCGAACTCCTCTTCGAGAGCCTTGACGAGTTCGTGGAGTTCCAAAACGGACATTGCCTTAATATCGGCGATCAGTTGTTCCTTATTCATGATATTTCTCCTTTAAAATTTTGATTTTTGATTTTTGGTTTGTACGGCGATGCCGTTTCGGTTGTTATGCTTCCGCGCTTTCTGCGGCAGCGTTGGGATCAAGCTTCTTTGCGATCTGGTCGAGCACGATTGCAAGACCGGAGATCGGCGACATCATGCTGCCCAGCATGCGTGCGATGAGGACTTCGCGGCTCGGGAGCTCAGCGATCGCTTCGACTTCCGCGGGCGTGGTGACCTTACCCTCGACGATACCGCCCTTAAATTCGCACTTCTTTGCCTTCTTAATGAAGTTCTTGAGCACTCTTGCGGGAGCTACCGCATCGTCGTAACCGAATGCGAATGCGTTGGTGCCGTGGAGCATATCGTCTGCACCCTCAAGTCCGAGCTGATCAAAAGCACGGCGGACACAGTGGTTCTTCAGAACGACATACTCAACGTTTTCCTTGCGCAATTCGGCACGCAGCGCGGTATCCTCGGCAACGGTCAGCCCGCGATAGTCGAACAGGATAACGGACTTTGCCTTCTTGACCTTGTCCGCAACCTCCGCGACCTTTGCAGCCTTCATTTCGAGAATCTTTGCATTTGCCATGGTTGCACCTCCTTGTAACGTGAAAAGCCCTCCGTCGCAGAACGGAGGACTCGAAAACAAAAGGCGTCATCAAGTCTACCTCGGCAGGATTTACACGCAATGCGACACCGGCTGTCTTTGGCGACGGAACTTAACCTTGGATATAATACACGCTCCCTGCCCCTTTGTCAAGCGTTTTTTGCAGATTTCTTTGGACTTTTTCGTGCATTTTTCATGCATCGCAGGCGCAATTCATGACCGAAGGTCAATTCATGGCGTATGCCAATTCATGCGCGCAGCGCAATTCCTCGCGAAGCCAATTTGGAAACATCCCTCCCGTCTCGCTTCGCGACCCGCCCTCCCTTACACAGGGATGGCAAGAAAGTTGGCATCTTACGATGTATCTTTGTCCTATTATCCCGCGAGCCTATTCCCCGACGGCATACGCGATCCGAAGGGTAACGCCCCCGTCCAGCGCTTGCGTCACAAGCTCCTTTTCTTCACCGCGTTTCACAGTGAGCGTTTTGACCGGCGCTGCCCCCAAGTTGATGTTTCCGTTTTCATTCGGTTCCACAAAACAGGAATGCTCGATCTGCAGAACGACCGCCTCCTCCGTCACGCCGCTTACCGTGATCGTTCCGTCATATGCGCTGTCATAAAGTATGGTTCCTTCCGCAATGTCCGCAAACGTTTTGACAGTCGGCTCCGGCTGCTCTTTCTTCCATCCGCTCCACCATTGTTCCGTCAGCGTCACGGTTGCATGAAGCTCTGCGCCTTTGCATGCCGACAGCGCTGCGGTCATTGCAATCAGGATCATCCATGAAAAGATCTTTCGTTTCATCGTTTGTCTGTCCTCTTTCAGATTCTGTTATAAAGACAATCCGGAACGCAAAAATGCTACAATCTTTTTCACCGGATAAACCCGAGCCAGAAGTCCAGCGCGTTGTAGAGCATATCGCCGGAGCAGACCTGCACCGAGGCGTCGGTGCCGGAAACCGTAGCGTCGGTAAAGAGGTCGCGGGCTTTGGTCAGCACCAGCACCGGCACGATCTCATAATCGTCGCCGAAGATCACGTCGAGGTATTCGCAGTACTTCGCGCACTGGTCGACCTCCTCCTGCTCGATTTTATCCTTCATTTTGAACTCGAACGAGAACGCGTGCCGTTTTGTGACGAGCAGCACGTCCGCGTAGATGCGGATATGCTTCGATTTTTTGATGCGCAGCTCAAAGACGATCTCCCAGTCGTTGCTGAGTTTTTCGGGATAACCGAATTCTTTTAGATCGCGGAACAGATCCCGCATCGTCTGCCGCGCGTCCGCAAAGGAATGGAACAGCCCGCGCGCGTCGTTGAGGTTTCTGCCGATGTTTTCGCAACCGAGCTGCAGAAGCGCCAGGAAACGTTTTTCGTCCATATCGAGAAACTCTTTGACCGAGGAATAGAAGCCCGCAAACTCCGCAAGTCCGTAATGCGGGCGTGTCTGCGGGATCTGCGCATGCCAGCAATACTCGTCGTCCTGCCAGCAGAGCTCCTTCATAAACGGCGAGGCGTACAGGAAGTGGTTGACGGTACTCGTGTCTGCGCGAACGGCGCGCGCAATGTCCCGCGCCTTAACGCCCTCCTCACTTCTTGCGATGCACATATAGATCTGCCGTTCGATCGGGTCTACCTTTGCCATAGCCGTTCCTCCGTTTTCCGTATTGTACCACAGGCGCCGTCATCCCGCAAGGCGGTTTCGGCTTAAGATTCTTTCACAATATGTGGCTTTTTCGCTTGTATTTTCATACAAGATATTGTATACTAAAGAAAAAAGGCGTGGAGGCGGGTATGCGCGTTTATTGTACGGAGGAGCTGCATTCCTCAGGCGGGGACGGGTCGTTTATTTTGGCAAAGGCGGAGGATGCGCTTTCCTCGCTTCTTGCGCAGTACGAGGGCTGCGTGCGGCTCATTTACCTCGATCCGCCGTTCCGGACGGGCGAATCGTTCAAGATGAAGATCGGCAAGGGCAAGCAGGCGCAGACGGTCGTGCTCTATGAGGACAAGCTCGAAGAAGAGGATTATCTTGCGTGGCTCGAACGGATCCTTGTCGGCTGTCACAAGCTTTTGGACGCGCGCGGCTCGATCTATCTGCATCTCGACTACCGCATGTCGCATAAGGCGCGGATGCTTTTGGACAAGATCTTCGGCGAAGCGAACTTCATGAACGAGATCATCTGGGCGTACCGCTCCGGCGGCCGCGCCACGCGCTGCTATCCCAGAAAGCACGATACGATCCTCTTCTATCGCAAATCAAAGAAGGTCCTGTTCAACATCAAGGCGGTCGGCACGCCGCGCGGGCAGGAGCGCCGCAACCACATGAAGCGCTTCATCGACGAGGATGGGCGCGTGGGCTTCTCGATCCGCTCGAACGGCAAGACCTATACCTATTATGAAGATTCATTGATCTATCCTTCCGACGTGTGGTCGGACATTGAGCATTTGCAGCAGAAGGACCGTGAGCGCACCGGATTCCTGACACAAAAGCCCGAAGCGCTCCTGAAGCGCATCATTGCGGCGTCCAGCGATCCCGGCGATCTCGTCGTCGATCTGTTTTCCGGCAGCGGCACAACCGCCGCCGCGGCAACGAAGCTCGGGCGGCGTTTCATCGCCGTCGACCAGAGTCCCGTCGCCTGCGCGCTTTTGCGCCGCCGTCAGCTCGGGATCACGAGCGAGCCGACGCTGACCGAGAATACGGCGCATCCGCTTTTGATCTCTTATCCGGCGGATCACACGCCCTGCCGGATCCAGACGGAGATCGTAGAAAAAGCAGGCGGTTCTGCCGTTCAGCTCAAAAAAACGCATTTTTCCGGCAAGGACTGCGCGCCGATCTATGCCGCAACGGGCTTTGTGGACGGCAGCTGTTTCCATGCGGTACACACAAACTGCGCGCCGAAGCTGCCGATCCTGCTGCCGCTGCCCAAGGAGCATACGCCGGTGCTGCACGTCGTCGGCGTGCAC
Source organism: Bacillota bacterium (assembly GCA_016286445.1). Taxonomy (GTDB): domain Bacteria; phylum Bacillota; class Clostridia; order Christensenellales; family CAG-138; genus UBA3792. Next base: position 31,484 of record JAEESS010000024.1, read on the forward strand.
GGCGAGCAGGCATTCTTTACATTGGAATGATTTATTATCAGAAAGCAGGTATGATCAATTATGGCTGTTCCGAAATTCTTTGAATTTTTTGAAGCTTTTTTGCAGGCAATCAATGATGATGAACTCCATTCCGCAAAAGAGGTTCGCAGTATTATAGCAAAAGATATGAACCTTTCCGACGCAGAGTTGTCCGAAATGCTTCCAAGCGGCACCCAACGGACCTTCGATAACCGTGTCGGCTGGGCTCGGACCTATCTAAATAAAGCCGGATTGATCGAAACTCCTCTTCGCGGCAAATATCGTATTACCGCATCCGGTAAATCTGCTCTCTCTTCCGGGAATAAAATTGATTTAGCATACCTTGAACAATCAAGCTCTTTTAATGAATTTCACGGTCTTTCAGTACAGGGAACGGTCATCGAGCCTACCGCAGAAAACGATGAATCTCCAATGGAAGTGCTTGAATCCGCTTATAAGAAGGTAACTACAGCTTTGGCGAGCCAGTTGATGGATGAGGTTATGAAGCTCACCCCAGTGGAGTTTGAACGGCTTGTCGTCAAACTTCTTTTGAAGATGGGTTATGGCAGTGGAATTGAAGAAGCCGGCATGGTTACGCAGCAATCGAATGATGGCGGTATTGACGGTATCATCAAGGAAGATCAGCTTGGATTCAGTCACATCTACATTCAAGCGAAGCAATGGGCTGTGGATCAGACTGTCGGCAGGCAGGAAATACAAAGATTTGTTGGTGCATTGCAAGGTCAGCAAGCGCAGAAGGGTTTGTTTATTACGACCGCGAAATACTCATCAAATGCAATCCAATATGCGAATAATCTATTAGGTGTAAAAGTTGTTTTAGTGGATGGTTCTGCATTAACCCGATTGATGATAAAACACAATGTCGGTGTATCTATTGAAGAAGTTTATGAAGTAAAAAGGATCGACAGCGACTTTTTTGAAGAGATTTGATGTTTGGATTTTGTGAAAGAAAAGGCTTCCCCTTCGAGGGGAAGCTGTCAACGCAGTTGACTGATGAGGCGGGCAAGCAAAAATCTCGCGTCGCCATCTCTTCTCCTCAAAGAGAAGGCAAGTTCAGACCTGTTGATACGTTGGAAAAATAGCAGGAGTTTTTTTGCCTCCTGCTTTTGCTTACTTGAAGATGTCCTTTAAGGGACGTTTTTTGTTTTTCTGCACGACCGGCTGACCGTCGAGCGCGGCAAGCTGTTCCAAAAGCTCGCGTGCCTGCGATGAAACGCGCTTCGGAACTTCAACGTTGACCGTCACAAGAAGATCGCCCTTCCCCTGCTGCTGCAGACGCTGTATGCCCTGCTCGCGCAGGCGGAACGTTGTTCCGATCTGCGTGCCAGCCGGGATGTTGTACTTGATCTGTCCCGTCAGTGTCGGCACGACGATCTCGCCGCCGAGCACCGCGGTCGTATACGGAATGTTCATGTTGAGCAGAAGATCGCTGCCGCGGCGGATGAACTGCGAATGCGAACGCACGGAGATCGTGATGTACAGATTCCCGCGCGGACCGCCCTTGTAGCCGGCGTCGCCTTCGTTGCGCATGTTGATCGTCTGCCCGTCGTCGATGCCCGCCGGGACCTTGAGCGTCAGCCGCTTGAGCTTGCGCACACGGCCCTTGCCGCGGCATTCCGAACACGGCTCGGAGATGATCTTGCCGGTACCGCGGCATGCCGAGCACGGACGGGTGATCGTCGTTGCGCCGAACAGCGTGTTCTGCTGCATGCGCACCTGCCCCGTTCCCTTGCACGTCTGACAGCGCTGCGGCTGCGTGCCGGGCTTTGCGCCGGTGCCGTTACAGACGTCGCAGACCTCTTCCCGCGTGACGCTGATCTCCTTCTCCGTGCCGAACGCCGCCTCCTCGAAGGACAGCGTCAGGTTATAGCGGATATCGTCGCCGGTCATCGGCGCATTGCGGCTCTGCGTCTGGCTCCCGAAGCCGCCGAAGATCGTGCTGAAGATGTCGCCGAAGCCGTCGAAGCCCGTCGCGCCGGTGAACGGATTGCCGCCGCCCATCGTCGGATCGAACGCCGCGTGCCCGAACTGGTCGTACTTCGACCGCTTTTCGGGATCGGACAGGACCTCGTATGCCTCGTTCAGCTCCTTGAACTCCGCTTCCTTCGCGGCGTCGCCCGGATGCAGATCGGGGTGGCAGGTCTTTGCTTTTTTACGGAACGCGCTCTTGATGTCCGCGTCCGAGGCGCTCTTATCGACCCCGAGCACCTCGTAGTAATCTCTCTTGCTCTCCATTTAGTACCTCACGATCGGGCAGGTACGCGCCTGCCCGATCCGTTCCT
>JAEESS010000025.1 GCA_016286445.1 Bacillota bacterium
CGGCTTCAGGTCCTTCCGTTCAAAGCGTTCCGCGACGTTGCCGATCGCGCGGTACAGCGCCGCGGGATCCTCGACACGGTAGGAATACACGCCCTTAAGCGAAACGGACAGATCGAAGTCCGCATCCATGTTGTCGTCGCGCACGCGGATCAACACCGGCGCGGGCGTTTCAAATGCATTGCCGTGACATTCCTTTGTATTGATGTAATAAACCCGATGGCGGTGCGGCTGGATGTCGCCGCCGCCGAAGCCGACGCGGTCCAGGACGTCGCGGAAGTATCCCGCCGGTCCTGCGGGACGGTCCGGATCGACAAAAATGTGCTCGCCGGGCTCGGTCACGACGTTGACGACCTTCTGATGCGATACGACGACAAGCGCCTGCCCGTCCGCAACGGACAGCAGCGAGCCGCTTGTAATGACCTCGTCGTCAATGCGGTCGTTTGCGCTGCGATCCGAAACGTGCTTGTGTCCGCGCGCCATCAGCACGTCGACGGGAAGCGCGTCCATGAAAAACGCTTCTTTCCATTGCTCTTTGGCAACGCTGCCCAGAGAGGATGTGATCGCCCGAATGATGCCCATATTATTCCTTTCCCTGCTGTCTGCACCAGGTGTTCATGACAAGCTTCACGGGCAAAAGCTTCACAAGCCGCACCTGCATCCGCACCGGGAAGCCCATGATCGAGACGGTCTTATTCTTCTTGAGGTCCTTCATCGCGCGATCCACGACCTGCTCCGCGGTATACCAGCGGTCGAAATAGCGGATCGTGTCGTCGTGCTTCGCGCGGTCGAAAAACTCGGTTTGGATCCAGCCGGGGCAGACGCACATCACATGGATCCCGCGGGTCTTGAGCTCGCGTCCGAGCGCGCGGGAAAAGCTCAGCACATACGCCTTCGACGCGGCGTAGACCGTCATGTACGGCACCGGCTGCCAGCTTGAATTGGAGCCGAGGTTCACGATCGCGTCGCCGCTTTGCATGTACGGGAGCGAGTAAAGGCAGATCGCGGACAGCGCCGTGTCGTTCAGCGCGACGATGCCGAGCTGGTTTTCGACGTCAAGGTCCTCGGCGGCGCCGAACAGTCCGTATCCCGCCGCGTTCACAAGGACCTTGATCTCCGGCTTTTCTTCCTCCAGAAGCGTCTTGTACGCGTGCTGATTCTCCGGCGCGGAAAGGTCCCAGCTGAGTGCGCGGACCGGCGTGCGGCATTCCGATTTGAGCGATTCAAGCCGCTCGGCTCTTCTTGCGATCACCCAAAGCTCGTCGAGGTCGAACGCCTTGTCGACTGCCTTTGCAAACTCTCTGCCCATGCCGCTGGACGCGCCGGTCACGACTGCGATTTTCATAACTGCCTCCGAAATAACCTGTTTTTTACAGTATACCCCGTTTTGCCGCGGATTTCCAGTCAAAAAAAGAAGATCCTCCGAAAACGGGAGGATCTTCCTGCAATACGAAAAGTGGTTATGCGCCGTAGGTGCACAGCGCGCCGAAGTCGAAGTCGACCGTTTCGAGCAGCTCAACGGTTCCGTCAAGCGCTTCGTAGAGATAGACCAGCGCATAATGCGGAACGGGGTTCGGCACGACCGGCGTGATCTTGCAGAGCAGGCAGCGGTTCGTTCCGGCGACGACCTGCGTTGCGATGTTTGCAACCGGCTCATAATCTGCGCCGACGAGCGCTGCAATCGCCTTTTCGAGATTGGCCTTGATCTCATCGGTGATCTCGGGGGACTCGGCATATGTCCAGCCGCCGTCGAGCGTTTCCTCTTCGGTGATCGGCTCAATGCCGTCGAATTCGTTCGGGATCACGGGCATGTCCGCGAAGTTCATGATCGTTGCGTTGCCGCTGAGGTCCGCGTAGACATAGATCAGCGTGTACTTCGGCTTTGCATCCGGATAAACGACCGTCGCTTTTGTCAGGAAGCAGTAATTTCTTCCCGCCACGATCTGTGTGCCGAGGCATGCGATCGGCTCGTAATCGACGCCGACAAGACCGTCGAGCGCTTTGTCAAAGATGGCGCGAAGTTCGTCGGTCATTGCGGGATCCTCCGCCGCTGCCCAGCCGCCGGCCAGAACGTCCGGATAGTTTTCTTCGTCGGTCTCGGTTTCCGTGTCCGCTTCGGCGTCAGCCTGTCCGTCAATCGCATCCGTGATCAGACCTTCTTCCGGCATGTCAAGATCGAAGTCGATGACGGAAGTCAGGGATTCATTGCCGTCTGCAGACACATAGCAGTATACGAGCCCGTAATGGGAGACGGGGTTCGGCACGACCGGCGTGACTTTGCAGAGGATGCAGCGGTTCGTTCCGTTGACGACCTGACTTGCGAGGTTTGCGATCGGCAGATAGTCTGCGCCGGCGAGACCTTCGAGCGCCTTATCAAGCTCCGCCTTAAGTTCATCGGAGACCGCGGGATCGCTCTCATAGGTCCAACCGCCCATCAGAGCTTCGGTCGAGGGAACGGAAACGGTGCCGTCTTCGTTCGGCACGACCGGCATGTCGACGATGTTCAGAAGCTGCGCATTGCCTTCAAGATCCGCATACACATACACCAGCTTGAACTGCGGAACGGCGTCCGGATAGACGACGGTGCCCTGCGTGAGGAAGCAGTAGTTCGTTCCCGCAACGACCTGCGTGCCGAGGCATGCGACGGGAACGTAGTTTACGCCGACGAGCTCTTTCAGCGCTTTTTCAAAGATTGCTCTGAGCTCATCTGTCATGGCGGGATCGTCGGCAATCGTCCAGCCGCCGGGGTTGCCGGGGAGAGGCTCGGTTTCCGGCTGCGCATCGGCTTCCGGCTGCACATTGGTTTCCGGCTGCTCTTCGATTTCGGGGGATTCAGTCGTTTCGACTTTGACGATGCAGGCAACAGTCGAGGTGAGCATCAGCGTGCAGAGCAGAATTGCGATCAGTTTTTTCATGGTTGTATATCCTTTCTTTAATTTGATGCTTCGGAATGAAACAAAGTCCGTACATAACCTATACTATATTGTAGCGGAAAAAGTTGCACGATGCAAGTTTTTTTATAAAAAGCCATGGACACGAACGTGGTTCGGCTTTATAATCAAACCGGAGGCTGTTATGGAACGACCCGATCACGATCTTGCATTCATGCTGCAGTATGAAAACATCGCCTGGTACGAGGACGGCGCGGTCCGTATTCTGGATCGTCGCTGCTATCCGCGCACAGTGTCGTTTGTTACCTGCAGAACGCACGGCGAAGTGGCGCAGGCGATCGCCGATATGGTGACGCAGAGCGCGGGACCGTATCCCGCGGCGGCGATGGGCATGGCGCTCGCGGCGTACGAATGCCAAAACGAAAGCGAAGAGAAGCAGCGCGCGTTTCTCACCGCGGCGGCGGAACGCATCAGCACCGCGCGTCCGACGACCGCAAAGCGCATGGCGCGGGTGTGCGAAACGATGCTTGCTGCGGCGGAGACGGCGTGGAGATCCGGCGCATCCGTACCCGAAGCGATCAAACGCCGCGCGATCGAGGCGAACGACAGCCGATACCGCAAGATCGCGAAGATTGCAGCGCATCTGGTCGACAAGTTCCCGGACGACGGCACGATCCTCACGCAGTGCTTTGCGGAGACGATCGTCGGCATGATGCTGCGCGAATCGAAGGAGCGGGGGAAGCGTCTGCGCATCTTCTGCCCCGAAACGCGTCCGTATTTTCAGGGCGCGCGGCTCACCGCAACGGTGTGTTACGAAATGGGCTTTGACGTGACCGTCATCACGGACAATATGCCGGCGTTTGTCATGCAGCGCGAGCGTGTGGACGTGTTCACCTCGGCGGCGGATGCGATCACAATGGACGGATACGTCGTCAACAAGGTCGGCACGTTCCAGATCGCGATCGCGGCAAAGCATCTCGGCGTGCCGTATTATGTTACCGGCGTGCCGGACACGGTGCATCCGACGATCGGCGACGTGCAGATCGAGTTTCGCGATCCCGCGTTCGTGCTCGAAGCGATGGGCGTGAAGACCGCGCGCGACGGGGTCAAGGGCTATTATCCGGCGTTCGATATCACGCCGCCGGAGCTCGTGACCGGCGTCGTGACCGACAAGGGCATTTTGAGTCCGTACCGGCTTTCCGATTACGGCGCGCGCGACGCGTACGAGGTCGTTGTATAACAGAAAGGAAACGATACATATGGTAGTGGTAAACGTATACGAACAGTATTTTGCGGCGGACTGCATTGCAAACAGCATTCACCGGCACGCGGCGCTGGTCATGCTGATCGCGACGTCCGAAAACGGCACGGTGCGTTATGAAGCGGCAGTGACGTTCTTCCCGCACATCGATGAGAGCGACTTTGCGGTCTCCTACGACGCGTACTATTCCGACGTGCTGTACGAGGCGCCGGGCAGACGTTCGAGAAAGCGCGAAGCGATGCTCATGGAGACCTTCCGCGAGGATATCGACGCGCTCTGCAAGCAGGCGGGCGGCACGGTCTATTGGGACAAGCCGCTCAAAGAAGCGCGCAGAGGCTGACGCCTCGGTCGGTTGAAAAGACTTTCAACCGACCGGTTTTCAGCTTTCGCCTGTCATACTTCGTATTCCCGGGCGGCTAAGCCCTTTGGAGTCAAATTCACCGCGCATGTCGCTGAATTTGACGGATAACACTTTATCATTCGTTTGCTGTGACGGAAGCGCCGTAGGAGACGCCGACCTCGGCGTCCCGAAATGAGGAGGGCATTATGAACATCACGGTATATCTCGGATCGACGCCGGGCAATGAGCCCGCGCTGGAGCCGGCGGTCCGCGCACTCGGCACTTGGATCGGCAATCACGGACACAATCTTGTTTACGGCGGCTCCCGCTGCGGACTGATGGGCATGCTCGCGGAGAGCGTGCTCAAAGCAGGCGGGCAGGTGTTTGGCGTTGAGCCGCAGTTCTTTGTGGACGCGGGGTTCGTCTACGACGCGATCACAAAGCTTTACGTCACGCAGGATATGTCCGAACGCAAGGCGAAGATGATCGAGCTCGGCGACGCGTTCATCGCGTTTCCGGGCGGCACGGGCACGCTTGAGGAGATCGCGGAGATCATGAGCAAGGTCGCTTTACGGCACCTCGACGCGCCGTGCATCCTCTATAATCTGAACGGCTACTACGACGGCATGCGCATGCTGCTCGACCGCATGCTTTCTTCCGAGCTGAGCACGCCGGAAAAGCTCAAAGGCGTCACGTTTGCCGAAACGCTCGACGATATCGCAAAAGCGCTCTCCTGAACAATTGCGGAGAGCGCTTTTTTTCATAAGGGTGTTTTTCAAACCGCGATTTGAAGGGGAGCTCGATTTTTTCGCCGTAAGCGCATTGACTTGCCGCTGCGGCGCTTTCTTTTGCCGGAGCGAAGACTCCGCGCGGGAAAACCTTTCCGTTCGGACCGGCTTTATCGGCTTGACACATATTCGGCAAGCGCAAGGGCGATCTCAAAATGCCCGGCGTCGTGCTGCGTATGCTCGATTTGCCCCTCTTCTTTTCTGTTGGTCCATTCCGGCGCGTCCAGAAGATCGCCGCCGGTAAAGAACATATAGACCTCCAGTCCGCGAAAATCGCATACCGCCTGCACCGCGGCGCCTTCCATCTCCACGGAGATGCAGCCGTCCGCCTTGTGCCGTTCAAAGTGATCGCAGGTCTCCCGGTAGAACGCGTCCGTCGTCCAGGTTTTTCCGAGGACGTACGGGATCCCGTTCTCCTGCATGAACGCCTCCACGATCGGCGCATTTTTGATTTTGATGTAATCGGATGCCGGGGCATAGTGGTACGAGGTCCCCTCGTCCCGGTACGCTTCGGTTGGGATCATGACCTTTCCCCGCGCGATTGCCTTGTCGAGACAGCCGGCACCGCCGAAGTGGATGATTTTATCTGTGTTCAGGATCTCCCGGATCTCTTCGACCGTTCCGACACAGGCGGGCGCGCCGACCCAGGTGCGGAAAAAGCCGTACTGTTTGCCGTGATGCGAAAGAAGATAAACGGACGTTGCGCCGTGCCCCATCAGCAGCTCGCCGACCTTCTCGCAGGGATAGTGCTCCGTCACATATCGTTCGATCACATGTGAAAATGTGAAGATGACCGCTTCGGCCTTCGGCGCGTTTTGATTGATCTTCGGATTGATCTTTGCGGGCGACCGACCGTCAAATGCGGATGTAATCATGGGGACGCCTTTGCCGTTCAGAAGCCGAGCGTGTCGTTGACCAGGATCACATGGATGCGGTCCTTATGCCGCGAAAACCGCGTGATGAGGAACTGGCAGCAGATCGTATCCGGCGATTTGCAGTTCATACAGGCGCCGGTTTTGGAGCACGGGGTATTCAGCCCGAAGCGCTGCGCGTTGATCGGCGCGGCGACATTGCGCGCACGCTTCATGGCGCCGTCGAGATCGGAGCAGACCTTGTTCATGCCGACGATGAAGAGAACGTGCTTCGGACCGTTCGCAATGCACGAGACGCGGTTTGCGTTGCCGTCGATATTGACGAGCTCGCCGTCCTCGGTCATGGCGTTCGCGCTCGAAAGGAACCAGTCCGCGTCGTACGCCGCGAGCATCGCTTCCCGCGGGTTTTCGTACTTCATGCGGTCGATGAAGGTGTAACTGCCGGTTTTCACGGCTTCGACAAGCCCGATCTCATGCGCGCTCAAAGCGCCGCCCATCGTGACCTTGCTGCCCTCGGGGATCAGGGAAAGCGCAAGCCGCTTTGCTTCCTCGCGGTCCTTTGCGTAATACCCCGTCATGTTGCGCGAGCCCAAGCCCTTGATGACCTTTGCCGCAAGCAGTTCGTTTCGCTTTTCGATATTCCGATCCATAAGAACCTCCCGTATTTTTGATGCTTTATTATACCTTGCGCGCAGACGCAAATGCAATGCTTTTTTCAGAAGAAAGAGCGCAGAACCGAAGCCCTGCGCCCTTCCCGTGGGTGTGTATTCGGACGGATCGCCCGAAGCTTACCGTTCTTTTCCGAAGAAGAACACCGCGACCGTGCCGGGACCGGCATGGCAGCCGATGATCGCGCCGATGTTGTACATTTCGATCTCGCCTTTGATGTTTTTGAACCGTTCTTTGATCTGCACTCTGACGCTTTCCGCGTCTTCGAGACAGTCCGAATGGCTGATAAAGACGCGTCCGCTGTACGAAGCGCCGTCGTCCGCAAGCTCCTCCATCTGATCGACAAGCGCTCTCAGCGCGCGCTTTTTGGTGCGTACGCGGGAATACACCGCAAGATGTCCCGGATGGTCCATGCGCATGACCGGACAGATGCCGAGCAGGTTTCCGATCCTGCCGGCGGCGGGGGAGATGCGTCCGCCGCGCATGTAGTACGTCAGCGTCGTCGAGCAGAACAGATGCTGGACGCGAAGGCGGTTTTTGAGCGCCCAGTCATAGAGCTCGTCGATCGTTTTGCCCTCGTCGCGAAGATCCGCGAGCGCCTGCATGAGAAAGCCGAAGCCGGACGACGCGCCGCGCGAATCGACGATAAACAGTCTGCGCTCCGGGAACCGTTCCTTCATGAGGTCCACGGCGGCGAGCGCAGCCTCGAACGTGCCCGAAAGCCCGCTCGAAAGCGTAACGTGCAGAACGTCCTTGTTTTCGGTCTCAAAGAGCTTTGTGAAGTATTCGACAAAGTCGGCGGTGTTGATGAGCGTAGTGGTGCCGACCTCGCCCTTGCGGATGCGGTCATAGAACGCCTTCGAGGACATGGTCTTTCCGAGATCGTCCTTAAAGGGTACGCCGTCCAGCGTATAGTCGCTGTATATCAGGCGGACGTCCATGGAATCCAGCTTTTCCTGCGTAAGGTCGACGGGCGAGCAGCAGCTCAGGATGTAATCGTGCATCGTTTATTCTCCTGATTCAAGGTATATTTCACAGCATAGTATATTTGACGCCCCTGTGAAAAGGCAATCTATTGAATCGGCGCTGCGCTCTACTGTATGAAAAAAACACGGTAGAATCCGTTTTCGGGACTCTACCGTGCGTGGAATTGCAGTATTTCTGCGGGTTTTCGGCTCGCGTTATCTGCTGAACAGGACCTCGGCGTCCGGACCGTAGTACTGTGCGCGCTGTGCGTTGGCGTCGCCGCCTGCCCAATGGTGCGCCGTGCGGTAAGCATAGGAGAACAACTCCTTCAGCGTAACATTCCTGTCGCCGTTGCTGTCTGCGGGCATCGCTGTGCTTGTGTAGCTGATGCGCACACCGCTCGGATACTTGCAAGCCATGCCCTTGATGATCGCCGCGGTAAACGCGCCCTGCCGATAGCCCGAGCCGTCGAAGTAGCCGTCAAGGGAGGTCTGCGTCTTGGAAGCGGCGGTGATCACGATGAATTTGCTCTTCTTGAACTCGCCCAGTTTGGCGTCCTTCGAGCGCACGCCTGTTTCGAGATCGTAGCCGGCGAAGGCGTCGATGACCTCGTTGTTGAACGCATCCAGCACATTTTCGCCGTTCAAAGACTTGTCGATCGTCGCGCCGCTGTGGCAGCTGTCGAGGATGACGATGACGCGCCCGTTGACTTTGTTGAGCTCGTTGGCGAGCATTGACAGCGGGATATAGGTATTATCGACGCCGACGAGTCCGCCGAGAACGTTGTTGTCATTCGAGCTCATGCCGTGTCCGGAGTAATAGAACAGGGAAACGCTGTCCTTGGTCGTATCCTTCGCAAGACCCCGGATGTCGGCAATGATCGCGGCAGCATATGCGTTTGAATATGCCATCGTAACATATTTGTTCTTCAGACCAAACAGCATGCCCATCATGGATTGCGCATCGTTGACGCACCCATACAACGGGCTGCTTGCATACTTGTTCTGACCGATCAGCAGCGCGCGGTATTTCGGCATCGATCTTGCCGTCACGATGTTCGACCAGCCGCCGTAATACGTCATACCTTCAAACTTTTGATACGAACGGACGCGGAAGTAGTAAGATGTCCCGGTATACGAGTTGCTTTTCAGACCGGTGACGACACGCTGCGTCGCAGACGGGCTGCCGACCGTGACAAGCTGTACGTTCTGCGTAAACTGAATGTTCGTCGCGCTCTGGATCTGGTAACCGGTAAAGAGCGAGCTCGGCTGCCATTTCACCGTGACCTTCTCAGTACCAAGCGTTGCGGAGGTCGCCGTGCGCGTGGTGATGCGCACGGTCGTTTTCAGCGGACCGACAAGACCGAGATTGAAGTTGCCGGAGTCGTTGTTGACGTTGCCGCCGATTGCAGCGCCGGAGACAGGATCGGTGCGGCGCGTAAAGTACGCTTTGACGCCGTACTGATACCGCGTGCCGGCATAGACCTTGTGATTGGCGTCGGCGCCGTCCGTGTAGATCGTTGCGGTCGTGTTGTCCCACCGCGCGAACGTCGTCCAGCCGTTCGTGGTGCTGCTCCACGCTCTGCGGTAGATGACGTAGCCCGCCGCGCCTTCGACCGGCTCCCAGGTCACTTTAATGCCGTCCGCGGTGTTTTCGACCGCGGTCGCCGTCGTCGCGGGCAGGTAGATCTTGAACGACCCGCGGCAGGTTCCGGTCAGCCCGTTTTTGAACGTGACGAACACATAGCCCGTTCCGGCGTTCGTGTTCTCCTTATATTCGTAATCATAATTTGCCGGATCGACCGTGCTGCCGTCCGTCTTGTTTATCACCGTGAACCGCGGCGTCTGCGCGCTGCCGTTCGCGATCACATACGCCGTCGCGCCCTTGAACTGCACGTCCTCGGCGCTCCACTCGACGGCTGCGTCAAGCGTAAGGATCGGAATATCCTCGACCGTTTTGGTCTGCGTTTCAAACGCCGGATTGGCAAACGTCGCCGTATAGGTCGTTTCGCCCGGCTCGGTATAGGTCGCGGGCTTTGTCACTTCGCTTGTCGTCCGGACCGTTTCGGTTTCGACGTGCGACGCGTCGTTGGCACAGACGCGCGAGGCGGTGACGCTCGTATTGTCGCCCGCCCAGACATAGGTCGGCTCGCCCCACGCATGTCCGGTAGCGGGGATTGCTTTTTCCTCACGGCTCAGCTCCTTGCCGCAAACTGCGCAGTATATGACTTCTTCGGCATATCCGTCCTCGGTGCAGGTCGGCGCAGTTCCGTTTTCATATACCGGCTCGCCGGGCGTATGATCCCCCATCGGAAGCTCCTTCTGTTCGCGGCTGAGTTCCTTACCGCAGACCGTGCAGCATACGACTTCGTCATAATGCCCGTGATCAATACATGTCGACGGGACTTCGTTTTCATAGGACGGATCCCCGGGAACGTGCGGATTGACCGTGACGTCGTAGGTCGTTGTTAAGGATTTGAACGTGACCGTCAGCGTATGTACGCCGGTTTCGCCCGCTGCATAGCCGCTTACCATATCAACGGTGATCGGTTCTTCTTCCTCAATATCGGGGTCGTAGCGGACGGTGAGCGTACCGCCCGTGGTATCGAGCGGCTGATCGAGACAGTAAGTGCATTTGTCCGGCAGCGTTTTGATCTCGATCGAATACGGCATAAGATAGTGCCATGTCGCATTGATCAGACGCTCGTTATTGCTGCTGCCGATCGAAATTTCGTCGCGCATGCTTTTTGTGCCGTAATAGTAAACATCTTTCAAGCGAGCAGTGCATTCCGCAAAGGCGTCGTTTGAGATGCTTGTCAGACTGCCGGGGAGGGTGATGGATGTCACATTTTGGCATCGATAAAACGCGCAGATAGCAATGGTGGTTACGCCGTCGGGGACCTCATAGCTTGTTCGGGGAGAACCTGCAGGATATAGTTTCAATGTTTTCAGGTCTTTTGAATATACAACGCCGTCTACATCGCAAAAGGACGCGTTTCCTTCGTCAACAAATATATCCGTCAGACCGGTACATCCGTAAAAAGCAGTGCTTTCGATGTAAGATGCATTTGCCGGTATTGTAATTTGTGCGAGTGAATTGCAATTCCCGAATGCGTATTGCCTTATTTCTGCTGCGCCGCTGCCGAGCGTGACGGATTGTAAATTGAGGTTATTATAGAAACCGTAATCAGGTATGATCGAAACACGATCCGGGATCGTGATTTCCTGCAGATTGCATTTATAGAAAACCCGGGTGCCCAACGAGGTCAGATTGTCCGGAAGTGTAATGCTTGTCAGAGAATAACAGCAATTGAAAGCATCGGATCCGATTTTTGTTACGGTTTTCGGGATTGAGACGTCCGCCAGATTCGAGCATCCTCCAAACGCTGAATTTCCAATGCTCGTCACGCCGTTTCCGATCACGACCTTTTTGATTTGCGTCAGGTAAGCGCTCCACGGCTGCGTATTCTGGGTAAAGTTGTTCATCTTTCCGCTGCCGGTGATCGTCAGTGTGCCGGTGGATTCCGTAAACGTCCAGGTCAGATTGTCCCCGCAGCTGCCGGAGGCGTCCGAGGACGTTTCGGGAATGTCGATCGCGCCTTCCGGCTCGTCCGAAACGGCAGGGGGAAGGAACGCATACGGTTCTTCGTCCGGCGTCTCTGCGTCGGGCAGGTCGATCTCTTCCGTCTCGTCGGACAGAATATCTCCATCCGTCGGGAGCGCGTCGGGTTCGTCGTCTGCGGCGCCGAACGGGATCGACGTGAACAGCAGAACAAGACCGAGGAGAATGGCAAGCAGGCGTTTTTTCATCATTCGTACTCCCTTTGATCGCAACCGGCTTTCGGATCGGACGGTTCTTACGATCATATAATCTCATCATTTATTATAACGGAGGATGCTTCAAATGCAAACAAAACGAGGTGAAAAAAGGCGGATATTCCGAACAAAAAAACACGGCAGGATCCGGTTTTCGGACTCTGCCGTGCGTAAAGCCGCAGTATTTCTGCGGGGAATCAGAACTTTCCGGAATGCCCGCCGTGCGTGCCGCCGGAGGAGGAATGGTGCGTCGTGCTGCCGCCGTGGAAGCTGCTGCCGCCTCCGCCGCTGCGCCCGCCGCCGGACGACGATTGCTGCACGACATGGACCGAACGCGTGGTGTGCGTGCCGAGCAGCACGTTCGCGTTCTGCGTCATCGTAAACGACGAGGGCTCCATATACGCCTCGGCGCTCGTCTGCTTGTTCACGCTGGTGAGCTGCCGCTTCAGCGCGTTTGCCGGGATGAACCCGAAGAGCAGACCGGCGATCGAAGCGATCGCGAGCGTGAGCCAGTTGACCGGACGCCAGTTGAGGATCTTTTCTCCGCGCTCGGCAAAGGCGGCGAATGCGCCGGGGATATCGTTTGCCTTCAGGTACGGATCGATCGCCTTTACAAGCTTTGCGGTCCGCCTTGCGCTGAACTTATTCGACGCGAGATCGCCTCTGACGGCGACGGCGCTGCCCGTTGCGTTTGCGCCGAGCACGGCGGCGTTTGCTTCGAGCACCGTTTCACCGTTCAGGAAATCTTCCGCAAGCGCTTTGGGATCCTGCGCGGTCTCGTCATAGAGGAAGTACAGCGCGATGCCGTGCTCCGCATACAGCGCGCGAAGCTGTTCGTTGGCGCTGAGACGCTGCGAGTCGTTGAACTCGTTTCCGACGAGAACGTGCGCATAGTCGCTGATGATCTCGCTGCACAGGTCCATGTATGCGGACAGGGCGCCGTTTGTGTCGTTCGATCCGAGATACGGTTCGACGGCGTCCTTCACAGCGGCGAACTTCTCCGCCGTGAATTTCGCGTATGCCGCGGAGCCGACGGTCAGTATAACGTGTCCGTTCGGACCGCCCACGAGCACGATCGCATTGCTCTCTAAAAGACGGTTTTTAACGAAATCTTCCGCAAACGCGTCCGCGTCCGTGATCACGCTGTTTTCGAGGAAATAGATCCCGATGCCGTAGCGGTTTGCGATGGATTCGGCGCGGTCGTTGAAGGGCAGCAGCCGGTAATCGGTCCAGCCTTCGATGTAGATGCGGCGGTGATCATAGGGGATGCCGTCGCGCGCGGTTTTCAGAAGGTATTCGCAGCCGTCCGCAAAGGCGGAGAAGCCGCGGGAATAGTCGTTGTCGGAAAGGTACGGCAAGAACGACGTTTCCAGATATTCCTGAATGCCGTAGTCCGTGAACGCGGTGATCCCGTAGCCGCTCGTGCTGATCGCGAAGTCGCGGTCCTCCATGGCAAGCAGCAGCAGAATGCCGTCGCCGTCGATCGTCGTGCCCTCTTCGTTCGGCTTCGCGCCGTAGCCGTAGCCGTTATAGTCGAAGTAATCGTCGGCATACGCTTCGGAGGTCTTGTTCCCGAGGCTCTGCACGGTCACGATCACGACGTCGCAGCGGTATTCGCTGCCGATCTCTTTGAGCCGGATCGAGAGCGCTTCCGCTTGGTTTTGGGTCAGAAGATGCGCATGGTCGACCAGCGTCGGCTTGCCGCCGTCGGTCAGTGCGATATAGTCCGGTACCGTTTCCGAGTCCGGTTCGCCGGCGGCGTGCGCCGCATCCTGACCGTGCGTGTCGAAATACGCGCCGAGCGCTTCGTCCGCCGCGTTATAGAACGCAAGCAGTTTTCCCTGCGGATCGCCTTTGACCGCGCGGTACGCGTCCATGAGCGGACCGTCGACGACGTCGTCGTTCAAAGCGGCTTCGGCGATCGAACCGATCTGCAGCGCGTAGCGGTATTCCGCGCTGAAGCCGAACACCAGCGCGTTTTCCTCGACGACGTGTTCCGCCGCAAACTGCATGATGTAGGACGGCAGATCCTCGACGTCGCTGTAATAGAAGTAGTAGACGCCGACGCCGCGGTCCCGGGCGATCTCAACGGCGCGGGCGTTGATGGTTTCAAGCTCCTCCGCCGTTAAAATATCGTCGTCGACATACACATACTGCCCGTTGTCCGCGTGCGTCGTCAGCACGGGAAGGACCAGCAGCAGTGCGATCAGTAAAGCAGAAAACAGTCGTTTCATAAGCAGCCGCCTCCGCATCCGAGAAAATGTCCGAGCAGGCAAAGTCCCGCAAGAATCCCCGCGATGATCCCGCCGTACAGGAAGCGGAATTTCCAAAGCCTGCCCTTGTCGAGCGGAAGGTTGCCGACGAGCTTGCCGGTCTGTCCGTTCATGGCGAAGGTGTAGAGCTTGCCGTTCCACTTGACGTGCAGAAGCCATACGGGCAGCAGCGCGTACTCGCGGGTGTTGTTGCGCTCCGAAACCGTCGTGCTCTCCAAGGCAACGCTGCTGAATCCGCCGGTCGTTGCGGAAAGCCGGGCGCTCATCGTATTGGTGAACCGCGTTTTTGCGCGCTCCACGCTGACGTCCGCATCGACGTCGTAGCGGTCGGAGAAGTAACCCGAAAGGTACGCGGTCTGGAAATCGACCGCCTCGTCGAAGTTGAACGGCTCCAGCGAATCCATCAGCGCGTCGTTCATTTTTTCCGAGCCGTCCACCGGAATGCGGGAAAACCGCGCGGTCGCGGCGCGCAGAAGCGCATAGTTGGAGGTCTCGACGTAATCGTAGTTGCCGTCCGTCCACGCGCGCGAGGTAGTGCCCTTGAAGCGCGAGCTTGCGGAAACGTCCGACGAGAAGAGCCAGAACGGGACGTACATGCCCTTGATCTCCTCAATGCACGACTCCGAGCGGAACGCGTTCGGGAGCAGCTTCTTGCCGTGCAGATGCTTGCGGAATGCGTCCTGCGCCGCTTTTTTGTCGAGCTTGAACGGCAGCACCAGATCCGGCTTCCATTCGCCGGTGAACTGCCGCTTCATGATGACGGTGTTGTCGCAGAACGGACACCGCGCACTCGCCAGCGTATCGTCGCCTAGCACCTCGCCGCCGCACGCCGCGCAGGTGTACACATTAAGCCCCGTGGCTTCATCCTTTTCCCAGCGCTCCGCGTCCTTCGACCACGGATCGCTCGTTTCGTTTTTGGCGTCTTCTTTGAGGAAGCTGTCGTAATCGATCAGATCCTGCGGGGAAAACGACGAGTCACAGTACGGGCAGACGACCTGCTGCGATCCGCTGTCAAACTGCAGGGACGCGCCGCAGGCAGGACATCTGTATTCCAATAATTGCTGTGGCATCCGAATCTCCTTCCTGTCCGGTCAAACGGATCCGTTCGACCGATTTGAAACAAGCGGAGGGTGCGGCGCCGCACCCTCCGCATCGGGGTCGTAAAAGGGCTCAGCCTTCAATGCGGGAACCGCATTCGGGGCAGAATTTCATCGCCGGATCTGCGGGCGTATAGCCGCACTTCGGGCAGCGGCGAACTGCCGCCTCGGGCTTCTTCGTGCCGCACTGCGTGCAGAACTTGCCGGTGTTCACAGCGCCGCACGCGCAGGTCCAGGATCCCGCGGGCGCGGGCTTCTTTTCGCCGCACTCGGGGCAGAAATTGCCGGTTGCGTTCGCGCCGCACTTCGGGCACTTCCAGGTGTTGGCAGCCTGCGCCTGCGCTTCCTTCTGCTGCTGTCCCATCTGGAACAGCGCCGCGGTGTTGCTGCCCATTGCGCCGCCTGCCTGACCGACCATGCCCATGCCCATGAAGCCTGTCATTGCGCCGTTCGTGTTGCCGGCGGCGGTCTTCATCGCTTCTGCGGTCGCCTGCGTCATCGTCGCAGCCGCCATCGTGGGATCGCGGTTGATCGCCGCGCGCTGCGCCGCCTTGATCATCTCCGCGTCCTCTTCGGTCAGCGTGATCGGATTCATCGCGATGGAGACGACTTCAAGACCTCTCTTCTCGCCCCAGAGCTTGCTTAGCTCGATGTTCATCGCCTCGCAGAGCTCGGTGGTGTGCGCCGGGACCTGGTTCGGACGCACTTCAAGCTCGGAGATCTTCGCCATTGCGGGCTGCAGGGCGTTGACGAACTCGGTCTTCAGCTGTGCGTCGATCTCGCTGCGGAGATAATCGCCGGAGACGTTGCCGCAGACTTCCGTGTAGAACAGGATCGGGTCGACCATCTTGTAGGAGTAAACGCCGTTGCAGCGCAGGCTCACGTCGATGTCGAGGTTGATGTTGTGATCGACGACGCGGAACATGATCGGGTTCGACGTGCCGAACTTGTTGTCCATGATCTCCTTGGTGTTGAAGTAATAGACGCGCTGGTCCTTGCCGGTGTCACCGCCGAACGTGAAACGGCGACCGAGCGTCTTGAACGACTGGAGAATGCTCTGCCCGAGGCTGCCGGCGAAGATGCTCGGCTCGGTCGAGGTGTCATAAACGAACTCGCCCGGCTCTGCGCAGACTTCCACGACCTTGCCCTGCTCGACGATGATCATGCACTGACCGTCGGCGACCGCGATGACGGAGCCGTTAGAAATGATGTTGTCGCTGCCCTTCGTGTTGGAGGAGCGGCTGCCCACTCTCTTCTGTCCCTTGGTGACGAGAACGTCCTTCGGGAGCGCTTCACAATAGAAAAATTCCTTCCACTGATCGGCAAGAACGCCGCCCAATGCGCCGATACCGGCTTTGATAAGTCCCATAGTGTTTCTCCTTTCAATTTGTAGCTGCTATCGAAAAAGGGTAAAATCCTTGATCGCCTTATCGTTCGCGCGCTTCCGCGTACGGATCGCGCACCTTTACAGAATAGGGGTTCTTGTTTTCGGGGACGGGGATGCGGTGCGCGCTGCCGTACCGCGCGAACATCACGAGCAGCGTCCGCAGCACGATCAAAAGGACCCACGCGCCGAGCGCCGCCCAGAACCATACGAGCGGCAGGCCGATCGTAAAGTGCAGCACGAGCAGGATCCACGCGGGGATCGTCCACAGAAAATACAGGATCGCATTCCACAGAACGCACAGGAAAAATCCGCCGCGGTCTTTCTGTTCCATGCCGCTTCTCCTTCCGATACTATTCCTCATATATTATAGCGGATCCACATGCAAATTGCAAATGCATTTTTGTGACATTTGTGTTATACTGATGCAAACGGGAGGTGAAATCATGCTCGACACACGACTTTCGTCCTATCTGAACGGGATCCTGGACCTTGCGAGCGCGCTTTCGGAGTGGATCGGGTACTCAAACGCCGGCGTTTCCGCGTATACGAAGGATGGGTGGGAGGACGCGTTCCGCCGCCACTATCACATCAAGCAGTTCACGCCGGTCCCCATCGAGGAGACCTTTTATCAGACGCTCGTGCAGTGGCTCGGCAGCACCTCGTTCGGGCTCGTGAAACACACGGTCGACTGCATCACGCACAAGCTCGGCGAACCGCTCGCCGTCTACCGCGCGGAAAACGAGCAGGCGCTGATCGACCGGCTCAGTAGCTGCAACGGTCACATCGGCGCGTACTATTTCACCGAGGACGTCTTTTTCGTCGCCTTCGAGACCCACGTTCTCGCGTTCATCATGGGAAATTGGGAATAAATCAAACGATCCTCCGCACACCGGCGGAGGACCTTTTTGCCTTTCGGGACGCGATATGCCGCTGCGCGGCGCGTCACCGCCCGATCAGCCGGAACAGTTCCTGCGCTTCGGCGCAGGTCAAGGGCTTATCCGAGATCATGCGGAACAGGTACGGAAAGATCGCGTCGAACGGCGGTTCGCCGGAAAGTTCGGCGTGCCGGTCCATCCAGTGCGCGATCGCCATCGAATCGCCCGGGTTCAAAAAGGTCTCGGGATGCACGCCGTCAAGCAGCTCTCGGAGCTTGCGAAGCTCCAGATCCGTTTCCGATTCGGTCGAAAATCGTCCGGCGGGCTTCGGTACGGGCTTGACGCTTTTTCGGTACGGGCGTACGTCGCGCGGGTCCTCGCCGTAATCGCAGAGCAGCTCACGATAGAGCCGATAGCATGCCATTGCGTCGCACAGCGCGTCGTGGTGGCTTTCGAGGGGAATGTCGAACGCGGTGCAGAGCGTATCGAGCCGGTAGCTTCCGTAGGTTTCGCGGGCAAACCGCCTTCTTGCCATCTGCACGGTGCAGCAGTAGGTGATCTCCGGCACGGGAATGCCGTATCGTTCGAGCGTGCCCGTGATCATGCCGAGGTCGAACGCGGCGTTGTGCGCGACGACGACGGAATCGGTAAAGTATGCAGCAATGCGTGACCAAAGCGTCGGGAAATTCGGCGCGCCCTGTACGTCCGCAGGCGTGATGCCGTGGATCGCGATGTTCATCGGGTCGAACGGGACCTCCGGATCGACAAGGAATGATTCGATTTTGACGATTTCGCCGTATTCCGCGACGACGATGCCGATCTGACAGACGGCGGCGTCACGACCGTTCGGCGTCTCGACGTCGATCGCGACGATGCGTGTTTCTTTCGTTTCCATGCATACAGTATAGCAGAGTCCGCGGTTTTTCGCAACGATTGTGAAACCGCGGAAAAATCCGGTGTGCGGCGCTTGCGAACGCCGCCGTTTTGTGGTATAAGTATCTTAATGAAACAATAGGGGTGGAATCGTCTTCCATGGAAAAAACAAAGAAAAAAGGACCCGGCATCAGGCATCTCAAACCGTGCGTGAAGGGCTATGTCACGCCGTCGGTGCTTACGCCGGTGCTGATCGTATTCGAGGTCGCGCTGGAGATCCTGATCCCGCTTCTCATGGCGGCGCTCGTCGACGGCGGTCTGTACCGGGTGGACAAGTTTCAGCTGCAGGGTGTGATCTCTCACCTGCCGTACCGGAACAATCTGCAGTTCGTGCTGTGGGTCGGCGGGCTGATGGTGCTTGCGTCGCTTCTTTCACTGCTTTGCGGCGCGCTCGCAGCGCGCACGTCGGCGGTCGCGTCGATGGGCTTTGCGAAGAATCTGCGCGAACGGATCTTCGGCAAGATCCTGCAGTTCTCATTTAAGAACACCGACCGGTTCCAGACCTCGTCGCTGGTCATCCGCGCGACGACGGACGTCAACAACCTGCAGAACACCTACCAGATGTTCCTGCGGATGATGTTCCGCGCACCGATCATGATGGTGCTTGCGGCGGTCATGTCGTTCCGCATCAACGTGAAGCTGTCGTACATCTTCGTGATCGCGCTGCCGCTCGTGCTGACGCCGATGCTGCTGTTTATGTTCATCGGACGCAAGCGATTCAAGATGATGTTCACAAAGATGGACGCCATGAACAGCGCCGTGCAGGAGGACCTGATCGGCATGCGCGTGGTCAAGTCGTTCGTGCGCGGCTCGCATGAGAACGGCAAGTTCCGCGACAGCGCCGACGATCTGATGCGGACGCAGATCTACGCGCAGAAGCTCTTTTCGTTCGCGAACCCGATCCAGCTCGGCGTGATGTGGGGCGCGACGATCCTGCTGTGGCTGTTCGGCGGACGGATGAGCATTTCGCCGGACGGGAACCTGCCCATCGGCGAGCTGACCGCGCTGATCGGTTACGCCACGCAGGTCATCGCTTCGCTGCAGATGGTCTCGATGTTCCCGCTCATGCTTTCGAGAATGCGCGCGTCCTTGGACCGCATCAACGAGGTGTTTGAGGAGCAGATCGATATCGAATCGCCCGAAAGCGACCTCGTCGTCGAGACCGGCGAGATCGAGTTCGATCACGTTGACTTCTCGTATTCCGGCAATCCGGAGGTTCTGAACCTCAAGGACGTCAGCCTGCATATCCTGCCGGGGCAGACGGTCGGCGTCATCGGCGGCACGGGTGAGGGCAAGTCGACGCTCGTGCAGATGATCCCGCGGCTTTACGACGTGCTTGCGGGCGCGGTGCGCGTGTCGGGGCACGACGTGCGCGAATACAGCCTGAAGGCGCTGCGCGACGGCGTTTCGATGGTGCTGCAGAAGAACATGCTGTTCTCGGGCAGCATCCGGGAAAATATGCGCTGGGGCGATCCGAACGCCACGGACGAAGAGATCCGCGAGGCGTGTAGAATCGCGTGCGCCGACGGCTTCGTTTCGGCGTTCCCGGACGGGTACGACACCGACCTCGGACAGGGCGGCTGCAACGTGTCCGGCGGGCAGAAGCAGCGTCTGTGCATCGCCCGCGCGCTGCTCAAGAAACCGAAGATCCTGATCCTCGACGACTCGACGAGCGCGGTCGACACCGCGACCGAGGCGAAGATCAGGGACGGCCTGAAAAAGCTTACCGACATGACCAAGATCGTCATCGCGCAGCGGATCACATCCGTCATGGACGCGGATCAGATCATCGTCATGGAGCACGGCAGGATCTCCGACGTCGGCAGACACGCCGAGCTGCTTTTGCGCAGCGAGATCTACCGCGAGGTCTATGAATCGCAGGTCAGAGAGGAGGCGAACGCGTAATGCCGCCGAGAGGAAGCTCCTTCAACAGCAAGATGGGC
The DNA here is from genome assembly GCA_016286445.1 of Bacillota bacterium. Taxonomy (GTDB): domain Bacteria; phylum Bacillota; class Clostridia; order Christensenellales; family CAG-138; genus UBA3792. The sequence continues at coordinate 20,108 of JAEESS010000025.1, forward strand.
GGAAAGCGCGCCGAAAAGCCGCTGAAAACGCTCCTTCGCCTGTTCCGCTATTTCAAAAACTGCACCGGGATCCTGATCGTTTCGATCATTTCGATCCTTGCGTATTCCGCCGCGTCCAACTATGCGGTACTGATGACGAAGCAGCTCGTCAAGGTGCTCGAAGCCGGGATCGGCGCGGACATGGCAAAGTATGCCGCGCTGCTCATCGGCATGGCGATCCTGTACGCGATCGCCGTCGTCACCAACTTCCTGCTGAACCGGCTGATGCTCTCCTGCTCCGCGCGCGTCATGTGCGCGCTGCGCAAGGAGATGTTCGAGAAGATGCAGTCGCTGCCGATCTCGTTCTTCGACGGACGTACGCACGGCGAGCTGATGAGCTATTACACCAACGATACCGAGGCGGTCAACGAGCTGCTGCACCATTCGATCACGCAGATGCTGATCTCGATCTCCTCGCTGGTCTTCGTGTTCGGGATGATGGCGTCCCTGTCCATCCCGGTCGTGTTCATCATGATCTGCATGGGCGTGACCGTGTTCTACGTCATGCGCGGCGTCACGAAAAAGAGCCGCCGCAACTTCAAAAAGCAGCAGTATGAGCTGGCGGCGGTCAACGGCTACATCGAGGAGATGATGGAGGGGCAGAAGGTCGTCAAGGTTTTTACGCACGAGGACAAGGCGAAGGCGGGCTTCAAGGTCCACAACGACGAGCTCTGCAAGGTCGCGACCGACGCGAACACCTACGCAAGCATCGTCGGTCCGCTGATGAACAACATCTCCCATATCTTTTATGCGATCACCTGCACCGTCGGCGTACTGCTGGCGGCGCCGGTCCCGGGAGAGGATTTCCTGCTCGAAAACACCTGGTTCGCCTCGCATCAGGCGTTCCTGGTGGAGGGCAGCGCCCTGATCGCGTCCCTGCAGTTCGTGCGGCAGGTTTCTAACCGCATTTCGCAGATCTCGCAGCAGTTCAACTCGATCCTCCTTGCACTTGCGGGCGCGGAGCGCATCTTTGCGCTCATAGACATGCCCGCCGAGGTCGACGAGGGCACGGTCACGCTGGTCCGCGTCGAGGAGAAGGACGGAACGCTCAAAGAGACCGACCGCCGCACCGGGCATTGGGCGTGGAAGCGCGGGGAGGAACTCATCCCGCTGCGCGGCGAGGTGCGCTTCACCGACGTCGATTTCAGCTATGACGGCAAAAAGCAGGTGCTCACCGACGTCACGCTGTACGCGCATCCGGGGCAGAAGATCGCGTTTGTCGGCTCTACCGGCGCGGGCAAGACGACGATCACGAACCTGATCAACCGCTTCTATGACATCGCGGACGGCACGATCACCTACGACGGCATCCCGGTCCGCGAGATCAAAAAGAACGCGCTCCGAAGCTCCCTCGGCATGGTGCTGCAGGACACGCATCTGTTCTCCGGCACGGTCATGGAAAACATCCGCTACGGCAGACTCGACGCCACCGACGAGGAGTGCATCGAAGCGGCAAAGATCGCAAACGCGGACTTCTTCATCACGCATCTGCCCGAGGGCTATCAGACGCAGCTCGTCGCGGACGGCGCGAACCTCTCGCAGGGACAGCGGCAGCTCATCGCGATCGCAAGAGCCGCGGTCTCCGACCCGCCGGTGTTGATCCTCGACGAGGCGACGAGCTCGATCGATACCCGCACCGAGAAGCACATCGAGAAGGGCATGGACGCGCTGATGCACGGACGTACGGTGTTCGTCATCGCGCACCGGCTCAGCACGGTCCGCAACAGCGACTGCATCATGGTCCTCGAAAACGGCAGGATCATCGAACGCGGCGACCATGACGCACTGCTGAAGCAAAAGGGCAAGTATTACGAGCTCTGCACCGGCACGTCTGAACTGAGCTAAAGCTTCGGTCTGTCGAAACGGATTTCGACAGACCGGTTTTTTCAGTACCGCCTAAAATGCTGCGCATTTCCGGGCGGCGGTCCACTTCGTTACAGCGGCAGATCGCGCGCTTCCCGCGCGAACCATCTGCAGGATGTCAAATCCGTCGCACATGTCGCCGGATTTGACGGATTTGTGGTCTGCTCTTTTCGCGTGCGCGACGACACTTATAAAGCTCTGTCAATGAAACAGGACGGCAAAACCGTCCTGTTTTTGTGTGAATAGGAAATACGAAAAGCCTTCTTCTCGCGGTGTGTTCGCGTTCCAAAAGCCTTCCCCCGGGGTGGGGAAGGTGGCGAGGAACGAGCCGAATGAGGGGGATACGCAGAAAAGCCGTGCAGGGAGCGACGTTTTCGGCGCTCCGCCGCAACAGCGAATCGCCTTGCCCTCCCTGTGCAAGGGAGGGTGGCAGCCGAAGCGAAGCAAGGCAGACGGAAGGGTTGTTGATCGTGCGTATTCCGACCTTACAACCCCTCAGTCTGCTTCGCAGACAGCTCCCCTTACACAGGGGAGCCAAGATCGCACGGACGTTGTAGGGGGCGACGATCCGTGGTCTCACATGGTCGCAGCGCGTCACATTCATTCCTTCTGCTTCCTGTTCGCCCCGCACTTCGTTTCGCTCCTTCCCGCACTGCGGGCGCTCAACTCCGTGCCCTCAGCGCCCCGTCGCAACAGCGGAACCCGGATCCGGAAGGAACATTGTTTACATCCATAACGCAAAAATAACGCAACCCTGTGGTATCCTGTAGAAAAAGGGGGGATTCCGATGAAAAAGGCTTTGATTTGTTTGCTGTGCGCCGTACTGCTGTGCGGTCTGTTTGCGTGCGGAACGGATCAGGAGCCGACCGCACCGGAGGAGAAGAACGAACCGATCGCCGAGCAGCCGACCGCCGAACCCGCCGCGACGGACGCGCCCGCGTTTTCGGAAAGCGACGCGCGGCCGCTGTCGTTTGAGACGGATAGAAACACCGGCTGGGTATACAACGGAGGATGGCAGGGCGAAAGGTGGACCCATTATCACCTGCTGGTCTATGCAGACGGAACTGCATATCTGTTCACACCGAACGAGGTGTTCATGCTGACGGAGAATGAAAAGACGTTCTCTTTGGAAACAAGGCTGTTCCGGACGCCGGACGATACGGAGCCCGCGCTGACGCTTCCCGCAGGGGAGGTGCGGCTTTCTACCGACGGCGCAGCGATGAAAATCGAGATCGTGTCGGACCCGCTCGGTGTTCTGGCGTACGACGGGCTGGACGGCAAGGTCCTGAAAAAAGAGGATCGCGGTCCGGGCGAAACGCGATCGGAGGTCAATTGGTTTTATGTGCCGATGGAACCCGGTACCGAGTGGGTTGGCAATTTTGATCTGGGTGAACGTCATTACGCATGGCTGAACATGGCAATCGGTGAAAACTGTGAAATGACCGGCACGCTGCGCTTTCCGGACGGAACGGAACGGCCGTGTACGATGGTCGGCAACGACGACGGCTATGCGCTGATCGACGCGAGCGGAGAGACGCCCGAACTGCTGTTTTACGGCATAAAAGCGATCGACTGGGAGAAGTACCACGCAGCACGATACGAGCTGGCAGAGTTCCCTCTCGACACGGTCTGCGATCCGTTCGGGCTGTGCGCCGTCGACCCGTTCAGCATCGGACGGCGTGACTGGCACGATCAAGAAGACGAGCGGCTGACATATATGCTTGGTGTAAACCTCGACACGGTCATTCTTTCGATGATCCGCGACGGCTGGACGGACAGGACGCCGGAGATCGAAACGCTCCATCCGCTGTTTCAGGACTTCTTTGCATGGCTTACCAAGGACGGACAGACGCTTGTGATCCACTATGAGCTGGATTTCAGTACGCCGTATGCGGTCAGCGAAGCATATGCGGACGCGTTCGTGCTGTACGGCGCGGACGGCGCGGTGCTGAAATGGGGCGGCGCAAAGCCGATCGACCATACGATCGCCGACGGCTACCGTCTGGAGAAGGATGCGTACTTCTATCAACTGACGGGCGGAACTGGCGCGATGATCACCGGTGAGGACGAGGACGCGTACTTCCTCGACGACGGACGGATCGCGATCGAAACCATGCCGCACGAGGGCGGCGACGGCGACGAGGATTTCGAAATCGTCAAGGTGATCCCGTAACGCGCGGTATTCCGGCGGAGAACGGCGGCGCGTCTAATCGCGTCCGATACGTTCTGCAGACCGTTCGGCATGAAAACAGGCATGACGACGAGTTTCATATCTATCGGATCATTCCGTAAATACCCGAAAACAAAACAGGACGGTTCTGCCGTCCTGTTTTTGCGTGAAACAATCTGCACCTCAAAAGCCTTCCTGCTGATGGTATTTGGCGTACCCTCAATGTGTCATCCTGAGAAGGCGGAACGCCGCCGAAGGATCTTTGCCCGATTGCTGACCGGGTCCCGGCATTGGTTCGCGTTCCAAAGCCTTCCCCGGAGCGGGGAAGGTGTCAGCCGCAAGGCTGACGGATGAGGGGGATACGCAGAAAAGCGGAACGCTTTTCACGGATCGATAAATTGCGCTATGCGCGTGAAATCAAATGATTCTCCGGCAGGAGAATCTTCCTGAACGTTCCCGAAGGGAACATATCACACGCCGAAGGCGTATATCACATCCCGAAGGGATATATCACGTTCCGCATCTGAGGAACATATCACTGCGCCGCCGGCGCAAAAGCAGCGTCACCGGCGCATCAGAACCGATCCCGGATCATTTCAAGCAGTGCGTCCTTGTCCACGCCGAGGGATTTGGCGTCTTGTACCAGCGCGTCGACTGCGGCGGAAAGCCGTTCGTCCACCTTGGTCTGCCGGTGCGTCTCGTTGATTGGCGCGACGAAGCATCCGCTGCCCGCGCGCGTCAGAAGGTATCCGTCACGTTCGAGCATTTCCCACGCGCTGCGCACCGTGATCATGGAAACGCCGAGCTCGCGGCTCACCGTGCGGATCGGCGGCAGCGGCGTGCCGGGCGCGAGAGCGCCGGAGAGCACGTCGCTTGCGATCTGCTCATAGAGCTGCCGGTAGATCGGCGTTTTGTCGTTCGGGTTGACGGACAGGTTCATGCGACGCTGACCTTTTCGTAGCGTTTCACAGAAATCTTCGTCGCAAGCAGCGTGCAGACGACGTAGAGGAGAAGCCCCGCACCGAAGAGGATTGCCTGCACCGTCAGAGCCTCGGCCGTCTTCGGCATGCAGTCGACGTTCTCATGGAGAAAGCGGAAGAACGCAATATCCAAGTTGCTGTCCGCGATCGCATGGGACGCGATCATCAGCCCTTCGCAGGGGATGAGCCAGAGCCAGATGCCGACCGCGCTCTTTAAGAACGCCGAGCCCGCCTTGTAGCCGGTCTTATAGAAGCTCGGCAGGAAGATCAGATTGAAGATCGCATACAGCACGAGCGCAAAGGCAATGAGGGAGAGACTGTGGTCCGTGCCGCCGCCGTTCGTTTCCGGCATGGCGACGAGCGCGAACGCGCACATACCCGCCATGAGCACGATGTCGATCATCTCGATGATGACGACAAACCAGACGCGCGCCTTGACCGTCTGCGCCTTGCTGACCGGAAGCATCGCAGTGTACATCGCGTCGCCGTTTTCACGCGCCTGCTGGAAGCAGAAGAAGATCCCGTTGCAGACGAAGAAGCACGAAACGAGGTACGGATAGTTCGGAATGAGCAGCATCAGGATCAGCGCAAGATAGATGAACAGCGCAGGATGCACACAGAGCTTGAATTCTTTACTGAGCAGCGCTTTCATGACCGTCCTCCTTTTCCGTGTAGATCATAATGGATTCCATATCCGCCGGAGCGATCTTGAGCCCCTCGGCGCGCTCGGCGTTTTCGCGCGTCATCAGCCCGGTGAAGCCGAACGCATGCGCGCGGCAGCCGATCATCTGATCACGATACTGCCCGAGCTGTTCCGTCTCGCCCGAGACGAGCCGGTACGCGTCCTTGAAGCTGTCCGCGTCGGTCGAGACGACGATCCTGCCGCCTTTGATATAGGTGATGTAGTCCGCGCATTTTTCAAGGTCCGAGATGATGTGCGTCGAGAACAGGATGCTGTGCTCGCCGTCCTCGATGATGTCGCGGAAGATGTCCAGAAGCTCGTCGCGGGAGACGGGGTCGAGCCCGCTCGTCGGCTCGTCGAGGATCAGAAGCTTCGCCCGGTGGGAGAGCGCCAAAGCAAGCGCGAACTTCACGCGCATGCCTTGAGAAAGCTCGTTGATCTTCTTTTCGGGATTGAGCGCGAAGCGCTTCAAGAGCGTCTGATATGTTTCCTCATCCCAGTCCTCATAGAACGCCTTCGTGACCGCGGCGATCGATTTGAGCTTCTTGCGCTTGTAATAGTTGAACTCGCCGAGCACCAGACCGATGCGTTTTTTGCAGGCGGTCTCGTTCGCCCAAAGGGCCTGCCCCTCGAACAGCACCGTGCCGCTGTCCGCATGGACAAGGTTCAGCACGCTCTTGATCGTCGTGGTCTTGCCCGCGCCATTGCGTCCGATAAAGCCCATGATACTGCCTTCCTCCACGTCGAAGCTGACGCCGTCCAGAAGGAAGCCCGGATATGCTTTGCGGAGATCTTTGATTTCGAGAATCTTCATACATCCTCCTTGTAAATTGTGCTTACTGTGCATACACAATTATAACGCTTTATCCGCAGTTGTCAAGAGGAAAACCAATATTTTTTGTAAAAAGGTTTTCAAGCCCCTGTCGATGTGGTAAAATAAATATAATATAAATAAAAAAGGAGCATCTATCTATGAAAAAAAGCATTGCTGTCATTCTTTGCATGCTGATGCTGCTGTCCGCAGGCTGCATGCTGCCGGGACCGCATACGGAGCCCGAACCGATCGAAACGCAGGCGCCGGAACCCGTCGTGACGGACGCGCCTGCCGAACCGGCGGAACCCGCGGAGCCGCAGGGCGGCGCGTTCAACACGGAGATGATCTTTTCCGGCACAACGCTTGACGGCGAGCCGATCGACCATACGATCTTTGAAAACTACGACCTGATCATTGTCAACTGCTGGGCGGAATGGTGCGGTCCGTGCGTCGGTGAACTGCCGGAGATCGAGCGCATCCATCAGGAATATCCGAACGTGCTGATTCTCGGCGTACTGGTCGGGACGAATTCGGTCGAGGCGGCAAAGGAGACGCTCTCCGAATGCGGCGTGACCTATCCGGCGCTCGAACCGGTCGGCGGACTGATCGCGCTGTCCCAACGTTCCATGTACATTCCCGCGACGTACTTCTTTGACAGGAACGGAGACGAGGTCGGCGGAGAAGTGATCGGCAGCATGGATTACGATCAATGGAAAGCAACCGTCGACAACCTGCTCGGATGAAGCGGACCGTCCGCATCTGCATCTTTTCCGTGCTCTTTGCTTTGGGCACGGCTTTTCTGCTGTACGGGATCTTTTCAAATCAGGTCTCGTCGGTCCTCATAAAGGCGACGCATATTTGTCTGGAGTGTATCGGCATTGGATAGGGCAAAACGCGTAAAGGGCGAGTGGAAGCGGCTCACCGTGCAGGCGGCGGCGTTCCTCCTCATGAACCCCAAACTGCATCATTTCTTCCTCGGCACGATCGAGCAGGGCAAGACAAAATCCGTTTGCGTGCCGGGGCTGAACTGCTATTCGTGTCCCGCGGCGATCGGCGCATGTCCGATCGGCTCGCTGCAGAATTCCATGAGCAGCGGCTACAAGAAGCCCGCATTTCCGTTCTATGTGCTCGGGTTCCTGCTGCTGTTCGGTCTCACGCTCGGACGCTGGATCTGCGGCTGGCTCTGTCCGTTCGGATGGGTGCAGGACCTTGTTTACCGCATCCCGTTCTTCAAAAAGATTCGCACGTTCCCGTATGAACGGTTTCTGCGGTGGCTCAAGTACGCCGTGCTCGGCGTGCTCGTGATCGGGCTGCCGCTTTTGTCCGCGTTCAGGGGCGTGCTCGTGCCGTGGTTCTGTAAGCTCCTGTGTCCGTCGGGCACGCTGTTCGGCGGGATCCCGCTGGTGCTTGCGAATCCGTCGCTTCGGGGACAGCTCGGCTTCCTGTTCTGGTGGAAGGTCGGCGTGCTTCTGGCGCTGCTTCTGCTGTCGCTTCTGATTTCCCGCCCATTCTGCCGGTATCTGTGCCCGCTCGGCGCGATTTACGGCATGTTCAACCGCATCGCGCTTGTGCATCTGCGCTTTGAAAACGACAAATGCGTGAACTGCGGCAAGTGCGAAACGGTCTGTCCGATGGGCATCGATCCGAGGAAACAGTTCAATTCGGCGGAGTGCATCCGCTGCGGCAGGTGCGCGCGATCCTGCCCGGTCAACGCGCTGCATGTGCGGTTCGGCTTGCGGATGAAAGACGATTCTCACAAAAAATCCACAATATAGCGCTTGCAAAATCCGAAAAACGTGATAGGATAGCAGGCGAGAAAAGGCGGGGGAGACCCCGGAGGAAAGAAGGATATCTATGACGAAGATTGATATTTTCAGCGGGTTTTTGGGCGCGGGCAAGACGACGCTCATTAAAAAACTGATCGCGGACGGCTTCAACGGCGAAAAGCTCGTGCTGATCGAGAACGAATTCGGCGAGATCGGCATTGACGGCGCGTTTTTGCAGGAAGCGGGCATCGAGATTACGGAGATGAACTCCGGCTGCATCTGCTGCTCGCTCGTCGGCGACTTTTCCAAAGCGCTCAAAAAGGTACTGGACGAGTTTCATCCGGACCGCATCCTCATCGAGCCGTCCGGCGTCGGCAAGCTTTCCGACGTCAAGCGCGCGGTCAGCGGCGTCCTCACCGACGACGTCGTGATCAATAGCTGCATCGCGGTCGTCGACGCCAAAAAGGCGCGTGTCTATCGCAAGAACTTCGGCGAGTTCTATGTAAACCAGATCGAAGCGGCGGACTGCGTGATTCTGAGCCGTTCGCAGGACGTTTCCGAGGAGCGCTTGAAGGAAGTCCTCGACATGGTGCGCGAGCTGAACCCGGAAGCGACGGTCGTCGCCGCGCCGTGGGATTCGCTTGCGGGCGCGGATCTTGTCAAGGCGATCGAGAGCCGCGACACGCTGAAGGCGCATATGGAAGCGCTGAAGGCGGAGCAGCATCATCACCACGACGAGGACGAGTGCGACGATCCGGAGTGCGAATGCCATCATCACCATCACCATGACGATGACGAAGATGATGATGAGGAGCATGAGCATTGCCATCACCACCATCATCACGACGACGACGAGGATGAGGAGCATGAACATTGCCATCACCACCATCATCACGACGACGATGATGAGGATGAGGAGCATGAATGCTGCCATCACCACCACCATCATGACGATGATGACGAGGATGAGGAGCACGAGCACCATCATCATCACCACCACGGACACGACGCGGACGAGGTTTTCAGTAGCTGGGGCGTCGAGACGATGCACCGCTTCACCGAGGACGAGATCCGTAATAAGATCGCAAAGCTCGACGATGCGGCGACCTACGGCACGGTGCTCCGCGCAAAGGGCGTGGTCCCGGCGGCGGACGGCGAGAAGTGGATCCACTTCGACCACGTTCCCGGCGAGGTCGAGATCCGCAGAGGTCCTGCGGGCGTGATCGGGCGGCTCTGCGTGATCGGCTCGAAGATGAACGAGGACGCTTTGAAGGCGCTCTTTACGGAGTAAGCTGCCATGATGCTTCCGGTCTTCTTATTCACGGGCTTTCTCGACGCGGGCAAGACGACGTTCTTGCAGTCGATGCTCGAGGATCCCGGCTTCAACGAAGGACAGCGCACGCTGGTCATCCTGTGCGAGGAGGGCGAGGAGGAGCTTGTGCCTTCGCGCTTCTCGATCAACAACGTCACGATCCACACGGTCGACAGCCCCGCGGAGCTGACGCCTGCGAACCTCTCGCTGTGGCAGCGCAAGGCGGCGGCAACGCGGGTCATGATCGAGTACAACGGCATGTGGCAGATGAACGATCTCTTTGACCGCCTGCCGGACAACTGGGGCATCGCGCAGGAGACGATGATGGTCGACGCGAGCTCGATCGCGGCGTTCAACGCGAACATGCGGCAGCTCGTCGTGGACAAGCTGACCACCGCAGAGCTCGTCATCTTCACGCGCGTTGAGCCGGAGCAGGACAGAATGGAGCTGCACAAGCTTGTGCGCGGGATCTCCCGCGGGGCGCAGATCGTGTACGATCTCACCGACGGCACGAGCGTGGAGGACGACATCGAGGATCCGCTGCCGTTCGATCTGAACGCCGACGTTGTCGAGATCGACGACAAGGACTATGCGCTCTTTTACCGCGATCTGGTCGACGAGCCCGCAAAGTATGAGGGCAAGACGGTCCGCTATAAGGGTCTCTGCGCGAACAACATGCGCCTGCCGAAGGACACGTTCCTTGCCGGGCGGCACATCATGACCTGCTGCGAGGCGGACATCGCCTACTGCCCGCTCGTGTGCAAGTGGGACATGGCAAAGTCCGTCAAGCACAAAAGCTGGGGGATCGTCGAGGGCACGATCAACGTCAAGTTCTCGAACATCTACGGCAAAAAGGGTCCGGTGCTCACCGTACATTCTTTCCAACCCGCAACCGAACCGGAGCAGCCGGTTGCGACGTTCTATTGATTCAGTCTGTCGAAAATAAGTTTTCAACAGACTGGTTTTCAGTTCCCGCCTATGCAGACAAGCTGCACCGGGCGGCGGAAACTGCAAGGTGTCAAATTCACCGCGCATGTCGCTGAATTTGACGGATTGAGAACCGTATCTCACATTTGACGTAAAAAAGCGCTTCCGCGAAGGAAGCGCTTTTTTCTACATGGGGCATTTATCGTATTCAGGGATGGATCGAAAGCGTGAATACGGCTTCCGGCAGGGGCATCAGATGACCGTCCCAGTTGACGCGCTCGTTTGTATCCGGATGAATGTACGGCACGTTGTCCTGCATTTCGGTTTTGGTGTCGCCGACGATAAACGTGTCGCAGAAGAACAGCGAGGGCGTGATGCAAATCGATTCGGCGGAAGCGAGCTGATCGTATGGGAATTCATATGTGTCGATCGTGAACAGAAGCGTATGTGTGTCAACCCGGTCGCACGAGTCGGCCGTGCTGCAGTGTTTACCGTCGATCCTGAGTTCAAACTCCAGACTGTTGCGGAACGCGGCGCACATTTCCGGCGTCCAGTCACCCGGCAGATCAAACCGGAGGCAGACTCCGTGAATGCCGAGCGCGTCGATTGTTCCTGCGCTTTCGATCCGCGCGCAAAGCCCGTAAAGATCGGCGGGCAGATTGGTCACACAATGGGTCGAATCGTCGTAATCGGTCTTGATCCACTCCGTATAGGACAGCTTCACGTCACAATGCCCGAACGCAACGGGCTCCGAAACGGGCGTGAGCGCGTCTCGCTCAAGCGCGTCGACAGCGGTGAGGGTGAAGCGCGCCGTGCCGAGCTCGGCTTCGAGGTGCACCGTTTCCTCCGGAATGGTGCTGATCGCGCGGTAGATCACTTCCGCGGTCAGAATCCCGCTCTCGTCGGTATGCTCTTTTAAATAATCGCTTGTATTGCGGATGACGGTTTCTCCGTTCTCCCGAACAGGGATCGTACCGTAGGTACTCCATCTCACAACGCCGGTCAGTGCATTGCCCGAGAGCCATTGGATCGAATCGCGGCTGATCGCTTCGCGGTCCGCGTCGGAAAGCGGATCCTCGCCGTATTCGTCAAAATTGCGGTCGAGCGCTGCCATGAAATCGGGATTCGAGTCGAGCGTCGAAACAAACCCGCCGTAGATTTCCGTGCCGTCGGCAAAGCGCAGGAAATACTGCCCCATGCTTTCCTCAAAGAACGACATCGTGCCGTTTGTGAATTCCTCCGGAACCTTGCCGTCCTCAAAGAATTCTCCAATCCGGTCTTCCGGAACGCGCGTCTGTGTTGCGCTGCCGCCCGTATAGGCGTCAACCTCGGGCAGTGCGGTCAGTCCGTGCAGGGTGACCGTAAGGTACAGCTGTTCGCCGTCGTACATCGTTTCGCCGAGATCGATGCGAAAATCGTCCGCGATTCTTTGCCAGATCGGTTCATCGTCAACGGAAAGGATTCCGTTGGCGGACGGTTCATCGGTTACGGGCGGCAGGATCAGCGTTTCGAGCGCTTCGTTTGGCGTGCGCTCTTCGGGATCATCGGTCAGATACTGTTCCGGACGCGAGATGTGAAGCCAACGAAACACCTCCGCTCTTGCTGACGGGATTAAAAGCACCGTGCCGCAAAGAAGCACCAAGCACGCGGCGATCGGCAGCAGGATCCTTGTCCACGCGACCGGCTTCTTTTGCTTCGCGGGCGCTTCGGAAAGCACCGCGCGGCGAATGGATTCTTTTTGCATCAGCTCGTTTTCCGCAAAGGACAGGAGCTGTTCGGATGTCTTTGTCATAATGTGTTCTCCTCTCCGAAGGATGTTCTGAGTTTTCTGCGCACGCGGGCGAGTCTGCTTTTCACAACGACCGCCGACGTGCCCGTTTCCTTTGCGATGTCGCCTAACTTCATGCCGTATCCGTAATACAGGATGAACATGCGCTGCGTAAGCTCCGATTCGTCTTTCAGGCGCTCCAGAATGTCGCCGATCGCCGCATGATCGAGGCTCAGGTCCTCGACGGACACGTCGTCCGGTTCGTCGGAAAGCACTTCGAGCGAAACCGTCTTTCGCTTTGCGCCGGATCGGTAGTAGCTTGCAATTTCATGCTTCAGCGTCGTGATAAGATACGCCTTCGGATCGCGGATCGCGCTTTTGCCCTTCTTCACAAGCGTGCGATAGAACTGCGCATAGGTGTTCTGCAGCAGATCGTGCGCGTCTTCCATCGGCACCTTCAAAAGGCAGCAGCGCATCAGCTCGCGAAACGTCGCGTCGTATACGGTATTGAACGTTTCGGTTACATCTTTCATAGTCATTCTCCTTGGTATTTCACGGCCGTTCACCTATAAAGACGTTCGATCGTGCCGAAAGGGATCGCATTCTCAGAAAAAAAGAAAAAACGGAGCCGATCGTCGCGTGCGGTCGGACCGGAAACGCATTGACAAACGGGACATTATCTCATACAATATATACAATCACTGCGGCCGAAAGGAACCGCGGTTCAAAAAAGAGGAGGTACAGCAATGAATTGTCCTTATTGCGGAAAAACAGTAAATGACGGCACCGTCTTCTGCATGCACTGCGGCGCGAGGCTTGTTCGGCAGCAGCCGAATACGAGCGGATCCCCGATCCGGACTGCGCCTTCCCGGGAGATGCCGCCGAACGGCATGCCGCGGTATCAGCCGACGCAGCCGGTACAGCCGATCGTGATCCAGCAGAGAGAGATCACCGAGGATCAGCTTCCGGCGAGGTTCCGTCCGCTCGGCGCATGGGCGTATTTCGGATATGGCCTGCTGTTTGCGATCCCGATCGTCGGATTCATTTTCCTGATCGTCTTTTCCTGCAGCAGTGCGAACATCAACCGCCGCAACTATGCCCGGTCGTACTGGTGCGTCCTGGTGCTCGCAGCGATCATTTTCGGCATTGTGCTGCTGATCGCCGCGGCGACCGGCGGGATCGCAAGCCTGTTTGACTGGTGATTGCGGACACGCAGCCGATCGGGAACGCAAATCGCCCCGAAATGAACAAAAGCGGCCAGCATGCGGCTGTCCGGTTTTTGCGGGTTGTGCTGCGTTCTTATCGGCCGC